>JALSTH010000069.1 GCA_026983835.1 Candidatus Zixiibacteriota bacterium | reverse complement strand
CGACATCAGGATAGCCGTCGTTATTGACATCGCCGACAGCGATTCCACCATAACCGAAATTACCGCTTTGGTGAACAGACCAATTGCCCTGCCCATCGCCGAACCAGACCATAATTCCATGTTCGGGCGTATTGATATAAGGGGAACCATGATCGCCGATAGAGACCAAATCGATATTACCATCCAAATTAATGTCCGCAAATTCCAATTCTGTTCTTCCGCCCTCCATAGAGGGGTTTTCCAAACCATTCGAGGACTCCACCCATTCTTGTCCCATTAGCGGAGCGGCGAAGATAATAATTGTGAAAAGTGATAAAGTAATAATTGCTTTGATTTTCATTTTTTCCTCCGAGGATAAATTTGAAGAATTACATTAATAAATATATGGATAATTTTGGTAATTTCAAGCCCTTTTTCGGATTTCGGGGGAAAATGAAATTTTGCTAAAATAAATGGCGGAGTTCGCCTAAAAGCGTTGGATGCTTGAAAAGGGCGGTCATAAAAACTTTCCGCAAAGTCCGCTCATCCTCCGGGAGGGAATTAATCGTATCGGCTATTTTATTTAGGCTATTGTCGGAAAACCTATTGATTACTTCTTTCATCTTGAAAAACTTTTGGTGATCCGTCCCTATCCGTTTATGCCATTTTTCCTGATAACCCACAAAATCTTCCCGTTTCCAAGAACCATTGTTAATTGCGTTAGAGGCGGTTTCTCCGGCGATCTTTCCCCCTATCATCCCGTTTATAATCCCCGCTCCCGTCATAGGGTTTACCTGACGGGCGGCATCGCCTACCAACATAAGGTTATCGGCAATTATTTCCTTCAAGGTGGCTTGGACAGGAATTCCTCCGGCAACCTCCGAAATTATTTTCGCCCCGGGATATTTTCTATCTATGAATTTATTCAATAAGTTTCGTAAAGAGTTTCTGACGAGTTTGTCCCCAGCACAACCCAATCCGACCGAAGCGGTATTTTCCTCTCCCGGGAAAACCCATAGATATCCCCCCGGAGCTATTTCGGCGCCAAAGTAGAAGTCGCAAAATTTCCTGTTTATATTTGGATGGGTTATAACATATTCCAATGCCCCTTCCGTATTATGTATCGTTGTAACCGTTTCCAGACCAAACCATCGCCCAACCCTTGACTCAACCCCATCGGCGCCAATTATAATTTTGCAATTAGCTTTTATTTCCCTTCCACGATGGAACATTAGAAGATCAACCGTTCCATCGCTTTGTTTTTCTATTTCTATAGCCGTGCAGGAGGTTATGATTTCCGCTCCTTTTTCGGCGGCGATTTCCGCCAATTTCCTGTCGAAAACCCTGCGATCGAGGATATAGCCGCTGTTTAACGGGGTTAAAACCACTGGTATATCATTCGGCGCGAACAGCCTTACCCTCGATATATAATTACGGATAAATGATGATTGGGGCTCGATAAATTCCCGTAGTGGTTTTTCGCTTACGCCTTCGGCACATCGGACGGGAATTCCAATATCCCTTTTTCTTTCAATAAGAAGGACCTTCGTGCCTCCTTCGACGGCGAATCGTGCCGCTGTGGAACCGGATGGACCCGCGCCAACTACTATTATATCATAATGCTCACTCATCGACCCTCTCTAAAGCTTCCATGGGGCAAATTATTATACATCTTTGGCAGTAATCGCATAAATTCGGTTTTATTTCCAGATATCTCTCGTGAAGCTCCATAGCATCCGGAGGACAAACGGAGATACAGGTTCCGCATAAATCGCATTTATCTTGATTTAAGAGGGGAATTTTATCGTTCATAGTCTTTGACTATTAATCCATTCGAATTTATAATGAGTACTGGCTATATCGGATAAAAAATATAATGATAATCATTTTCCGATTCAATATTTATGTTAAAGATATTTTAAAATTTATTAGAGATTAATAAATGAATAGAATCAATAAGGTAATTTTAATAATATGCTTATCCCTTTTATACTCCCCATTGTTAATAGCAATATCCCATTCCGCTGGTACTTCTCCTGTTAATTTAAATCACTGGGCGTATGATATTGTTGAAAGGTTTGCCGCTGAGGGATACCTAAATGGTTTTGCGCTGAACACCAAGCCTTACACCCGTTCAGACTTCGTCGATATTATTATCGCGATGGATTCAGCCGTTGAGGAGGATAATAAAGGATTAAATCCCCTTGATCTGCGATTATTGGATAAGCTAAAATCCGAATTCGAGTTCGATTTGAACGATTCAGGCGAATGGCCTGACCTCCCGAAATCGCAAAGCCACCTTTTAAGTTGGTATGGTGATGATTACCGCTGGGTTCTCGACCCCGTCCTTAAGGGAGGAGTTTTCGAGACATACACTAAAAACCCTGATGAGAGTTGGTTTACGAATACCAGCGCCACCGGAATAATAACTTACGGATATTTTCGGAATGATATCGATTTTTATCTGTATTTCCGCGATACCCGTTTCGGTAGAAAAAATGATTTTACTTCGGTCGATGAGATCAGCATAGAAAACGAAGCTATTACCGCAGTTACTATGGAAGGCAACGATGCTTCTTTCGATAGGGCGTATGCTTGCCTATCTGCGAAACTTAAA
>JALSTH010000068.1 GCA_026983835.1 Candidatus Zixiibacteriota bacterium | reverse complement strand
GATTAAGATAACTTCAGTGCCGGTGGCTGCGATGACCCGTGAGATGCCTTGTCCCATTACACCTGCACCGACGATAACAATTTTCTGAAAAGCCATAATTATTCCTCCTGATACTAAAACGCCAATAATAACACAATGGCACTTTTTCCGCAACCCCATTTGCTAAAATAAGCTAAAATAATGGTAAAAGGAAGATAAAAGATATCCCGCTATTGGTGTATGGGAAGGGAAACAATAATATAAAACCTAAAATCGCAATTCTATCAACTACAAATCCATAACAAATCCCCAAACTAAAATTTGACAACCACACCACAAGGGGATATGATTATATTTCTCAGCCCTAAATGAAATTCTTTTTCAAACAATAATTCGATTGGATTATTTCCACGCTTGAACCCTCATCCTGTGGACCTATCAATAATAAGGATTATCCTTGACTTATAAAATTCTTTAATTATTTTATTAAAAGTGTTTTTCAACAGAGAATATAATTTAATGGCTTTTACGCAATTTATCGCCTCGAAAATTATAACCATATTTTCCAATGGGGGAAAAATGAGATTTCGTGTTTTTATATTGACTGTTTTCTTCATTATGATAACTGCTTTTGGGGCTTCCGCGCAGGTACCATACGATTATGAGCCAAATTGGTTTTCAGTCGAGGATTCCGATTATGGAACCGGATGTTCTTTCGGCGACATAAATATGGACGGGTTCCTCGATTTTGCGGTCTCCAACGGTAACGATATGGCTCTGTCCCACAACTATGTTTATATGAATAACAACGGCGCTTTATCAAACAGCGCCTCTTGGATATCGGACAACGCCGAATATTCGGGACATTGTGAATTGGGGGACATAAATGCCGATGGCTTTCCCGAATTGGCGGTGTCGAATTATGTCTCCTCCGGATGGGGACCGGGGAATATCGAGCTTTATAACAATATTAACGGATGGTTGGAAAATTCGCCCTCTTGGGTCTGCGATGAGCCGGTCTATTCATTCCGCTGCGCTTTCGGAGATGCTGACGGTGATGGCGATTTGGATTTGGCGGTGGCTACCGGTGAATCATACAACGGCATTTATGAGGAAAACCTTATCTTCTACAATATAGGAGGGGTTTTAGAAACGACTCCGAGTTGGCGGTCGGCCGATTCTGACGCCAGCTACGATGTCCAATGGGTGGATATCGATAACGATGGCGATTTGGATTTGGCATTTCTACCTTCCGGCGATCCGGTAAAAATATATTATAATTACGGTGATTCAATAGGAACTACCCCCGGTTGGGTAGCCGATTATTCCGATAACGGCAATTCATTCGATTTCGCCGATATAAACGGTGACGGTTGGTTCGACCTTGGCGTTGCCTATAACCAACAACAGAACGGCTCCGGCAATTATGTTATTTATTATTCGGATAACGGGGTTTTGCACACTACACCCGATTGGACTTCAATGTCCTTTGGTTATGGTTCGGCGGCTGTGTTTTCCGATGTAGATAATGATGGCGATTATGACTTTATCGGTGGCAGATGGTGGGGGGTGATATTTGTTTATCTCAACAGCGGGGGAACCTACGATAGGGTTGCGTCTTGGGGATCGAGTCATACTTATGAATCGGTCATAGAAAATATAGAATTCGCCGATGTGGATAATCGGATGGAAACCCCTTGTTTGGAAACATTTGTCGGCGATGGCTCAAGAAAGTTGTTCTATCTAAACGATAAGCATATACAGGGGATCGATTCGCTCGTAGTAGATGGAATAGTGTATCCGAAAACTAAATATTGTTATCAATTGGAAGATGGCTGGGTATCATTGAAATTTGCGCCATCGGACTATGTCAATATTTACTATCGAAACTCTCCGTATAAGGATATGGCGATATCGAATTGGGACACGGCTTCCTTTATTTTCAGCAACACCAAACCCGCCGCTGAAGTTTTAGTCGATATGGCTCCAGCTAATCCCCCGGTGAAGATTATTGGGGGAGATTCATTTGTTTATTCCGCATCGCTTAGGAACAATACAGCCGAAAACCAAACGGTCGATGTTTGGATTATGTTAAATGTCCCGGAATACGGATTATATGGCCCGATAAAGCAATATAACAATATTTCTCTTAATCCATATCAAACTCTTACCGCTGAGGCTATAAATCAATATGTGCCCACCTATGCACCTAACGGGACATATAAGTATATTGCCGACTGCGGGGAATACCCCGATAATATAATCCATGCGGACACTTTTAACTTCACCGTAGTCGATAGTGGCAGCGGCGAAGCTAAAAACTGGAGTTCGTCACCTTGGTTTGAAAAATCGGTTGCCGAAGTCCCGCCATCCCCAAAAATGCTTATCAACAATTATCCAAATCCATTTAATGCCACCACAACAATTTCCTATATACTATGCGAAGATTCGGATGTTCGTCTTGATATCTATAATTTAGCCGGACAAAAAGTATCGACCCTCGTTGATAATTATAGTAAAGCCGGCAGCCACACCGCGGTTTGGAATGCGGGGAATTTTTCTTCCGGGATTTATCTATATAGATTAAAAACGGGCAATAATGTTTTGACCGGACAGATGACACTGCTAAAATAGATTTACTACGCCATTGATTACTCGGAGGGGAAAGCATCGGGATAATAATCTATGTTGGTTTTCCCGTCGATTATTTTAATCGCCACAATATCGAAACGGGATGGTTTATCATACAGATTATTCTGACGGAGAAATAGTCTTGCCGCCCGAATTAAATTTTTCCTTTTCTTATAATAAACCCATTCTGCGGGATGTCCGAAATTGTCCGTTCTCGATGTCTTGACTTCCACAAAGACGATATGCTCCTTATCCCGGGCAATCAAATCGAGCTCAAGATGATTGATACGATAATTCCTGTGTAAAATAGACATCCCTCGTTTTTTAAGGAAATGTTCCGCCATTTTTTCCCCTTTTCCCCCGATTTGGCTTTTACTTATATCCTTTGATTTAATATGGCGAAAGAAGTTTGAAATTCCCAAAACTATCTCGGTATATACGAATTTTAAGCGAAAGCCGAATTATCGGTAATTTCAGCTATCATATCCCAAAATCTGGGGAAAGTGTTTTCTATTCCCTCGACATTTTTTAGCAGAGTTTCTCCTTCAGCCGTTAAGGCGGCTATAGTAAATGCCATAACCAGCCTTTGATCATTATGGCAATCAATTTCTATCCCGCGCAGATTGGACCTTCCATCGATAACCAATCCATCCTTCAGCTCCCCGATTTTAGCTCCCATCTTACGCAGGTTCAAGAATAATGCTCTAATGCGGTCGGTTTCCTTGTAGCGTAATTCGTTGACTTCCCGTATAACAGTGGTTCCTTCCGATTGGGTTGCCAAAACAGTGAGTATAGGGATTTCGTCAATCATATTATGAACAATAGCCCCCCCCAAACGCCTACCCCGAAGGCTTGCGGTTCTAACACCTAAATCTATTACAGGTTCTCCGGTCATTTCCCGCTTTTTTGAAAAACTGAAATTGGCTCCCATCCGTTTGACCAAATCGACGAAGCCGCTCCTCGTCGGGTTAAAGCCCATATTATTAATTTGGATATTGGAATTTTTCAGGATTGTGGCGGCGGTAATAAACGGGGCGGCCAATGTAATATCGCCCGGTATCTGGAGGCGGGCAGGTCCATAGCCGGTAATGCCCCAAGTATGAACCTCCGTCCCCTTCTCGCGGAACATCATTTTTTGCTTAATCCTCTTCATCCTCCTGTCCAACTCCTCATATTCCTCCGGATTTTCGGCTATATAAATCTCCACCGGAATCCCGAAACGGTGCATTATTCTTTCGGTATGGTCCCTGCTGGGGATCCTTTCGGTGACAACCGTTTCACCTTCCGCCTTAAGCGCCGAAAAGAGGACAGCCGATTTACCGTGAGGGACAGATTGTTCAAAGGTGTAATTGATTCCTATCAGGTGGGAGCCGTTTATCTTAAAGGGGGGTCTATCCCTTTCGCACTCTATATTTGCCCCCATTTCCCTCAAGGGGTCAAGAACGGTTTTGTATGACCTATTCTTAATGAATTTACTCCCATCCAATGTAACTTCAAACTTAAAGCCGGCCAAAAGCCCTGTCAATAAGCATAGAGCGGTAGCGGAATTACCGACAAACAGCTCCGATTTGGGTGCTACAAAACCATCCAACCCCTTCCCGACTACCTCCAAATTGTTTGAATCGATATTTATCTCCGCACCTAATTTCCTCAGACAATCAATGGTTTGCATACATTCAAGGGAATCTGAAAAGTTTGTTATTTCCGAAGTTCCCTCGGCTAAAGAAGCGATCATTGCCGCACGATGGCTGATGGATCTATCGCCGGGCAATTCTATGGTGCCGTTTATCCGCTTTACTTTTTTGATTAATTTATTCATAATATAACATCCTAAATTACATCCTTTCGGGCGAACTGATGCCCAATAGATTTAAACCGATTTTTATAATAATCTTAACTGCGCCGGATAAAGCCATCCTTGCACTTTTAAGCTCTTTATCTTCCACCAATATCCTTACATTTTGATAATATCCGTTAAATTCCGATGCGAGTTCCAAAAGGTAGCTCGCTATAAGTGACGGTTCATTTTCGCTTAAAGCCGATTTTATTATTATGGGAAAACGCCCAATTAATTTACAAATGCTGAATTCCCGTTGATCGGTCAATAAATTCAAATTCGGGGGGGTTGGCATTTCCCCGACATCTTTTCTCTCCAAAGAGCATAGACGAGCGTGTGTATATTGTAAATAGGGACCTGTCCTCCCATCAAAATTTAATGCCTCCTCCCAGCTGAAAGATATATTTTTTATCCTCCGGGAAGAAAACTGAGCGAAGATGACCGCACCCAATCCTATCTGTTCGGCGACATCATCTTTATTGGGGATGTCCGGATTTTTCCCCTCGATGATTTTTAAGGCAAGCCTTTTAGATTTACCGATGACATCCTCGAGCAGTATTATATTCCCCTTACGAGTTGACATCTCCTCCCCTTCGAATTTTATCCTGCCGAATTCAATATGATAACAGTTATCAGCCCATTTATATCCCATCAGCTCCAAAACCTTAAAGAGCTGGCGAAAATGGAGTTTCTGCTCCGAGCCGACAATGTAGAAAAGCTTATCAAAAGAGAAAGTATCGTATCGATATATCGCCGCTGCGAGGTCGCGAGTCGCATAGAGTGTTGTTTCATCTTTTTTCTTAAGCAGGAGGGGGGGCATATCGTATTTATCGAGTTTTACCACCAAAGCATCTTCGCTTGTTTCAGCGAGCTTTTTATCTTTCAGACGATTAATTACCGCAGGAATTTTATCATTATAAAAACTTTCCCCAGTTTGAAAATCGAAATTTATTCCCAACCTATCGTAAATTTTATCGAATTCCGCCATCGAATATTCTTTGAAATGTTTCCAAAGAGTAAGGGCATACTCATCACCATCCTCCAACTTTCTAAACCACTCCCTTCCCTTTTCCATAAGGCTTGGGTCACCTTCGGCTTCCTTATGGAATTTGACATACAATCTATAAAGTTCGCTTATCGGATCCTCTTTGAGCTTGTCTTTGTCCCCCCATAAATTATAAGCGCATATCAATTTACCGAATTGAGTCCCCCAATCGCCTAAATGATTTATGCCGACAGCCTTATATCCGCAGAAACGGTAGATCCTCATTAACGAATTACCGATTACCGTGGAACGGAGATGTCCCAATCCAAACGGTTTGGCGATATTCGGCGAGGAGAAATCCATTACTACCGTTTGGCCGACATAATCATCGGAGGAACCGTATCGTTCCCTTTTGGACCGAACCTCGCTTAGAATCTCCTCAACTACCGATTTGCGGGAAAGTTTGAAATTCAGATAAGGTCCATCGGCGCTTATCGAGGATATCTCGGATGGCGGTTTTAGGGTGGAGGCTAATTCCATCGCAATATCTTGAGGCGATTTATGGAGATGTTTTGCCGGCAGAAAACAGGGAAACGCAATATCCCCCAATTTATCATCGGTGGGGATTTCCAATTTCGATAAAATCAAATCTATATCCGTATCGGTCCCCTCGGCAACAAGTTCGGCTATTATCCTAAAAAACTTTTTCATAAATGAATGTGAATATTTTAATAAAACGAGATAATTTAGAGGGTGAATCGTTTGTAAAAGATACCTATTGGATAATTCTCTCTACATAGTGCGAGCTACTATAGCCGTCTATTCAATAAAAAAACATCATAGGATGAATATCGATTAATGATTTTTCTCCTGTTTCAATTCCCTCTCAACAATTTTTATATCGAACATCGGTACCATATTCAATTTAATTAAACACATAAATTAACGGGTTAAAAATCGGACTTTGTTATAATACAAATAAATCATTTAAGCCTAAGTCCGCAAGGGTCAATAGAATTAACCCTTAAGAAGTTTCCGCTACCCATTTGTGTTGATTTAATATTAAAGTTTGATTGAAGTAATGTCAAGCTCTTTTAGGGCGGAATATAAACGATATATCCCCAAAATACGAAAGACTACTTACTAATTTTGGTTGCTCTCCAAAGAAAATAACAGGTTATGGCAAAAGCGATAAGGGATAGATATGGCCCGAATCCCCCGACAAGTCCGGCATTATGAGTATCGTTAAATCTCTTAAATGAGGGTATCGCCACTATCAAGCCCGCTGACAGCACGCCTATAAGCGCATCCCCAGCCACTAATCCGGAGCTGAACAAAATGCCTTTCTCCCCCCGTTTCTTGAATATATCCTTGGCACTTGTTTTTGAGACAATAAGTGAAATCAAGCCTCCCGCCATTATCGGGGTGGACAGCGAAAGCGGAAGGTATAAGCCGATGGCGAAAGGAAGCGAGCCGATTCCCAAAAGCTCCACCGAAGAGGCAAGCATCATCCCGACGATTATAGTAATCCATGGGAGATTGGAATTCATCACCCCCTGAACCACGACAGCCATCACATTCGCTTGAGGAGCTTCCAATATATTTGCCGCCGGGTGGGTGGCATCGGGGACAAAGCCGAACGCCTTAGCCAAAAGGAAAACCGTAAACCCCATCGCCAATGCGGGGAACAACAGCCCGATGAACTCGGTTAATTGCTGTTTCCACGGCGTTGCTCCCAAAAGATAACCCGTCTTCAAATCCTGAGCGATATCCCCCGACAGACAAACGGCTATGCAAACAACCGTCCCAACGCTCATAGCCGTTATCATTCCGGAGGTTCCTTTAACTCCGAAGGACAGCAATAT
Organism: Candidatus Zixiibacteriota bacterium; assembly: GCA_026983835.1. Classification (GTDB taxonomy): domain Bacteria; phylum Zixibacteria; class MSB-5A5; order UM-FILTER-46-8; family UM-FILTER-46-8; genus JALSTH01. Next base: position 4,861 of record JALSTH010000068.1, on the reverse strand, counting down.
CAAAGAGGTTACCAAGAGGGTAGCGATGGTCATCCCGGATACGGGGGAAGACGATGAACCGACAATCCCCACAATCCTCGCCGCCACCACCACAAAGAAAAACCCGAAAATGACCGCTAACAGCGCGCCGAGTATATGCAAATCGGTTCCGGGGAACAACCAAATCAAAACGACCACAACCGCTGACCCAATCAATACTATCTCCATAGGGAGATCTTTATCCGTTCTTGGTACGGTATCCGACCCGGTTTTCTTTCCCATCAACTGTTTGAGTCCGGTGGACAAACTCGACACTATTACCGGAATCGATTTTGCCAAAGATACGAATCCGCCCAAGGCAACCGCTCCAACGCCCAAATATTTAATATAGAAATTCCTTAATTGACCCGGGTCCATTTGACCCAAAGGAATGTTTCCGGGCTTTACGATAAGCGACGGATCGAATGAACCTATATATGACAAAAGCGGAGCTATTCCTAGATATCCCAAAACCGCTCCACCCAACATTAAAGCGGCGATACGAGGTCCTATTATATAACCCACCCCAAAAAGAGCGGGCGTGGCATCGATGGCGATATGCCCTCCTTTATAACCGATTGTCTTCCCCTGATCGTTATTCCAGAATAGGTTTTGATATGGTTCCTCAGGCCAAATATGGGCGATACTCATCAGGGTTTTATATAGCGCACCAATCCCCATTCCCAAAAATACGGTGCGGGCTTTACTTCCGCCTTCGTCACCGGCGATGATTATCTCGGCGCAGGCTGTCCCTTCGGGAAACCGTAGTCTATTATGTTCTCTCTCGACCAAGTATTTTCGCAGGGGGATCATAAACAATATCCCCAATGCGCCCCCCAAGAGCGATAATCCTATTATCTGTAATTGGGATATGTTGTATGGCGTTTGCTTGAATTCCGGCAAGGTGGCATTCCATATAAAAAAGGCGGGGATTGTGAAAATTACACCCGCCGCCAACGATTCCCCGGCAGAACCGATAGTTTGGACGATATTGTTCTCCAATACTGTCCCACGCTTTAATATCCCTCGCAGAACAGCCATCGATATAACCGCCGCCGGGATCGATGCGGATACCGTCATCCCGACCTTCAACCCCAAATAGGCATTAGCCACACCGAAAACGACCGATAAAATGGAACCTAATATTATTGCTTGCGCGGTGATTTCGGGGATAGGTTTATCGGCGGGGATATATGGTTTGAATTGTTCTTTTTGTTTATTGTCGAATAACTGGTTTGTGGGGTCGCTCATTTCTCCTCCGATAGGGGTAAACTAATAGATTAAATATTAGCAGACCTGAAGGAAACAGTCAAGCGTTTTAGTCCCCTTAAAGTTGAAAGATGGATTAAAAGCAATAATTTTGTAAGGGTATGCATAAACATTGGGAAGCACCTAACGAGTTTTTTACTTTGCTTTAATTCTATTACGCACCTCATCAAAAATAAAATTGGCTATAATCGTCCCCGCATATATTGCAATTACGGAAGCTATGGTGGATTTATTCGTAGTCGCTAGATAACCAAGACGCATAACCGCTGATACTAACTGCCAAACCCAAAACGGAGTAAATACCACCGCCTATCATTCCACCGACTCCGATGGCGATATATCTTAACTATGGGAATTAGTATTTAATCCCCGTGAACCTCATCAGCGTGCCGAGCCGCCCAACCCTTTGTTTCCGAGGAATGGCACCCGGATTTCAAACAGGTATATTCCAAGGTCAAATACGGGTTAGCCCAATCACTCCCGCCTTCCGAATAAATCATTTCGGCGGTCGAATCGGTATTAATAGCGAACAAATGGCTGGGTAAATCTCCCTCATAGGTTCCGGCAGCCAAAGCGCTCTTATCCGCATCGGGCATATGGCAATCCGTGCATTCGATACCGTTGTTATAGTGCGGAAGTTCGGAATTTTCTAAAGCTACCTCTTCGTCCCAATGGCAACTTTCACATTCAAGCACGATAGCCTCATCAGGAGTATAACGGGTCGATATATGCGGGTCGTGACAATCCACACACCGCAACGAAGCCATTGTCGTGGACATCAATTCATTGTATTGTTCATGGTGTCTGATAAAGTTGCCGCTGGCCGGTATCTTACCAACATCCCCTCGTATATGGCATTCGCCGCAACTTGCCGCTGAGCGATCGATTTTCATTTGTACCTGAAGGGGCGCATCGGCATGCAAACTTCCGGGACCATGGCAGGCTTCGCATTGTATCCCGGGGAAAGCCCATGAACCGATAATACCGGGAAGGTTATCTTGATGTTTCGTCGAGTCAGAATCAAAACCGGTCGTATGGCAACTCCCGCAATTATAAGGTTTCACTTCGTCTTTGTGATAATCGGACCAACTTCCATCAACAAGGTTGTACTGATTGTTTCCCCCGGCTGTTATAATATATCCATCCGTGCCGATAAAACGAGCTTTCCACCCATATCCCCCGATAACATAAGTTATATCATCCCAAGTATAACCCGATGGTGGGTTGGGAACTGAAGAGTAGGGGTAGGTGGGTGCTGCACCCGAAACCTTATTAAGCTTGTAGGGGTGTCCGCTCTTGATAAAATTAGCGTAAATATCCGAGTGGCAGGATTGGCAAGCATCAGAGCCGATAAATTCCGGAGCCTCGACAGCTTCGGTTATTCGATCGGTGACCTTCCTTTCGCACCCGGTTATGGCAATCAATAGAATAAGCGAAATAGCCAACAGAAATATTAATTGCGTTTTCGACATTCAATCCTCCTTAAGTTATGAATGGGTTTATTTTTCAAAATAAAAAGTCGCCCCGACATTGATTATATTCGCTTCGTAGTAGGTCGGGGATAGGTTAAGACCGTCAAGTTCATATCTCCTGTAAGAGATATTTAAGCCGATTTGCTCGCAGAAACGATAACTTATGGATGTCGTCAGATCCAATTTAGCGGTTTCGATGTCCCCGTTAAAGTCAAGCACTGCACCGCCGAGGGAAAGGATTATCTTTTCCCCGGGAGTCAGCATTACATTGCCGGAAGCTGTTTTCAGCTTATAATCGAGCACTTCACCTGGTGAAGTATATTTCACATCTTCGGCGGATAATACTATAAAGGCTTTGACTATCTTTCGACATTTGGAGCCGAGTTTCAAATAGAAACCGCTCGATTCCGATTTTGTGTCTATATCTTTATTCTCACGGATTCGCGATTTAAATCCAACTTTTACCGTCGTCTCCTTCTTTAAGTATAAATCCGCTTCAGCTATAAATCCTATTCTGTTTTCGTAGCCGGTCAGCAGAACATCATATGTGTCGCGACGATTGTGGCTATCGAATTTTAATTTACCGCCGAACCGTTTAAACGGCCTCCCCTTCAATCCAAACGAATATGCTATGGCGGTGGTCCGATTCGTATCTGCTTCTCGTATTTCATAACCGATGGACGCCGAAATATTAGAGCGATGGGGCAGGCGATATTCCCCCCCTATCCCGCCGAAATAAGAAAGGAAATCGGGATCGTTAGGTACGCCGCTAACTTTACGGTAAACAGCCTTTGGGGTAAGTAATAATTTTTCCCATGGTTTCGTAAGGAAAGATAAACCGAAACGGTTTTCCTTTATCTCATCCCCCGAAAGATCTTTTTTCGACCGAATGTTTTGGAAATCAACAAGAGCCTTTAATTGCGGTAATGCATTAACAAAAAGATTGGCGCCTAAAATCCGTGCCTTGGAGTCGAGGGAATTATTCAATCTATCATCATATTTCCGAGTGGCATAAGATATATCAAGATAATTACCGTTACGGTTCAACTTAACCCCGCTTTTGATATATCCTGTCCTGCTATCGTAAGAATCCCCGAACAGACCCTGATCAGAGATACCATAAACTACACGGTCGCCTTCATATTTATTGCCCCGATATTCCAAATAGCCCGCAATCCCTTTTAAGGGATTAACCTGAAATCTGCCGGAGTAGAACTTGCTATCTTCCGATGAAGATGCGTTGCTGTCGAAAATTCTGCGGGTTTGTCGGTAATTGGCTTTAAGGGAAAAGTAATCGAAGTTGGTGATATCCAACGAAGCCTTTCTGCCATCGAAATTTACATCCGTCAAATCCAGAAAATAACGAGTGCGCTCGTTAAAATTGCCATTCACCCTGATATTATTGATGGCAAAACCATCATAAGTATCGAACAGCTCGAAGGCGCCGGAACGATTACCCTCACCATCGAAGCCGATATAACCTATGCTGACAGAACCTTTGGCATTAACTTGCGCAAAAGCTGTTATATGAGCGCCGGCCAAACACAGAGATATTATAACCAAACCGAACAGGGACCTTACCAATATATTGTCTTTCGCTTTTTTCATTTTACCTCCTTAATGGCCATGGCAGGCAGGGTTAAAACAATCACTACCCAAAATCCAATCGGAAAAATAATGGTCATTATGATTGGAACCGTGAATATCGATATGGCAATCGAGACAATCCCTACCGGCGAATTCTCCATTGTGGGCAGTCAAATGCTCCGGAACTATATGGCATTGCTGACACATTTGAATGTCCGGTTCTTTCAATAAGTATTGGAACGGCGAACCGTGAGCCTTATGGCAATTCAAACATCCACCATCTTCCAATCCGTAATAACGGGTTGCATCGTGTTCAAATATGAAAGGTCCCTCCTTCTCGGAATGACAACGATAACAGGTACGGTTTTCGGAATCGGTTGTAGATCGGTTATTCACCGCCGAGAAATAGTTATGACAATCGACGCAGGTAATGCCACCGGATTTAATCGGATGAGACGATATCGAGGAAAATGAAGCCATCTCAAGCGAATGACACTGATTACAGGTAGCGTTGA
>JALSTH010000067.1 GCA_026983835.1 Candidatus Zixiibacteriota bacterium | reverse complement strand
GTTACATTTTGGGGAAGTTTGGTTGCCTTTGCCAAGCTTCAAGGGATAATGCCCGGCAAAGCAGTGCTTCTTCCGGGAAGACATCTCATCAACGCTATTTTGGGAATTATCATCGTGACACTTGGGGTTTTTATCGTTTTGGATCCCAAATCCGTAATGCTTTATTGGTTGTTAGTGGCGGTCTCTTCGGTTTTGGGCGTATTGATGGTCAATCAAATAGGGGGGGCGGATATGCCGGTGGTTATTTCGCTTTTGAATTCTTATTCCGGATTGGCGGCTGCCTCTACGGGTTTTGTAATTGGGAATAATGTGCTTATCATAGCTGGTTCGTTGGTCGGCGCTTCGGGAATCATATTGACAAATATTATGTGTAAAGCGATGAACCGTTCCTTGACCAATGTTCTTTTTGGGGTACTGGGACCCGGCGAGCAGACCGCAACCGCTGATGAGATTTATGCCGGTAAGGTTAAATCCACCACTGCGGAAGAAGTGGCGATGTTATTTGACACGGCAAGAAAAGTAACTATTGTACCCGGTTATGGTATGGCTGTTTCTCAAGCCCAATATGCGGTTAGGGATTTGGCAGAACTTCTTGAAAAGCGGGGGATAGAAGTCGATTTTGCGATTCATCCCGTTGCCGGCAGGATGCCCGGCCATATGAATGTTTTATTGGCGGAGGCGAATATCCCTTACGATAAGCTTAAGGAGATGGACGAAGCCAACTCTGAGATGCAACAGACCGATATCGCTTTGGTTATTGGGGCGAATGATGTGGTCAATCCGTTGGCACGGACCGACCCTAAATCTCCCATTGCCGGAATGCCGATTATTGATGTTGATAAAGCGAGGACGGTGGTGGTGATAAAACGGAGCTTAAGCCCCGGTTTCGCGGGGATACCCAATCCTCTTTTCGCCGCCGATAATACTTTGATGTTTTTCTCCGATGGGAAAAAGGCGTTCCTTGATTTAATCGAGGCAGTTAAAGAATCATAGTTGGCTTGTATAGGATAATTATTTATAAACCTGATGGAGGAAACGCTTCTTGCGTTTCCTCTTTTATTTTATTAATATTGGGATTTGATATTTATTCGTAAAAATTTTTTAAACTAATTTAAGGGAAATTTAAGCGTGGCGAAAATCAAAACCACCCGAGTAAAAATCAGAGCGGAAGCTGTTTGCGGGATTACGGATATCACTCCCTTGGTGCGGGAGAAGATATCCGAAATAGGTTTCAGCGAGGGGAATGTAACGATATTTATCGGTGGTTCCACCGGCGGTGTTACCACTATCGAATATGAACCGGGATTAGGGAAGGATTTGCCCGAGCTTTTCGAGAAATTAATCCCATCGGGGAAATCATATTATCACGATAAAACTTGGGGCGATGGTAATGGCTTCTCGCATTTACGGTCGGCGCTTTTAGGTCCGTCATTGACGGTTCCGTTTGAGAACGGAAAGTTGCTGCTTGGCACTTGGCAGCAAATAGTGGTCATCAATTTCGACAATAAGCCCAGAACACGCGATATCATCGTTCAAATAATCGGGGTTTGAAGTGTTAACGATAGATCTCCCATTTCGGACAATTGAATGGAAAGATAGGAGATTGATTCTCCTAAACCAACAAGCGCTACCCGAAAAACTGGAATATCTCGAATATACCGATTACCGAAAAGTTATCGGCGCAATAAAAGATTTAACCGTAAGGGGAGCTCCCGCTATTGGTGTAGCGGCCGCTTATGCTTTGTCTTTGGCTTCGGCGGAGTTTTTGGAGTCGGTGGGAAAGGGATATTTCAAATTGATGAAAAAAGCCTCTGAAGAAATAGCCGATGCCCGTCCCACTGCGGTTAATCTTCGCTGGGCGGTTGAGAGAATAACGGGTTTAATAAAAGAGAATGCAGATAAACCTGCTGAGGAAATCGATAAATTGGTGGTGAGAGAAGCCAAAACCATTGAGAGAGAGGATGTGGAATTATGCCAAAAAATCGGGGAATATGGTGCGGGGCTGATAAATAATGGTGATGGTGTATTAACCCATTGTAATGCCGGCGCATTGGCCACAGCCGGAATTGGAACCGCACTCGGAGTAATATACACAGCCGCCTTTTCAGGGAAAAATATTCGGATTTATTCCGGTGAAACGAGGCCTGTCGATCAGGGACGAAGATTGACGGTTTGGGAGTTGGCGGCTTCGGGTTTGGATGTAGCCTTAATCTGCGATAATATGGTTGCCTCATTGCTATCGGCTGGCAAAGTGGACAAGGTAATTGTCGGTGCGGACAGAATAGCATTAAATGGGGACACAGCCAATAAAATCGGCACTTTGAATATTGCTATTATTGCTAAAAATTATGGTGTTCCTTTTTATGTGGCGGCTCCTTATTCCACTTTTGATAAGCGGGCAAAAGATGGTAATGATATCCCTATTGAGTTTCGTTCAGGAAAAGAGATTGTGAATAAAGAAAAATATGAGGGGATAAAAGGGCGGATTGATGTATATAATCCCGCCTTTGATATCACTCCATCGGATCTGATATCGGGATTTATTACGGATAAAGGAATTTTGAACGCTGGGGATATATCCGCTAAATTTGTATGAATTAGCTGAAATAAAACAAGATGTAGGGTTCATTTTTCTTGACAAGGGGGGAATATTAATTATATTTAATGTTTTAATTTGGAAAAACATTACCAATTCTTAGGGATATATATGAAAACTGTAATACCAAAGCCAAACACCATTGATAAAAAATGGCTTTTATATGATGCCGAAAATGTCGTTTTAGGCAGATTGGCGGCTGAGATTGCCAAAAGGATTCGTGGGAAATATAATACTCTATTCTCGCCCCATATGGATACCGGCGATTATGTCATTGTCGTTAATGCGGATAAAGTAGCCATAACCGGAAACAAAGCGGATCAAAAGACATATTTCCGTCACAGTGGCTATCCCGGAGGGGCGAGGAAAGTCGTCTATAAAAAGATGATGGCCAAAAACCCGGAATTTGTTATTAAGCATGCCGTTAAGGGGATGCTTCCCAAAAACCGTCTTGGAAGAAAGCTTATAAAAAAGCTTCATATTTATGCGGGAGCCGAGCATCCGCATACACCGCAAAAACCTATTAGAATGGAATTTAAATAATTTGGAGGATAAGCATTTGGAGGAAACGATACTTGCAGTTGGAAGGCGAAAAACATCGACCGCTGTTGTTCGTATGAAACCCGGGAGTGGTAAGATTACGGTTAACGGGAAGGATTTGGAGACTTACTTCCACCATCCTATGATTATCCAAGATATATATCGACCGCTTGAAATTACCGAATCGAAGGGCAAATTCGACATTATTTGTAAGGCGCAGGGCGGAGGATTTACCGGACAATCAGGTGCGATGCGTTTGGCTATTTCGAGGGCTTTAGTTAAAGTAAACGAGGATTTCAGAAAACCATTGCGGCGCGAAGGCTTTTTAACACGCGATCCAAGAATGGTCGAGCGGAAAAAATATGGGCTGGTTAAAGCCCGTAAGCGTTTCCAATTCTCGAAGCGTTAATTTATTTTCTATAAAATTTTACAGGTTTAACAGATATAAGGACAATTTAAATCATACACTCCTGTTGACCCTCAATCGGGTCCCTACTCTGGGTGAGCGAGGGATTGACGCAGGTGGAAGATATAACCCAAACTACTGAGGCGTAAATGAAATTGACTATTAAGGACCTTTTAGAGGCTGGGGTACATTTCGGGCATCAAACCCGCAGGTGGAACCCAAAGATGAAAAAGTACATCTTTACCGCTCGTAACGGTATTTATATTATCGACCTTCATAAAACCATCTTATCCATTCAGAGAGCGGTCAATAAGGTTAAGGAGGTAGTCGGGTCCGGCGGGACAGTAATGATGGTCGGGACGAAAAAACAGGCTAAGAATGTTATCAAAGAAGAAGCCGAGAGGGCGGGCGTTTTTTATGTCCATGAGCGTTGGCTTGGCGGGATGTTAACTAATTTCCAAACTATAAGACAAAGTTTGCGGAAGTTTAAGGACATCGAAAAGATGAAAGAAGCCGGTTCCCTCGAAAAGATGACCAAAAAGGAAGCTATGATAATCACTAAGCATAGCGAGAAATTAAGAAGGGTGCTTGGGGGAATTTTGGAGATGAATCGTGTCCCTGACTTACTTTATGTCGTGGATGCGAAAAAAGAGAAAATAGCTGTCGCCGAGGCGAATAAATTAAATATTCCTGTCATTGCCATAATAGATACAAATACTGACCCGGACCCCATAGATTATCCTATAGCCGCCAATGATGATGCGATAAAATCGATTTCCGTTATCACGAAGGTAATATCGGACGCGGTACTGGAAGCAAAGCAGCAAGCGGCACAGGATGAGTTCGAACATAAACAGGAGCAAGAGTTAGAAATAAATAGAGAAGCTCCACGGGAATCCGAAAGCGAAGTAGTTAAGGAGTCGGTGGAGAAGGCTGATACCGATAAGGAATAACATAAAATATTGACAAGGGGAATTGATGCGATGGAAATAACTGCAGCAATGGTTAAAGAATTACGCGAGAAGACCGGTGCCGGGATGATGGATTGTAAAAAAGCACTCACCGAAACTGGCGGAGATATGGAAAAAGCGGCAAGTTATCTAAGAGAGCAGGGAATACTTAAAGCAGCCAAAAAAGCCGACAGGGCGGTGAACGAAGGTATCGTTTATGCGTATATTCATCCGGGGGATAAATTAGGGGTTTTAGTTGAAGTGAACTGCGAAACTGATTTTGTGGCGCGTAATGATGATTTTAGAAACTTTGTTAAAGATGTCGCTATGCAGATTGCCGCCGCTAATCCATTGGTCATTGATAGGGAAACTCTCGATCCCGAAAAAATAGAAGAGGAGAAGAGGATTTATCGTACACAAGCTATTAATGATGGCAAACCGGAAAAGATAATTGATAAAATCGTTGATGGTAAATTGGAGAAATATTATCAGGAAGTTTGTTTGCTTGACCAGCCCTTCATCAAGGACCCCGATCGGACCATAAAGGATTTGCTGACAGAAAAAATAGCGATTATCGGCGAAAATATCTCTATCAAGCGTTTTGCCCGTTTCAGACTCGGCGAATAAACAGTAGGACCCGTAATGACTCCAAATAAAGGCGAATCTCGTTTTGTATATAAAAGGATATTGTTAAAAATATCCGGTGAGATGCTGATGGGTGATACTGAATTTGGTTTGGATCCCCTGACAATAGATGGGATATGCGGGGAAATAGCTGAATTAGCCGACGAAGGGATACAATTTGGTATCGTAGTTGGCGGAGGTAATATCTTTCGAGGTTCGCTCGGCGAAAAATTGGGGATAGACAGGGTTATTGGAGACAATATGGGAATGTTGGCTACGGTGATTAATTCCCTTGCCTTACAGACACACCTTGAATCAAAAAATATCCCGACCCGGGTTATGACAGCCGTTAATATCGATAAATTTGCGGAGCCCTATATTTGTAGGCGTGCTATTAGACACCTGGAGAAAAATCGAGTTATAATTTTCGCTGCCGGGACAGGAAATCCTTTCTTTTCCACCGATACCGCTGCTGCCCTGCGAGCGGCTGAAATAGGCGCGGAAGTAATTCTAAAGGGAACAAAAGTGGATGGCGTGTTTAATGCTGACCCTGTGCACGATTCGGCTGCCGTTAAATATGATTCGGTATCTTACCTTGAAGTTTTGGGAAAACAGTTGGGAGTTATGGATTTGACGGCGACCTCCCTTTGTATGGATAATAACATTCCGATTGTTGTCTTTAATTTGCGTGAAAAAGGAAATTTGCGTAAGATTATCGAAGGGAAGAAAATAGGAACTTTGGTTAGTTAAGTTAACGCTTAAATTTAAAGGCGGGATTTTATGATAATAGATGAGGTGCTCAAAGAAACGGAAAGCAGAATGTCAAAATCGATTAATGCATTGGAAACTGAGCTAAAATCGATTCGTATAGGTAAAGCTTCTCCTGCGTTAGTGGAGAATTTGAAGGTTGAATATTATGGGAATAAAGTTCCCTTAAATCAGGTTGCGAATATTTCGGCCCCCGAACCCAGACTTTTGGTAATACAGCCTTGGGAGAAAAATATGGTCGGAGAGATTAACAAAATGATTCGGATGTCTAATCTCGATTTAAATCCCAACTCCGATGGTAATATTATTAGAATACCTATTCCACCGCTCAGCGAGGAAAGACGGAGAGATACGGTTAAATTGGTAAAGAAAATCGGGGAGGAAAGCAAAATAGCCATACGCAATATCCGTCGTGATGCAAATGACAAATTAAAAACAGCGCAGAAGAATAAGGATATTTCGGAAGATGACCAGCGAAAAGGTCAGGAGAAGGTTCAGGAGCTTACCGACAAATATATAGAAAAAGTCGATAGTATCCTTGAGAAGAAAGAAAAAGAAATTTTGGAAGTATAAGCTGTCTTGATAGATATGGATACTACACTGTCCGCAGAATATTTAAAATCAGAGATTAAGGAAAACTCCTCTGCTGTTCCAAGGCACATTGCGATTATTATGGACGGCAATGGGAGATGGGCGAAAAAGCGCGGGCTGCCAAGGACCGACGGCCATCAAGCTGGTGTTCGGGCTGTTAAAAAAATCGTAAAAGCGGCTGATCAAATCGGGATTGGATATCTTACCCTATTTACCTTTTCGTCGGAAAATTGGCTTAGGCCTCCTTATGAAGTATCAGCTTTAATGCAATTGTTATCCGAGACTACCAGACGCGAAATTGATGAATTAAATGAGAATAATGTTAAACTGATAACCACCGGGCCGATCGAAGAACTTCCAGAAGAACAATACAAAATTTTAAAGGAAGCCGCTCAAAAGACAAAGCACAATACCGGCTTGGTGTTGAATTTAGCGTTGAATTATGGTGGTAGGGATGAGATATTATCTGCAGTCCGCTCCATTGTCAAGGAGAGCCTGAAGGGGAATATCAAACCCGAGGATATAGATGAGCGAATGTTCTCATCGCATTTATTCACCAGAGGTTTGCCCGATCCGGACTTATTGATCCGTACCTCGGGGGAGATGAGACTTTCCAATTTTCTTTTATGGCAAACATCTTATACGGAACTATATGTTACTTCCACCCTTTGGCCCGATTTTGATGAAGAGGCGTTTTATATGGCGATTTTGGATTACCAGCGTCGTGAACGGAGGTTTGGTAAAATATCGCCTTCATCGGAGTAAAGTTGGGGTTTCGTAGGAATCTGTTATTGCGGGTAATTGTCGGTGTTGTAGGCATACCCGCTATTGTTTTTGTTTCGCTTAAAGGGGGAATCTGGTTGATAACTTTTGTCAGTATTTTAGCCCTTTTGGGTTCATTGGAGTTGAACAAAATCCTTTCTCTCCCTAACCGTTTTTATTTCAAGTTGGTTTTATCTTTTGCTTCCATCGGGATAATTTTACTTTTATACTTCGGGCAATCCAATTGGGCGTTAGCCATATCTTTCGTAGTTGTAATCTTTGCAGCGATTGTCGGGTCTGTTTCCGGGGAAGCTGAGGTATTGGGTAATGTAGTGATTAAATCGGTTTTCAGTATTTTCTATTGCGGTTATCTTTTCGCCGCATTGCCGATGATATCCACTTTCCTACCTGATGGGGGAAAATGGGTAGTCTCAATGTTTATTATAATCTGGTCATCGGATACCGCCGCTTATTTCGGAGGTGTTTTGACCGGGAAGAAGAAATTGGCGCTCAATATCAGTCCGGGGAAAACGGTTGCCGGTTTGTACTGGGGGTTTTTCGGCGCTGCCTTGGCCGGGGTTGTTTTAGCCTTAACTTTGATGAATGGAAATGGTCCGCTTTTCATCTTTTTGGTTTCGATAATCCTCTCGGGGATCGGAACTGTCGGAGATTTATTTGAATCTTCCCTTAAAAGGATTGCGAATATCAAGGATTCATCCTCGTTAATCCCCGGGCACGGGGGGGTGTTGGATAGATTCGATTCGGTTTTGTTTGCGGCGCCGACTTTATTAATCCTTTTGGAATTGCGCTACCTCTTAATTTATACTAAATTATAAGTATGCAGAATATTTTTGCGTCTATCCCTTTATCCCAATTGAGGATCTTAGCTCAAGCGCTTGTTTATGCTGCGGGTTCTTTTTTGATATTTAAGTTCCTATTACGATATCTCAAACGCTTTTCTCCCATACAACGGCATTTGCGACTTTCCAATCTTACAATTTTATTATTCACTTTATATATGTTTTTATGGGGAATAGGTGTAAAAGCCGAGATTGTTATCAATCCTCTGTTGGCGTTGATATTGGTTTTCGCCGGCTTTTTGCTTATCTCTCTGGCGGAATATTTCGTTTTCGAAATATTACTCACGCCCGAAAACAAATTATCCACACCGGGGCTTCTGCGGGATGTCCTCCGTATCTTAATTTTGTTCCTGATAGTATATGCGGTAATTTTTGGCGTTTTCCATTTTAATTTATCCACTGTTTTGGTTTCCTCCGCTGTTTTAACCGCCGTTTTGGGATTAGCTCTGCAGGATATTTTAAGCAGTATTTTGGCAGGGGTGGTTTTGAATATTGAAAAGCCCTTTAATATCGGTGACTGGGTGCAGATAGCGGGGAAACAGGGGGAGGTTGCGGGAATAAGTTGGAGAGCAACACGAATCCGAACTCTCGAAAACAATTTTGTCATTATCCCGAATAATTCAATCTCGAGGGCTGAAATAATAAATTTCAAGCAACCGAGTTCGGTGGTTGGCCAATTCCTGTATATAGGAACGAGTTATAATGATCCCCCCAATAAAGTAAAAAGAGCCGTTGAGGATGTTGCTTTTCAAGTCCCGGGTATCCTGAAGAATCCCGCTCCCCGTTTGAGAACTAAAGAATACTCCGATTTTTACATAAAATACGATTGCAAATATTATATTCGTGATTTCAGACATCATCAGGAAATAGCTGATGATTTTACGACGCGTTTGTGGTATAAATTCAAAAGGGAAGGGATTGAAATCCCATTCCCGATCCGGACCGTCCGCAGTATGGAAGCCGCGGAGAAGAGAGCGACATCGCAAACCGAAAGCGCCCATCGGCGGATTAAGGGATATTTGAGGTCGCTCCCATTTTTTGCATCCTTATCCGATGATGAGATTGAGCGGTTGACCAAAAACACGCCTCTGTATTATTTCGGTGTATCGGAGGATATTATTATTCAGGGCGATGAGGGATCCTCTATGTTTATCATAATTTCGGGCAAAGTAAAAATTATCGTCAAGGATAAAATTGGGGAAACCGTGATAACGGAGCTTGGCGAGGGAGAAGCTTTTGGCGAGATGTCATTACTGACTGGGGAAAAACGGAGCGCCACCGTTAGATGTATTGAAGATTCCGAAATTGTTGAGATAACGAAAGCGAGTTTCAAAGATATATTATCGAACAATCCATCTTTGGCTGAGCAATTGAGCGAGAAAATAAGTGTTAGAGCTCAGGAGATAAAAGAGAAAATAAGGGAGACAAACAAACTACAGCAAATACAAACTAAAGGGCAAATCGAGAAGAGCAAAATTTTGGGGATTATCAGAAAATTTTTCGAACTTTAATTAATTGAATTTAATCATAATATGAAACAATATCGCCCGATAAAAGGTGGAATGTAATATGGGCAAACCGAAAAAAGGCGAACGGATAAAAATAACTATCGATAATCTTGCTTATGGCGGAGCCGGTGTCGGCAGATACAATGATTTTGTCGTTTTTGTCGAGGGTGCGTTACCGGAAGAGGTTGTTGTTGCGGATGTATATAAAAGCAAATCGAATTATGCGGAAGCCCGACTTGTTCAAATCGAAAGTGAATCGCCATATAGAATTGCACCTCGATGCAGACATTTCCCTACCTGTGGGGGATGTCGGCTTCAGCATTTGGAATATCAAAAACAAACCGAATACAAAAGGCAACAATTGATTGATGCCTTAAGGCAGATTGGGAAGATAGATAATCCCCCGGTTTCCAAATTAATACCTTCCAAACAACAATTCTACTATCGTAATAAAATGGAGTATTCTTTCGGCTTGAATTATGATAATGAACCGTCATTAGGATTACATCCGAGGGGGAGGTTCGGGAGGGTATTCGATCTTCGTGAATGTTTCCTGCAATCGCCGGAATCGGCTGCGATTGTCCCCGCAATAGGCGATGCGGTCAGAGAATCGAACCTACCGATATACGATATAAAGAAACACATCGGCTTGTGGCGCTATTTGACCATTCGTGAGGGTAAAAATACAAATCAGCGAATGTTGAATTTTGTGACTTCGAAGCCTGCCGAGGACGAGATATTGCACATACTTGAAAAAGCATTTCCATCAGGCGTCGCCGCTCAGTCGGTAGTCAACAATATAAACTCGAAGAAAGCCAGTATAGCCTATGGTGAATCCGAAATTTTGATTTCGGGTGAAGATCATATAATTGAGGAGACAAACGGCATCAAGTTTAAGATATCCGCAAACTCCTTTTTCCAAACTAATTCCTTGACTTCGGGATTGTTATTTGAGAAGATAATTTCTATGGCGGATTGTCGAGGGGATGAAAATGCTCTGGATTTGTATTGCGGGACGGGATCGATATCCCTGAATCTGGCGAAGAGGGTGAAGAAAGTCATAGGTGTCGATTCCGAAGTTTCAGCTATCGAGAATGCTAAAACAAATCGGGAATTGAACGGCATAGAAAATTGCGATTTCTATGTGGCGGATAGTTTGGATTATTTACTAATTGCCGTCTCGGAAGACAGTAAATTCGACATAGTCGTTGCTGACCCGCCTCGCGTTGGGTTGCATCCTGAAATTATACCGTTATTAGGTAGGATAGCTCCATCGAAATTGATTTATGTTTCCTGCAATCCGCCGGCATTGGCACGGGATTATATTGGTTTGTCGGAGGTTGGATATGAACTGGAGAATGTAATCTGTGTGGATATGTTTCCTCAAACCCCCCATATAGAAGCGATTGCGCTATTTAGCCAAAGATAATAATTCCATCCCATTGTATGAGAAAGAAAATATAATCAACTACCAAAATTAATATACCACACCCTTTATAATAATATATTTACTTAGTCCTTAAGTTTAATATAACCAACCTGTTAAAGCTAAACCTATTTAGCTTTAGCCATTAAAGGAAGTTTCCTTTACTATTATATATAACTTAAAAACTAAAAGAGTCCGTCAGTGCGATATAATACTAATCTATTCGATGTAATACTAATCTATTCCCTATTCTTTCAAGAGAATATGCTTTGAGCAACTTCTGCTTAAATCTGGTTAAAATAACCCGCACAGCTCCCGGACTGGTGCCTGCTTTTGCCGCCAGCCATTCAAAATCGCCGCTCCGTTCCGGATATTTCAACCAGTAAAACGCAACTAACCGAATCCTAGGTCCCCTTAGTCTTCTCCTGGCAAACTTGGCGAATTCGCCGAGGATATCTTGAGCTTGCGCATAGATCAATTCCGGTTCGGGAAAATCCTCATCCGGCTCTTTTGTAGGGATTATACTATTATTCGGGTCGATTTCCTCCAATGACTCGGTCAGTTTGTAGTGGTAGAAATTCCATTTCCGTTTGGCTGAAATAAAGATATCAGTAAGATCATCGACGATCGTAGTTTCGATAGCCTTTAATAATTCTTCGCCGCCCGGGGTGGAAGAATACTTCCCGATAAGGTCAAATAACCTATACTCCAAATCCCACAATAGGTCCTCATCGAGCTTTAACCCATCCACTACAAAAACTTTGATACCTAAATCCTTGATATAGTCGTCCAACTGGAAAAGCGAAGCGCGGTTACCCTGACAAAACTCTTTAAAACAAATTGTGAATTCACGGCCTTTTTTGTCTACCCATTTTTTGATTTTTGGGTAAATCTTCCCTCTTAGCCGTTTTTCAGACCTCATTTTGAAAAACTCCTAAAACCCCATAAAGGGGGTTAAAATAAATCTGTTTGGGTTCCCGGCTGCTACTTCCCGGACGCGCCAGGTTTTCCTGGCATCACTTTTCCATCGTTCGGTATCTGATGGTTGCCCGGTTCGTATTTCTTAGTTTTACCATCACCATCGACGGATACTACTCCAAATGCTTCGGTTGGTGTTGGTGCTATTCCGTCTCGGTCGCTATTTAAAATTCTTGGGCCAAAATTACTTGAACCAATCAATAGCGAAAAGGTAAAAACTATACCAATTATAATTTTCTGGTTCATAATTCCTCCCGTAATTTTTGGTTCATAATTCCTCAAAAAATCGGGTTTAACTATTCACCTCCTTTCTTTTTTATTTTATTAAGTACTTCGTTCTTAAAAATATCATAGGATCTTAATTTATGCAAAGATTCATCATTTGCGAAGAAAATCCTTATTTCCTTATTTTCCAACCAATCCGGATATTTATCTATTATTTTATATACCCATTCCATAGCCTCATCTAACAGATTTTTTCTTGATGACCAAGCTACCAAATTTAAGAGCGGTAAATAGGAATCTTTGTCTATGTAATGGGCGGCAAGATATAAAGCTTTACTGTATTCGCTTAAACCTTCGAAATTTGCTATTACGCCCAG
>JALSTH010000066.1 GCA_026983835.1 Candidatus Zixiibacteriota bacterium | reverse complement strand
ACCTCACCCGATGGGAACTTAAGATGTGCAAATTTCCCTTCCTTTGCCAACAACTCGGCAAATGTTCCCGCTCCACGGGCTACCTGCCCTCCCTTTCCCCTCTTCAATTCGATATTATGAACACTTAATCCGAGAGGTATGTTAGCCAAAGGTAAGGTGTTGCCAACCCTTATTTCCGAATTTTCCCCCGATTGGAGCACATCACCAACCATCAATCCCAACGGAGCAAGTATATACCTCTTCTCCCCATCAGCATATTGCAGTAAAGCGATATTCGCCGATCTGTTCGGGTCATATTCGATACCGACGACTTTTGCCGGTATCCCGATCTTATCCCGCTTGAAATCTATTATCCTATAACGACGCTTATGTCCTCCACCCTTATGGCGGGTGGTAATCCTCCCCATATTATTCCTACCACCTTTTTTCTTTTTGGGACGGAGTAATCTCTTTTCCGGTTCTGATTTGGTAATTTCGGCGAAATCGGAAATTTGAGTCCACCTAAGTGACGGCGTATAAGGTTTAAATTTTTTAATTCCCATAATTTATCTCCTGATCACCCTATATGGCTTCCACCAAATCGATCGAGTCTCCCTCCTTAAGCGTTACTATTGCCTTCTTCCAATTTGGTCTTTTACCGGAAAATCGTCCGAGCGTTTTTACCTTACCGCGCATATTCATTGTCCGAACGGACTTGACCTTTACACTAAAGAGTTCTTCGATAGCTCTTTTAATCTCAATTTTATTCGCCTCGACAGCGACTTTGAAAATATATTGATTATTATCCTCTTGGAGATGGGAACCCTTTTCGGTAATCATCGCTAATTTCAATATATCCTTATAAGATCTCATTTGGCAAATACCTCCTCCAGGACCTTTACGCTGTCCGCCGAAAGTAGAAGATATTCTGCCCATAATACTTTGTAAGCATTCACAAGCGAAGCCCTCATACATTCGACATTTCTTAGATTACGGCAAGACAGTATAAAATTATCATCCCTCTCAGTCAAGAGAATAAGCACTTTATTTCCGTCAATTCCAATATTTTTCAGCCATTCGGCGACCTTTTTAGTTTTTGGCGCTTCAAGTTTCGGAAGATCGATCACATGAACCTTTCCCTCCTTCGCCCTGTCCGATAAAACAGATACCAGAGCAACCCGCTTCATCTTCTTGGGAATACGGCTGTAGAAATCGCGCGGATGTGAACCAAAAGCCCTGCCTCCGCCGACCCATATCGGCGATCTGATAGTACCGGCCCTTGCTCTTCCGGTACCCTTTTGACGCCAAGGTTTGGCGGCTCCACCTCTCACCGCATTCCTCTGTAATGTATTCGCAGTACCCTGACGCTGATTTTGGAGATAGCTCTTTATATAATGATGGACCGAAGCTTCCTTTACCTCCTGCCCAAATAAATTTTCGGGAAGGAATATCTTTTCTTTTTCCGCTCCATCGCTGGAATAATGTGCAACCTCTATCATATCAAAAACACCTTATCTTCCCGCATCAAAATGCGATGAACTATATATACTAAGTAATCCATTCGGCTTTCCCGGAACAGCGCCCTTAATCAATAGATAATTTCTCTCGGCGTCCACTCCGATTACCTTCAGATTCTTAACCGTAACCCTATCTTTTCCCATCCTTCCAGCCATCCTTTGTCCTTTGAAAACCCTCGAGGGATAAGATGAGGCTCCAACCGAACCGGGAGCACGTAAACGATCGGATTGCCCATGCGTTTTCGGTCCTCCCCCAAATTTATGGCGACGAACCCCACCCTGAAAACCCAACCCCTTGCTGATACCAGTGATATTAACCGAGTCGCCTTCCGAAAATATCTTTACCGTTACGCTCTGGCCAAGTTTAATCCCTTCGACATCCTCAATCCGAACCTCCCGCAAATACCTTGCGCTACTCAATCCGGATTTTTTAAGATGCCCATTCAAGGGCTTGTTAATCAGCTTTTCCCGTTTAGAGCCAAAGGCTAATTGAACGGCATTGTACCCGTCGTTTTTCACAGTTTTGATCTGTGTGACCCGGCAGGGACCCGCTTCTATAAATGTAACGGAAATCGCATTTCCATCGGCATCGAATATCCTTCCCATACCGGCTTTTCTTCCAAGCATAAATTTCACAGGAAATTCGCCTTGCGGTTCCGCCTTACCTTCTTCTTTTTCCGTATTCGCCTGCTTGGCTTCCGTTTTTTCCCCAACGGATTCCGCAGGTTCTTGGATGCTATTTTCCTCTCGTTTCTCTTCGCTCATATCAACTCCGGTATCGGATTCCTATCAGACTTTTATCTCGACATCAACGCCGGCAGGAAGATCCATTTTCATCAACGCATCCACCGTCTGCTGGTTTGATTCGTAGATATCGATTAACCTTTTGTGAATACGCGTTTCGAATTGCTCCCTTGATTTCTTATCCACATGGGGAGAACGCAAAACCGTATAGATCGTTCTTTTGGTCGGCAACGGGACAGGACCTCTTAGTTTAGCACCGGTACGCTGAACGGTTCTTGCGATCTCCCTTGCCGAACGGTCGAGGGCATTATGATCGTAAGCTCTTAACCGTATTCTTATTTTTTGACCTTCTAATTTAGCCATTGATTATTAATCTCTATTCTATTGTATTCCTTATTCGAGTATTTTGGAGACTACGCCTGAGCCTATGGTTCTACCGCCCTCCCTTATTGCAAACCTCAAACCCTCCTCCATCGCCACCGGCGTTATCAACTCTCCCACTATC
>JALSTH010000065.1 GCA_026983835.1 Candidatus Zixiibacteriota bacterium | reverse complement strand
CAAGCTCCCCTCCCATCTCCCGGACGATGGCGGTTAACGGCTGCATATATCCCCTCAAGAGGGTTCATATCCTCTATGGGAGCATCCGAACCGAAGCAAATGGTTATACCATTTTTTATCAAACTCTTAAAAGGGTAAGCTCCCTTGCTCCTTTCACCCCAATATTTATCAGCCGTATCCCTGTCGGCTAAAATATGTGATGGTTGCATCGAGGCGATAATTCCCGATGATTTTAATAGAGGGATGTCCTCACCCCTGATAAGTTGGAGGTGCTCAATACGATTGGGGATATTATTCCCATATTTTACGGAAATCGATAGAAATGCTCTTATCACTTTATGATTCGCCTTATCACCTATGGAATGAACTGCTACCGACAAACCCATCTCGGCCGCTTTACGGAAATATTTTTTTAGCTCTTTCTCCGACAAAACTCCGACACCGTAATTTTTGCTCCCGGAATAAGGTTCGAACATCTCCGCCGTTTGGCTTCCTAACGCGCCATCGGCAAATAGTTTCAAATGACCGATTCGAAGTTTTTCATTTCCGAAACCGGAGATAAATCCTTTTATGTCCTCGTTATCGAAATCTTCCCTTCTTACGCCGCAAAGGACTTTCAATTTAAGTTTCCCCGATAGTGATGCCGTTTCCAACATTCGATATTTATCCTTGTCTTCATCGAAATCGCAAACCGAAGTTACGCCAACCTTAAATGCATTTTTTTGAGCAATTAACAATGCCTTCATCTTATTCGAAAAGGTGCGCTGGGGAATAGCATTCTCAATTAAACCGACAGCTTCCTCAAAAAGGATCCCCGAAGGTTCGCCATCGGCATCCTTTTTAATAACTCCGCCGCGGGGGTTATGAGTAGAATTATTGATATTAGCTAATTTCAAAGCACTGCTGTTGACCCAAATCGAGTGTCCATCATGAGAGGAAAAAGCGCAAGGATTTTTACAAATAGCATCCAAATCCGATTTGTGAGGAAAATCATCGAGGGACCAATTATTTTTATCCCAACCCCTCCCCAATAGCCATTCGCCCCTTTTGAGGGTTTCGGCTTTCCGCTTAACCGCCCTTAACGCAGAATTCAAAGTTCGGAATTTTCTGAAATCGATGAGTTGGAATGATAAACCGTATGAATATAGATGTGTGTGGCTATCGATAAAACCCGGGAGAACTGTTGCCCCGTGAAGATTAACAACCCTCGTTTTGCTATCGGATAGTTGAAGGATTTCCTTATCGCCGCCAACCGCAAATATCTTTCCCATTATCGTAGCTACTGCGGAAACCATCGGCGGCCTGCTCAGAGTATAAATCCTCCCATTGTATAGGATTAATTGTATTGATGATTTATGTAACATATTATGAGATTATTCCGCAAGCCGTCGGCATTCCCCGTCGAATACGGTAATACCTTCCTCATCCAATTTTTCCAAGAAAGGAATAACATATTTTCTGGTGGTATTAAGTAGTTTCCGCAACTCGGATGACTTTGCTTTTTGATTTTGTGTCAAAAAATCGACAACTTTGGATTTCAATTCTCTGAATATATCCCGATGAAAAATAATTCCTCCGCCGCATTCGATAAGCATCCCCGAGGAAATTAAAAAGCGGACCACAACCCGATAATCGTTCCCCCTCTTTTCGAGTTCCTGCCGAGTGGGGTATTCGACAGTGGTTTTTAGAAATTCCTCTATTAATTCCGAAGCTAAATTATTCAATTCGGGCGGAAGGTTTACGCTGTGTTCGGATAAAAAATAAATTCCCTGCTCCGAAGAAATATCCTCACTCGAAGCAATAATCTCCAATAGTTTCAATCCGGGTTCACCTTTTGGCAATTGGGCGATATCCATCAGCTGTTTAGCGCCCATACCTTTCACCCAAGGGAAATTTTTATGGTGTTTTTTGAGCTTTTCGGAGATTGCTCCCGAATATTTCTCAATTGTCTTCCGCGAAAAGAAATAATTTCCCGATTTCACCACCTCTCCCTTATCAATAAATCCATTTAATTCCTTTTGGAAATCGTCATCGGGGAAAATACTATTACGGGCATAATCGAATTCCTCCGGTCCCCAAAAACCATAATAATCCAAAACGGCGCAAATTATGCTATTCGGCGATAAAGGATATAAAGACTTAATATAATCCATCTCCGCGCTATGGGGCTTTATCCTCCCTCTTAAACGGAAATCAAGGATAATCCCCCCTCCGATTGTAATTGCCGGTGAAGGCAATCTAATAATAAATCTATCCCCAATAAATGGGCAGATGGAATTCGACAGACGCAACTTACAAAACCCGTTCTCCCCCGGTTTTATCACCTTTTTTTCCAAAAGCAATACCCTGCCGAGAATCTCCGCCGTCCCGAGAAGAAAATCTATCTCGGAATTATGCTTGAGCGGTATCTTTCCGGTGGGAGGTACCTCGAAAAAGCAGTTGATAGTATTTGATGTTTGCAGATTCGGGATAGAGGAGATCATAATTCCCCTATGGAGCTTTCCCTTTGGCGTTCCCGTTATGTTCACAGCCACCCGACTACCGGGAACGGCATTCTCGATTTGCTTTTTATGGGTTTGGAGACTCCTAATCCGTCCCCTTTCGTTAGCGGGATAAACCGAAACATCACCCCCAACCCTAAATTTCCCTCCGATAAGTGTCCCCGTCAAAATGGTACCTCGACCGGTGATGGTAAATGCCCTATCGGCATACAGTCTCGGCTTGGATATATCAGGGCGCGAAGAAGTCTCCCGAAGCAAGTCATCCAAGGCCTTTATCAGAGTATCAAATCCTCTCCCATCCGTTGCCGAAACGGGAATAATATCTTGGAACTCGATACGCCTATCCTTCAGCCGTTCTCTAATGTCCGCAATAATCAACTCAATCCAATCCGATTCGACGAGGTCAACTTTATTTAGGATAATAAAGCCCTTTTTAATTCCCAACAATTCAAGTATTTGGAGATGTTCCTCAGTTTGGGGCATCCAACCGTCATCGGCGGCGATAACCAACAAAGCGGCATCGATACTGCCGACGCCGGCTATCATATTTTTTACGAACTTCTCATGGCCGGGCACATCCACAAATCCGACCCATTCCCCCGAAGGTAACTCCATCCAAGCAAACCCCAAATCAATTGTCAACCCTCGTGCCTTTTCCTCCGGCAGGCGGTCAGGATCGATACCTGTCAGCCTTTTTATAATAGTTGACTTCCCATGATCGATATGCCCTGCGGTCCCGATGACAAACATAATATTTTATAATTTTCGGAAAGCTTCTTCAATTTTTAATTTTAATATCCCTTCCTGCTCAGGGAATACTGTACGGAGGTCTAAATATAGTTTTCCTTCTTCAATACGACCCACAACGGGGGGATTGCCTTCTCTCAACAAGCAGGAAAGTTTGGCGGAGTTGTCCATTTCAAACACGACCGCAACGGAGTTTATCTTACCGCCGGGGTCTGATCCTCCGCCGGCATAAGCGAAACTATCTGTAATAGAGGCTACGCCCTTCGGAAGCTCAAGTCCGACTATAAATTTTTTGGTCCTCTCCAAAAGGTCTTCTTTACTTTCAGCTATCATATGCCATATAGGTATATCCCGAATCTCGCCCTTTAGATATTTGAGGAATAACTTCTCGAGGATACCGATAGTCGTTTTGTCCGGACGAACAACACGGTAAAGCGGATTTTTATTTAATTTTTCGATTAGTTCCACCTTACCCAAAATGATACCCCCCTGACATCCCCCCAACAGTTTATCGCCCGAAAAACAAACCAAATCCGCTCCGCTTGTCAAGGCATTATGAACCGTCGGCTCATTATCCAAGCCGCTGACGGATGGCGGAAGGATTGCCCCCGATCCCAAATCTATAACTACCGGAAGATTCCTTTGTCTGCCCAATGAAACGAGATCCGAAAATCCCGCTTCTTCGGTAAAACCGCTTATGACAAAATTACTGCGATGAACCTTCAAAATAAGAGATGTTTCGGAAGTAAGGGCGTTTTTATAATCATCAACAGAAGTCCGGTTGGTAGTGCCGACTTCTCTCATCAATGCTCCGCTGGCGGACATAATCTCCGGTATCTTGAACCCTCCCCCAATTTGAACAAGCTCCCCTCGCGAAATAACAACCTCTTTTCCTTTCGCCAAAGCCGCCAATATCAAAAACAGAGCTGCCGCATTATTATTGACGACCAACGCCGATTCGCATCCGGTCGCAATGGAAATCAAGCGTCGTAACGCAGTCCCCCGTTTACCTCGTTTCCCCGAAAACAGGTCGTACTCAAGATTAGAATAACCGGAGCTTATATCTGATATTTCCTTCAATATATCTTCGGTTATGGGTGAGCGTCCCAAATTCGTATGGATGATTATGCCGGTAGCATTTATAACCTTCTTCAGCAACAAAGAAGCATAATCCTCGATTTTCCCGATTATCTCCTCTATCAACGCATCTTTTCCCGAAAACGGATTTCCCTTCAAAATCCCATCACGACAATTATTCAACTCCTCCCTAATTATACTCACAACAACCGGTTGGGACAACCGCTTGATATACCCCTTTATTTGCGGGTGATTTAATACCAAATCAACGCCCGGCAGTTTTCGTAATTGGAGATTTATCCCTTTTTCACTTTCAGAAGCCATTCCGATCTTTCCATAACCTCACCGATGAGGGCAGCTTTAGGATGTTTTTCTTTAATCATATTAAGAAGCCTTTTGGCTTTTCTCCGCGGAAGCGAAATAGCCAATCCCCCCGAAGTCTGAGCATCGCAAAAAGCAATCGCTGTCTCAAATGTAATCTGCGGGTCGTAATAAGTTGAATTGCGGACATATTCATAATTCGATTTTGTCCCGCCGGGATAAACATTTTGTTTTGCCAAATCAATAACCATATCCAACAGCGGAACCGCATTCGCATCAATACTTATAGTTACATCGGAAAACTTCGCCATTTCCAACAAATGCCCCAATAAACCGAAACCGGTAATATCCGTTGCCCCATTTACCCCAACCTTTACCATAACCTCGCTGGCCGCCTTATTCAACATCGCCATAGTTTCGACGCATTCGCCAATCTGTTCTTCGGTAATAATGTTCTTTTTCAAAGCCGTAGTAAGTATTCCCGTTCCCAGTGGTTTGGTTAAAACTATAACATCCCCGGGTTTTGCTCCTTGTTTGGAGATTATCTTATTGGGATTGATTATACCGGTAACGGCTAAACCGTAAATCGGTTCGGGATTTTTTATCGAATGACCCCCAATAATAGGCACGCCGGCTTTATAGGCAACATCACTTCCACCTTTTAATATATCTTTTAAAATATCCGGAGACTCCTTTTCCGGAAAGCCAACTATGTTCAACCCTGCGACGGGCTTTCCTCCCATAGCGTAAATATCCGAGAGGCTGTTGGCGACAGCTATCCTCCCATAATCATATGGGTTATCGACCACAGGGGGAAAGAAATCGGTCGTTAAAACCAACGCCAGATGGTTGTTTATCTTATATACGCCCGCATCATCGGGCATACCTGTCCCTATGAGTAAATTCGGGTCTATAATTTGCGGCAAAACCTCCAGAACTCTGGAGAGATCCTCAGCGGATATTTTCGACGCTCACCCGGAGCAGGACGCCATAGCCGTCATTCTGACTTTTTTGCGTTTGTCTTCCATCCTTAAAGTCATTTCCTGATTTATAATATCTAAAGTAATCAATTGGAAATTAAAATTACGAGATACGCAAAAGCAACGATTTTATTAAAAAAACCGTTTTCTTTCTTCCCCCTTAGTAAATTCTCGCCTCAAAAATAGCCTCGCTGTTAAACTATCAGTTTTCCATTTTTGAGGATAATTTTATCATCAATATATAGCGTAGGTCTCAATATAATTCCATCGAGATGAGATTCGACGGAGACATTTCCCCCCATCGATTTATTATCCCCCAAAGCCAAATGCACCGTACCCAAAACCTTCTCATCCTCCAAAACCGATCCACATAATTTCGCCTTGTAATTTGTCCCAATCCCCAATTCAGCCAAGTTCCTTGCTTTTCTCCCAACCGCGTTCAAAAGCATCTTAAGTTTCACTGCCGCCGCTCCGCCGGTTATGTCTGTTGCGTATCCCTTCTCGACCGTTATCCTGATCGGTTTTTTCAGCATCCCGATACCAGCCATCGATCCATCCACTATAAACACCCCATTACCGGTTCCCTCGATCGGAGCGATATACGCTTCCCCCGCTGGAAGATTGGAAAATTCTCCCGATTCTTTTACCAGCCCCGTATCAGGTAAAGCATCCCGTCCCTCAATGGACATTGTTATATCCGTGCCGAGCGCGGTTGTTATCCGCGCCGTTTTACCTTTCGATACTATCGCAGCGATTTTATGTGAAAGTTCCGCTATCCTATTGTAATCCGCATTCAACGCTCGTGCCATCGTTTCCTTCCAAATCCCCGGTAAAGTAGCAATTCTAACGCCAGCCTTGGAAGCATTTCGGCGCGCTTTCGTATGGGAAATAGATTTTGAAGTCGGAGCCAAAACAACATCAAAATGCTTCATCAAATCGGCAATCTGCTTTGGAGGCTCTTCCCCATTGGCTTTACGGGGCAGCATTTCAATTATCATTGCTTCACATCCCAACGAAGAAGCTGCGTTGAAAAGCGCATAGCCTATTTCCCGTTGAGGCTCATCGGTTATTATCAATGCGGTTTCGCCTTCTTTAGCGAACATACAATCTCTTAACGCAATCAAAGCTGCTTTTTCAATCCTGGTCATCTTTGCATTTCCTCATAAAACTTCACCTAAAACAGGTTTACTATTACAGAATTTATCTCAATAACACAACTTAATTATTTTATTACTAATCATAACCCTAATCTCAAAATATTTATTAAAATATTTAGCGTTACTATAATCATAAACCATACTTGAGGATAACGCAAATTCTTTATTTAAGTTGAAAACCTTAAATTGAAGGCACTTTCATCAAAAGAGGGTTTTCGATGAGAATCGGTTCGGGGATGTAAAACGGCTCGCCATATTTTACGGAAGCCTTATATCCGTAATACCGCGCATCGGTTAAAATATAATCTTCCATATCAAATGCGGGAGGATAAACGACCATCTCACCATCGATAGGCTCAAATTGTGATTTATAACAACGGACGGCATTTAATTTCCCCTCCATCGAATCACTGATATCTATTATTATGGAAGGTTCGACAGCCAAAAATGAAGTGCAGTAGATAATTTTATGAGGACGAAAAGGTTTTAGCGAACCCGTTCGATATTCTTCCAAACCTGACAAATGACAGGAATCATAAACGATTTCCGATGTTTTTCTATGATCGGGATGCCGTTGTTTCCGGTGGGGGAGGAATAAGAGACGAGGACGGTATCTACGAAGCGTTTTCACCACTTTCGCCTTTGTTTCCCGCTCGTTTTCCAAAAAAGAATCCGATAATTCAAGGTTTATGCGGACTTTCGCCCCAAGGGTTTTCCTTGCACATTCAGCTTCTTTTGTCCTAATCGAAACATTCCCTCTGCTTCCCATCTCGCCTTTCGTCAAATCAACAATGGCTATTTTATATCCCATATTCGACAACTTAAACAGTGTCCCGCCACAGGTAATCTCCACATCATCGGGATGAGCCCCTATTGCCATAACATCTATTTTCTCGTTCTCATTCATCATTAATCACCTCTTCATAGAAATTCAAATAATGCTTCACTACATCACGAGCATCAAATTTTCCCAAAGCCCTCTCCCGTGCCTTTTGACGATGATATTGAAGTTTTTCCGACTCCGAAAGGATATCCACAATCCTGTCTTTAGCGGCGGAGACATCCCCTATCTCCACTAAAAAACCGCTAACGCCGTCTTCCACGACCTCCGTTAATCCGCCGGAAGCATAACCGACAACCGGTACGCCACAGGATAAAGCTTCCAATGCCGACAAACCAAAGCTCTCCTCCTGTGAAGGTATCAGGAAAACATCCGCGCAGGGGAGGATATTCTCGACAGCATTATGCGATCCCAAGAAAATCACCTTATCATCAATGCCGAGTTTTTCAGAAAGTGCTTTAGCTTTGGAGAGGTCAGGTCCATCCCCCACCAATACTAATTTTGAGGGGATATCTTTAATAACGAGGGCGAATATTTTGATGATATCCTCCGCTCTTTTCAAGGGACGAAAATTCGAGATATGCATTATCATTTTTTCATCCTCCGATGCAAATCTATTTCGATTACACATTTTGCGGGCCGGGGAAAATCTATCCGTATCGACAAAATTATAAATCACTTCGATATCCTTATTTATTTGAAATTCCCGTTGGGTTTGGGATTTAAGGTAATTCGAAACGGCAGTAATCCCATCGGAATTGTTAATCGAAAATTCGGTAATGCTCTTGAACGATTTGTCTATCCCGACTAAAGTTATATCAGTCCCATGGATAGTAGTAATAATTTTGGGAGCGCCTTCCCCTATTATCTCTTTTGCCAAATAAGCGCAGACCGCATGGGGTATGGCATAATGGACATGGAGTAAATCCAATCCGCACCCTTTAGCAATTTCAGCCATTTTAGCCGATAGTGTCAAGGTGTAGGGGGGGTATTTGAAAAGAGGGTAATTCATCACTTCAACTTGGTGGAAAAAGATATTTGGGATATACTCCCTCAACCTGAAAGGGATATTATAACTGATAAAATGAATCTCGTATCCGAGTTTTGCCAATTGCAATCCCAGTTCCGTTGCTACGACGCCGGAACCTCCCCTTATCGGATAACAGGTTATCCCAATTTTCAGTTTTGCTTTTGTCATATTCACTCGGGGAGAATTGAAATAATCTGGTGTTGGAATCTATCGATATCTATCTCCTCAGCCAATCGGTCCGCAAAAGAAGGGGAATATTTATTTAAGAAATAAATCATCGGGAGAACACGCTCCTGCATTACACCATTCGGGAAAAATGAATCGTAAGCCCGAAGGATTTGACCGGTTATCTCGGCATTCTTTTTCTTGTGAGCTTGAAAAATCTTCGCCCTTAATTTATTCAATTCGGTTTCAACCTTCCTAACCGAAGATGCAAAAGTTCGCCGCAATCCATCATCATAATTCCGCAATTCCGGAGAAATCGAAGCTAATAAATCCAAAACCTCCATCTGCAGATGGTTTAATTTCCCCTCAAGCCCCGCCGGGAAATATTTAATCAACACCTCATTGACTACGCGGTGAGGGTCATTAAAAAGGAGACGGATATCCATTCCATACTTATCGACAATCGACCTTATCCTCTTCCCCATCAAAGAGACGGATGGGCGAGGCCTTATTATCGGCGGAATAACATTAAAATATTCATAATATGGAGGCAGTTGTGAATGATAAGCTATTTCCGATGCCCCACCTATGAAACAAACCGTCGGTAATAATTTCGACTGGACAATCGGCCTTAAAAGAACACCCGATGAAAATTTTTCCGGTGTATCATATAACAACTGCACTAATCTTGCCTCATCAATCTTCTTTTGGGATCTATCGAGAATAAACCCCTTCTCTTCGGCGGCAAGTAATATCCTCTCACGGTATTTATCCGCATAAAATAAATTTAATCCTTTTTTGAATTTCTGAACCTGCAGATGATAACCATCGGCAATTAATCCATCCCCCTGCCTTTTATCATTCGGTACTTCGGTATCATATCCCCCTCTTATCTCCTTTTCATAAATCGGAACGGCTAATTCTTTGAATTCGGCGTTTGAGGGATCCAGTAAAATTAATCCATAGTCACGAAGCAATTCCGATACCCAACCGGCGAAAGCCTCGGAAATTTTATTCCCGGGCTTATAATATTTACTTATCCTCCCAAATAGTGAATCAGTGTATTCGGTATGCAACAGATTGTTTTGCAATTCGGATATGGCTTTTTTTATCCCCTCCCCAAGTTTTATCTGAGACATAGATTTTCCGAGCTGATTATCGCCAGGTTCATTATATATCTTTATCCGTTCCCCTTTGGAGTTTACCAGATAAATGGAGTTAGCTTCTTCATAATCGTGGTCCTCGGTAGCCATCCAAAATATCGGCACAACAGGTTTGGATAATCTTTTAGATAGCTGTGCCGCTAATTTCACGACCCCAACAGCCTTATAGAATGTCAAGAGGGGTCCGCCGAATATACCGACTTGCTGCCCGGCTATTACTACCAACGAATCGGGGTCCGAAAACTTATCGATATTGTCCCTTATCTTCGATGCGCATTCGATTTTACAGTTATCCTCCCAGAGGATTTCGGCCAATCTTTGGCGTGGAAATTCAATCGAGGATAATCGATCCGCAAGTTCAAAGTAATCATTTACAGATCGAAAATTCCATTTATAATAATTAATCGCCGGACTTTCCCCACCCAAAAAATCCATAAAGAGCCTTTTCATCCCAGCCAAATAGGAATAATCGATAAAATCGGATTTGAAATTAATCTTTCCTTTTTCCTCAATTGTTTTCAAAAACATATTAAATCTTAAAATTGAAAATTTATACCATATAGTCCAAAACAAGGAACTATCGGTAATTAGTTCCAATAATATTTAACTAAATTTATCAGGATAATGAATCAAATGGAAGTTTTTTTTCGTCCGGATTGGATTTTATATGAAAAATAAATGAAACCAGACGGCTATGAGCAAAATCATCGAGCAACGAATAAACGATTGGGACAATAAGCAAAGTCAAAAGTGTTGAGCTAATCAAACCGCCGATAACCGCCCTCGCCATCGGAGCGCGTATTTCTGCACCGGGGCCCAATGCAAAAACAAGCGGCAGCATCCCGAAGATCATAGCAAATGTAGTCATTAAAATAGGCCTTAATCTTATCTGTCCCGCTTCCAATAAGGCTTTTGTCCTCTCCATCCCTTTCGCCCTGCGTTGTTTGGCGAAATCAATAAGTAAAATCGCATTCTTGGTAACCAGCCCCATCAACAATACTATCCCGATAAGCGACATTATGGAAATTGGAGAACCGAAGATAAACAGACCTACCAACGCTCCTATGATAGCCAATGGGAGCGACAGCATTATGGAAAGCGGGTCGATAAAATTCTCAAACTGCGAAGCCAATAGAAGATAAATAAAAATTACCGCCAAATAAAGAGCCATAAATATATTCTTAAAGGCATCCCGCATAATTTCAGTGGAACCGACGGTGGTAATTTCATAACCGGACGGTATATCTATTTTGCTCATAGCACTTTCAAAATTATTCGCTATATCGCCCTGATGCCCTCCCAATCCCACATTGGAGCCAATACGGATTTCTCTCATTCTATCATAACGCCTTAATTGTGTCGGTCCCGTGTAATCGGTAATTTTCGCCACCCTACCTATCGGAACCAAAATATCCTCTCCTTTAACTTTTTTTGCAGAAGTCAGGTAGATATTCTCCATAT
Organism: Candidatus Zixiibacteriota bacterium; assembly: GCA_026983835.1. Lineage (GTDB taxonomy): Bacteria > Zixibacteria > MSB-5A5 > UM-FILTER-46-8 > UM-FILTER-46-8 > JALSTH01. The sequence continues at coordinate 42,198 of JALSTH010000065.1, read as the reverse complement.
CGGAGGGATCTTTTATATCCTTTTCGGGAACACGAACCTTAATATCATACTCCTCGCTTCCCTCCTTGAATTTACTAACCACATATCCCTCTATCAAGGAGCGCACCGACATCGCAATTGAGCCCACGCTTAATCCCAAATCGGAGGCGGCGCGGCGATCAACCTCGATATGATATTCAGGCTTCCCTGCTTTTTCGGAAGTGGAGACATCAACAGCGTATGGAACAGATCGCATCGCCTGAAGAGCCGATTCGCCCAAACGGGAAAGCCTCGGACCAGTTTGTCCTCTTACTGAGAACTCAACCTGTTTTTCGCTGCCTTGCATATTTTGCCCGTTGGACAAAGAGAACTCAGTGCCGGGTATCTTCTCATTCAATTCTCTCCTGATAACCGAAGTCAGCTCTACATCCGACAAACTGCGCTTCGATTTATCAACCAATTTGGCAAACAAATATCCCTCATTTGGGGGTGCGTTCCCCGAGCCGATATTTGTCAAAATGTCAGTTACTTCCGGATGCTTTCCAATGATATTTTCCATCTTTTCAGCAAGATTCGAAGTAGCTTTCAAATTAAAATCCGGGGGGGCTTTGAAATCGACCACCAGTTCGCTTCTATCGGATTGCGGGGTAAATTCCGTTCCCAAAAATTTGGCGATAAACAAACTCACAAAGAAAAGTATAATGGCGATTGACAAGACCGATACCCGATATCGCAACGACCATTCCAATACGCCATAATACCATCTTGCCAATTTCTCAAAAGCATTATTCCACGGCTTCAACAAGCGATAAACAGGTGCTTGTTTATTCTCCTCCCGCAAAAACCGCGAGGAAAGCATCGGCGTTAAGCTGAAAGCGATAAACAGGGAAATCAAAACAGCAAAAACCACGCTCATCCCGAATTGATAAAAGAACCTGCCAACAATACCGGACATAAAAGCAACCGGTAAAAAGACAACCACGATAGAGAAAGTCGTTGCAGTCACTGCCAAACCAATCTCCGAAGTGGCTTCGGATGCCGCTTTCCAAGCGGATTTTCCCATAGACAGGTGTCGATATATATTTTCAATGACAACTATGGCATCGTCTATCAAAAGCCCCACCGCCAAAGACATCGCCAAAAGTGACATCATATTTAGAGTAAAACCCAACATACTCATAAAGGTAAAAGTAGCGATAATCGAGGTTGGTATGGCTATTGCGGAAATTATAGTCGAACGGATATTAGCCAAAAAGAGGAAAATGACGAAAACCGCAAGCGCACCCCCATAAAATATATTGACTAAAACATCATCGATCGAGTCCCGTATAAATTGGGAATCATCCCGAACGATATCGATGTGAATATCCTTGGGAAGGGTTTTGTTAAGCTCCTTTACCCCTTCTTTCACCCTGTCGGCGACATCAACGGTATTCGCTCCGGATTGGCGGATGATATCCAACCCTACCGCCACTTCTCCATCATATCTTGTCAGGGAGGTGTTTTTTTCGGTGGTGTCATATACCGCAGCGATATCGGACAAATAGACCTGCCTTCCTTTTTTATTGCTGACAATGACATTCTCAAGCTCGGAGACTTTTTGAAACCTACCGGCCGTTCGTACCGCTATTTCTCTATTACCCTTATCAACCTTTCCCCCGGGAACATCCAAATTAGCCATTGCGATAGCGGAGTTTATTCGTTGAACGGACAAGCCATATTCCAGAAGTTTGTCCGGGTTAAGGCTAACCAATATCTCCCGTTTTGCGCCCCCTACGAGCCTAACAGCGCCTATCCCCTCAATGGATTCCAATCTTCTTTTGATTACGGTGCGTGTAAATTCGGTTAGTTCTTTTATAGGCCTTTTACTGGAAACAACTAAGGAAATTATCGGTTTGCTTGTGAAATCGAATTTCTCTATCACGGGTTCTTTGATATCATCCGGAAGTTGCGAACGGATAGCCGACACCTTCTCCCGCACATCCTGAGCGGCTACCGCCCCGTCGGTTTCAAGGGTGAATCTCGCTACGACAAGGCTGTATCCCTCTCCGGAGATGGATTCGATATGATCCAAACCGGCAATGGGGTTTACCGCATCCTCTATTTTAGTAGTGATTTCGGATTCCACCGCTTCCGGACCAGCCCCGGGATACACGACCGTGGTCATAACTACAGGGATATCAACTTTAGGATACAAGTCAACATTCATCCGGGTAAATGCCGTATATCCCAAAACCAACAGCGCCAACACTATCATTGTAGTGAAGACGGGTCTTTTTATGGCGGTATCCGCTAAAATCATTATTTTATCTCTTTTAGTTTTCTATTCGCTGACTATTTTCAATGAGTCCCCGTTCACAAGCAAATTGCTGCCCATAGCAACCACAACATCACCCTCTTTTAAACCGGATTTAATATAGGCTTTGTTATTTGATTCCCCACCCACTTCAATTCTCGTCAAAACGGCTCTGCCGGAGGAATCCTTATAAACATATTTCTCACCACTTTTGAGGAAAATCGCATCGGAAGGTATTAATAGAACATCGTTATACCTATCCAATATCAAACCCACATCCACAAATGTTCCCGGTTTCAGTATATTCTCACTGTTTAGTGCGACTATCTCAACCTCAAAACCCCTCGTATTTGGATCAGCTGATGATGATATTCTCGATATTCTGCCCTTGATACGGGAATCCCTCGATTTATCCGCAAATATAGTCGCCTCCGATCCCAAACTCAACCTTCCCGCATCACGCACATTTAATGCAAGACGGATTTTTATACTGTCGGTTTTAGCTACCGTAATCAAAGGCTTCCCCGGAACGGTGTATTGTCCCAAAGTAACCGAGATGAAAGTAATAACACCATCAATGGGGCTTTTCAGTTCAACCAACGAAGCAGCGGCCTCGAAGTTGGCTTGGGCGACTTCATACGCTGTTTTGACCTGATCGAAGCTTTGTTCAGATATCGCCTTTTGCTCAAAAAGATATTTCATACGGCTGTAATTCTTGGACGCGTTCTCATAAGCGGACTTGGCTTGTAAATAATGCGAATTCGGTCCCTCGCGATCCAATACAATCAATACATCGTCCTTGTTGACTTTCTCCCCGAGTTTTGCGTTAACCTTCATTACCGCTTCCGGAATCCGCGCATAGATATCCGATTGCTCAATTCCCTCCACCGTCCCCCCGTATATTTTGGTAATCTCAATATCTCCTCTCTCGACAGCAACGATTTCCACGGTTATTGGATGAACGAATGAGGTCTTTTGCTCGGATTTATTTCCCCCGCAATTTATAAGCAAGAGGGAAACAAATAAAATTAAGATGAGAGACTGTATAATTTTCATATTCGAACCATTCAAAAATAATTATTCTTTCGGTTTTATTACCCCTATCGCTTTTTCAAATTCCGCCTTGGAGACAATTACATCGTGTTTGGCATTCGCTAAAAACACCTCCGCTTGCACCAAAGCTGTTCTTGCATCTATCACTTCAAGTTGAGTGCCTACGCCATTTTCGTATCTCAACTCAGCTATTCGAAAACCCTCTTGAGCCATCTCCACGGTATTCTTTTGGCTATTTAATCTCTTATAGGCTTCTTTAAGATTTCCATAAGCCGAGTTCACCTCCAATTTCACCGCATCCTTAAATTGTTGATATTGCAATTGCGCTTGCTGTTTGTCGATTTTCGCTTGTTTAACCTTCGCCGAGCGTCCGAACCCCTCAAAAATAGGTATCTGCAAGATCAAGGAGCTGTTTATACTCCTTGTCCAATACTCGGGGTCGATATCCCAATCATCGCGTTGGAGTTGCCACATTAAATCAGTCGAAAATATCAACGACGGATAATAAGCGGATTTCTCAATGCTGATGTTCTTATTGAGCATCTCTATCCTGTAATTCAAACCCTTAACATCGCTTCTATTGTTCAATGTGAAATTGAGGTAATAATCAGCGGGCTGAGCTAAAATTGTATCTATCCCCGAAAAGTCATACTCCGCTATAGGTTCAATATCAGAGGATAATTCCATCCCCAAAATCGATTTGAGAGCATCGGCAGCGATAGATGCCGTCGAGCGGGCCTTGATAAGCTCAGGGACAGTGTTTTGTTCCGCCACCTTGGCTCTCAACAGATCATAATCCGAAACCATCCCCTGAGAATGCATCTTTTCAACCACTTTACGCGAAGCCTCCGCCTGTTTATTGGCTTGCTCGGCAATACGCACCAATTCCTCCGTCAGGATAAAACCGTAGAATCTGCGATAAACATCCAACCTTACTTTGTTATAAACTGAAATCAGATTTTCTTGAGAATATTTTTTATATATTTTAGCGATTTTCAAAGCCGTAAATACTTTGCCGCCCAACCATAAAGGCTGGGTAAAATTCAACCCTGCCGAAAAAGTATTGTCGGTTCCGATTTTCAAATGTTGCGGGACCCCTCCCATAGAGATTACAAATTCATTTGGCTCCCAATTACGAGAGTATATCCCCTTAAAAGAAATCTTCGGGAATGCACCCGAACGAGCCTGCTTAATCCCCGCAGACGCTTTATCCAATTCTTCCACAGCCCTTAAATATTCACGGTTATGTTCGAAGGCTATACTGAGCGCCTTTTGAATCGTTAAGGTCTCCGCAAAAAGCGAAACGGTAGGAAAGCTGATTGCGATAGCCGGGACTATAATAGATAAAATCAGGAATCTCTTTATCATAAAAGGCGTAATCTTCAAATTCTATCTCGGAATTTCAATAATTTTGCGATTTAATATATAGTCCGGTTATTTATGCGCAAGCATTTTATATTCAAAGCCACTTTTTTCGTTTGAAATACGCCAAAAGTATTACAGTAATAATTACGCAAAGAGCCAAAACAAGGAAATAACCATACTGCCATTTCAATTCCGGCATATACCTAAAATTCATCCCGTATAAACCCGTAAGGAAAGTCAAGGGGATAAATATGGTCGAAAAAACCGTTAGCACCCGCATAACATCATTGGTCTTATTGGAGACCACCGAGAAATAAGTTTCCAAAACGGAAACCAACAAGTCACGATAACTGTTGGCGCTGTTCTCTATTTCGGTAAGATGGTCATAAACATCTCTGAAATAGATATAGGTGTCTTCGCCAACCAACTTGTAGCGCCCTGATGCGAAGTTTCGTAATATCTCCCGCTGAGGACCTACGATCTGCCTTAAATGAATTATATCTTCTCTCAATTCGTAAATCCGCCTTAGCAGGCTCCTTTCCGGATCCAAAAAGACCTCTTCCTCCAAATCTTGAATGATATGGTCGAAAAGCGCCAAAGCACTATTATAATCTTCCACTAAATAATCTAAAATATTATGTAAGAGAAAATCAGCTCCTCTTCCAAGTATTCTCTCATCCTTAACCGCCCTTTCAAATAAATCCTCCAAAGATTTGAATTCCTTATACCGCGCAATGACGATATATTGTTTTCCGAAAAAAATATAAATCTCTTTGGAGCTTAAACCCTCTTCGCCCGGATTATAATAAGCCGTATGAAAAACCAAAAAGAGGTAATTTTGAAACTCGTCCACTTTAGGCGATAATTGCCGGGTTACCACATCTTCAACAATCAAGGGATGGAAATCAAAATCGTGAGTAAGACAATAAGCCTCCTCATCGGAAGGAGAAAGCATATCCACCCATAACATAGTGCCCTGCTCGGCGATTAAAGAGCGGAAATCAACAATACCTTCTATTATTCTGGTTCCTTTTTCAGGGTGATAAAAAACGGATCTAATCATTTCATCTATTAATCCCTGCTAAACAAAAACGCAGATGGGCATATATCGCTCAATATACATTCATCGCACAGCGGCTTTTTTGGTTTACAAACATTTCTTCCAAGATCGATAAAATTCAAATGGAGCTGATAATATAAATTTGGAGGAATAATTTCATTAAGTATCTCAAATGCCTTATCTCGGCCGCAGCTATCGGGAACCAAACCTAATCTTTGTGAAACACGATAAATATGGGTATCGACCGGAAACACCTTTTTGCCGAAGGAAAACAAAAGAACACAAGCCGCCGTTTTATTCCCCACCCCCTTAAATGAAGTAAGGTATTTCAATCCTTCCTTGACGGATTTCTTGCTTAATTTCGATAAATCCGGATTCCCATCTCCATTACTGAGGTGTTTAAGAATATTCTTTATCCTCGGTGCTTTGATGGAGGATAATCCGGCGGGTTTTATCGCCGCCCTAATTGAATCCACCCTTGCGGTATATAACTCCTCCCAAGCGGGAAACTTCTCTTTTAGCCTTTTATATGCCTTATCACGATTAGCATCCGAAGTGTTTTGGGATAATATTGTCCTGACCAACTCCCCGATAGGGTCTTTGTGGGGAGTAAGTTTTTTGGTCCCGAAAACTTTTATCAGCCTTCTGTTGATTTTCTTAATATCAACACTGTTCAACGCCATTACCATCTTAATTTCCACAACAATGCAAGATTTAGTATTTTACCAGCAGTAATATTAAAAGTCAACTAAAAACGGGGGCACATAGAAATAGGAAAATACCCAAAAGCCTAATATATCTCTTCAGGCGCCAAAATCGTTGTTTATGACGAATGTGAATTATAATGCTACTGATTCAAGTTCCAGGTGGGCAGGCAATTTCGGAAGGACTTTAATACAGATATTAACAATTTTCGGATCGAATTGGGTCCCCGAGTGAGCCTTAAGCTCTTCAATCGCCACTTCAATACTCCTCCCCTTACGGTATGGCCTATCGGAAGTAATGGCATCGACGGTGTCGATAACCGAGAGAAGCCGTCCCTCAATTGGTATCTCCTCCCCCTTTAAGCCATAAGGATATCCTTTCCCGTCGTACCGCTCGTGATGATATAGGATATACGATAATGCAGGCTTTAGGAAAGGAATATTTTCCACTATTTTAGCACCTAACAGGGGATGTGTTTTCATTATCTCGAACTCCTCATCAGTTAGAGGTCCGGGCTTGTTTAGAATTGCGTCCGGAACACCGATTTTACCGATATCGTGCAACATTGCCCCCATCCTCAAAGCCTTGATTCTATCTTCGCTCCACCCCAATTCCTTCGCAATTGCCTCGCCTGTAATAAAGGTTCTCTCCGTATGGTCGTGGGTATATTTGTCCCTTGCTTCAACCGCATTTGCCAAAGCTGATATGGTCGATAAATAAGTTTCTTCCAAATTCTCCAACAACAAAGCCCTTTCGATAGCAGTTTCAACCTTCGAGCAAATCAAAGAAAGCGTGGCAAGATTATTTTTCCCAAACTGGCGAGGATTGTTAATGCGCATAAGATGAATCTGCCCGAAATCATCGTTATCGATAACAATCGGCTGAGATATATGAGAACGCACACCACCGATATTAAAAGGTAACTTATCCATATTAGCGTTGGCGTAATTATTTAAAATAGGCAATTTCATAAAATGCTTGCTAAACTCCAAATACTCCCGCTTAAAGAAATTATCAGGCAAGCCTTGTTGAGACCTTATCTCAAGATTATTATTGTTTGGATTTTTTATCAAAATTGCACCGGCATCGCAATTAAATTCGCGCAGTGTAGTATCGATAGTCGCTTTCAGTATCTCATCCAATTCCAACTTCGAACCGATTATCTCGCTTATGTGATGAAGATTTATTAATTCCTTGAGGTGAATATTCTCGCGCTGGAGTTTTTGTTTGGATATTCCCCTATAGAAAGTCATCCTCAATGTTTCCAAAGTGAAAGGCTTGATTAAATAATCGAAAACGCCTTCCCGCAGAACAGTTATAGCGTTTTCCAAAGTGGGTTGACCCGTCATTAGTATCAACACCGCATCGGGATATTTCTCCTTTGCTTTCCGCAATACCTCCACACCAGAAATATCTCCCATTACAAGATCGGTTATAACAGCATCTATCTGCTCATTATCGATAATTTTTAATGCCTCGCGGGGGGCAGTTGTCGAAAAAACTCGATATCCGTCCATTTCAAGCATTTCGGTTACAAGATCGCATACATATATCTCATCATCGACCACTAAAACCGTAGAGGGATATTCGGCTGTATTTAAATCGCTTATATCATCTTTCATTATCTCACCCTATTATCGGGTTTTCCAAATATTCGAAAATAGCCGTTCGTACCTTATAATGTAAAATTACTCTATCTGCCAATAAAACTTCGCAATCACCATATATAAATTACTTAAATTACCCGCCCTCGCAGATATCTTTATAAACCACAGTTTCCCTTTTGAATAATTCCGTCTTCAATAGTAATTATCGACAAGCATAAAACCAATTCAAGCTTTTTACATTTTCTGAAAAAAGAATGTAAATTACTTGAACATAGATAGATGCATATGCCAGCACATTACACCACAATAACATACGGGGATATTATAAAGAATTACTTGATACACATTAGGTTATGGAATTTAAGTTTTTCTGAAATTAAGAATAAGGGAGAAATAAAATTGCAGTAATTGATTTTAGCTGACATTTAGTATAATAAAATAACCGATTTCCAAAAGATTCACTAATTCCCTTAATTTTTCATACCAAAACGAAAAAATATCTCGACAAGCATTTTCATCTGTGATACAATTTATTATAGATTTGTATATGCGGAGTTATAACTGAATAAGGTTTTATTAGGTCAAGAAAGGGAATTTTGTATGGCTAAATCCATTGTAGGTCCCGTAATTAACTCAAAAAGGATGATATATGGGCCAAGCGATAAACTTGGTACAATGATTATGTTTACTCGCATTTTGGACGAGCTCGGATTCTACATTGAAGAAATAATTCCGGAGAACCAGCGAATGATATTAAGGCGTGAGCTGGAAAATGGATTTTTGGAAAAAGTAGAGACTGCTTTCACTTTTATCAGCAGCGAAGCTCGACGGAACGGTTATTTAGAGGGCTGCGATTTATTGGTCTGTTGGAAGGACGATTGGGGCGAATGCCCTGTGGAAGTATTGGAGCTTAAACCTACTATTAACATAAGAAAAATAACCTCGAATGATATGTGGGAAAAGGTGGTAGGTAAATCACATAAAAAAAACAACTCCGAAGATATTTCCGCTCCTAAAACAAAAACGGACTCTGAGTCTGAGACGCCTGAAGAAGAATTACGGAAGAAATTTAATCAAACCATAAAAGAAATCGACGAGCGAATTAAGGACCTGTTTTAATTGAAAAAATTGAAATTCGTCAGCATTTCTCTCTGTCATTACAGTTTATCCCGCAGTTTTAAGGAAAAGAACGAAATGTTTGTAATGATAATCCATAAAAACTAATAGTGAGAAAATCTTAAAATTATCGTTGACATATCCCTTATGTTTATATATATTGTATTAGTAGTAGGTTCCCGCGCATTCGATGCGAGTTGCGAGTTTTTTATGGTTCCTTGATAATTTTCTACTTTGAATAAAATTAAATCTCTTCTTATCAAATCAATGTTAGATCCTCAACCATTCAACAAAGGAGAACCTTATGAAAGATTCTGTTCCCTTAAGGGGTAGCTTGTTTTTATCAGTAGCTTTTATGCTGATGCTTTTATTACCTCTTACTGCTTCCGCAACCAATGTGGTAACTCATAAGTTGCATTTCGACCAACCAAAATTAGCAAACATCAATATCTTGGGGAATAACTTCACCAAAGTTATTATGCCCGGAACATTCACCAAAAGCGACGGCCTTGGTGAACCGGTTATGCAGGTAGTTCCTGTGCGTTTATTGCTGCCTCAAGGAACTGATGTAGATAATATTGAGGTGAAAGCTGAAAATACTTTGGAAATCAATGCTTCGGCTATGGGATACGACTTGGCGTCAGCCGAGCCGATATTGCCTTCCCAAGCACCTGTCCCCTTCGGTTCTCCGGCCCCGACAACCCTTGCGAAAAACGAGGCTGTTTATAATTCCTCAGAGCCGGTACCGAATAAAATGTATAGTACCCCGGGTATCCAATATTCGCACGGGTATGCTATTCTTACGATTAATGTTTTCCCGACCCGGTATATTCCCAAAGAGGGAAGGCTGTTTTATTACCCGGATATTGACATAAAGGTAAATCTCAAAAACACCGGCGAGATAAACAGATTCTACAGACCGGGGAACCAGAGCGACCGCCAGTGGGTACAATCATTGGTGGATAACCCGGATATCGCCAATACATACGGTAATACTCCCTCTCCGCTAGATGCTTATCCGGGCGGATTGTGCGATCCGAATGATAACGGCGGATTGGGTTATGATTATGTTATAATCACCCGTTCTTCCCTTTATAATTTCACTGCCCCTTATACTTGGGACAGCCTGATCGCTCGTAAGGAAGCTCAAGGCCTTGAAGCTACCAAGGTCAAGGTGGAAGATATCCTTGCCAGTACCGATTATGAGAACCCGGATCCGCTGTTTGACGATGAAGCGGCACGAATCCGCGAGTTTATGAAGGATGCCTATCTGGATTGGGGCGCCCAATATATTCTCGTCGGTGGGGACCAGGATGGCGTGGCTGCAATTCATAGGCGCTTGATGGATTACGAATATGAATATGGCAACGAGAGCGATTTGTATTGGAGCAACCTAGATAATACTTTCAACGCCGATCACGACAGCTACTGGGGCGAAGCAGGTGATGGCGGATTCGATCTTTATTCGGAGTTATGGATTGGAAGTATTCCCTGTGATGTTGGGCAGGATGTTTCCAATTGGCTGAAAAAAAGTTTTTATTACGCCGATAATGTCGATCAAGATTATCTTAACAACGGCGGTTTCTATGGTGGGGATACCGGCTGGCCGTCCGAAGGCGATGAATTTATCGATTATAGCGCAATAAAAGGATTGGATGATTTCTTAGGTCCCGATCCGCATTACGACTGGCCTTACCCCGAATGGCTCGGATTCCAATACGGGTTTGAGACTTGGAATAGTGAAAACCCTGGCTTGGAATTCGATATGAACGAGAAATGGACTGCCGAACCTACGAATCCCGGATGGCACGGTGGTTCCGACAATGCCGCTATTAACGGTATGAGAAATGCGATCAATAACGATGATGTTACTTTAATAAGCGCCATTGCTCACGCTAATGAATATATGTCGATGGATGTTTACTCAAGCGATTGGGAAAATCCATCGCTATATCATAATACGAAGCCGTTTTTCTTAACCGATTACGGTTGCCATTGCGGTGATATGGATGCTGCTGACGATGGTGTATTGCATTCTATGCTCTTTAATAGTGACACTTATCTGGCTTTTGCTACCGTATACAACACTTCCTATGGCTGGGGGAGTTATTATTCCACCGGCTCAAGCAGCGCAGTGCAACAGAAAAGCTTCTGGGATTATCTTTTCAACACCGATAACTGTGGCGGAACCATAAATTGGGAGCTTGGCAAGGCTCAAGCTTGGTCCAAGGATTTAATTTCCGCAGCTTTGGATTGGGGTCCCGCCGATGATACTTGGAGAGGCGTAATTGAAAGCTGTTTACTATTCGGCGATCCTGCGCAACTCCTCAAACCGCCAGCGATGCCGGATCACAATGTCGGCGTCCAATCGGTTGATGCTCCAAGTCATGTTGCCGAGGGGGATCCTGTCGATGTTTTGGCTAATGTATTCAATAATGGCCAAAACGACGAAAGCGGCGTGGTCGTCAGATTAGTGGTTAATGATGTAGTCCTCGACAGCACAATTATTCCGCTTTTTGAAAGTCAGGATGTTCGGCAGGTTAATTTCTCCTATACCCCACCAAGTATAGGTCTCTACAACACTAAAGTTGATATCTACATTCCGGGAGTCGATGAGTTTACTTATGACGACAACGAGAAAACCACTTTAGTCATCGTTGGCCCCGATGTTGCGATAACGAGTATCGATGCCCCGGATTATGCCAGAATCGGCGAAGCGGTCGATATCAGTGGTACGGTCTCCAATCCGGGACCTACCGATGAGTATATTAAGGCATCACTGAAATTCAATGGCGCCACAATCGACAGCCAATTTACATATCTTGCCAGCGGCGCTAATACGACTATAACCTTTTCTTGGAATCCTTCTCAAGTAGGAACATTCCCGATAGGGGTTGAAGCATCAATTTCGGAGGAAGAACCATATACCGACAACAATTATATGGGGCAGGATGTGGAGATATTCGTTGCCCGCGGTTATATACTTCTTGTTGATGATGATGAAGGTGGCAGCTACGAGACATATTTCGAGAACGCTCTATTGGCAAGTTCATACATATATGATGTGTGGGATCACTCAAGTCAGGGAACTCCGCCCGTCAGCACTATGCAAGACTATGACGCTGTTATCTGGTTCACCGGCGATGATTATTGGTACACCCTCGACTCAAGTGATGAAACAAATCTTGCCAATTATCTTGATAACGGCGGGAGTCTGTTTATAACCGGGCAGGACATCGGCTATGATATAGGAGGTACCAGCTTCTATACAAACTACCTCCATGCGAACTATCAAGTTGATAACACCGGCATTATGACCCTAAACGGTGTTTCCGGCGACCCCATAGGTGATGGCTTGACAATCGGGATATCCGGCGGAGATGGCGCTAATAACCAAAATTGGCCTGATGGAATTTCTCCCGTAGGCGGAGCTACTACAGTTTTCGAATATCAAAATTCCAGCTACGATGGTGGAATAAGGTTCGATAACGGCACTTATCGTCTGGTCTATTTTGGATTTGGTTATGAAGCGATTAATTCCGCCGATGACCGGAATGAAGTAATGAGTCGTACATTGAATTGGTTATTGGGCGGATTGCCGTTGTCTATCGCAATGGTCCCCGACGAGGAACCGGTAATCGTCGCCCCCGGCGAATCATTCACCTTCACCGGAATTTTAATCAACAATACAAACGATCCACAAACCACCGATGTTTGGATTATGTTGAATGTTCCGAATTATGGTATGTATGGTCCCGTTAACCAGTATAATGATATCCCTCTCTCTGGTGGGGAATCTTTAGTTTATACTGGTATCTCTCAATATGTGCCTACTTACGCTCCCACAGGAGAATACGAGTATATTGCTTACTGTGGCGATTATCCCAACGATGTAATCGATATGGCTTCGTTCGGATTCACGGTAGCTACGGGAAAATCGGAGCTTCAATCGGTTTCGATAAAGCCAAGCGAGCTGAATGAAACTCCGGAACTCACTCCTGAGCAAAAGGCAGCTTTCCTGAAATCCTGGAAGGCCTCCCGTAATGACATCAGGACTGCTTCTATCGCACCGAAGAATACGGTTATGACAAACGAGATCGCCCCTTCGGCCGTATCGAACACCATTAAGGCACCGAAAGTATCGACTATCACATTACCCGGAACACCCGCTGATTGGGTGCTGACGGGATGGTTCGATGTCGACGCCTTACTGGCGAAATTCGGCGACGGAGTAACGGAACAATTACCAACCGAATTCTCCCTGTCGCAGAATTATCCCAACCCATTCAATCCTACAACCACCATCAAATATGCCTTACCTCAAGACAGTTATGTATCGTTGGAGGTATATAATCTAAGAGGTCAGAAGGTCACCACACTGGTTAATGGGAAAGAAGATGCGGGATATAAAATAGTCCAATGGGATGCTTCGAATTACGCTTCAGGCATTTACTTCTATAAGCTAACTGCCGGCGAAAGGGTCTTCACAAAGAGGATGACTCTGTTGAAGTAATCCCAAAACAGGAATAATTAAAGGGAGCCGAAATCGGCTCCCTTTTCTGTTTTGTGAAGTAAAGAGTATTGAATCTCTTTATTCCCGCTTACTTAATTTCTTTTACCTCTTCCTTACATTTGATATCCATCGTTTCCAACTCGTCCAAAACCGGATTATATATCTCCGGAAGGTTTGGAATATGGACACCCTTCACATCGATTTTCCCTTCTAAAATCAATTTTGTGCCTATCGCCGCCGGAAGGCTTACGGTACGGGACATCGACGAATCTCCTCCGGGAATACCATAATCGATTAAGGTCGAAGTGATATTCTCCCGCTTTCCGTTCGGGTATTCGGCGATAAAATCGTGGAAAAGGACTATCATATCGCGCTCGTTATCCTTATACGGCATCTTCTCCAACATCAAATCCGCCAAGAAATCCAAAGCGCAATTCCTATCCGCCGGTAGTGGTTTATCATCAAATAATCCCAACCACTCCAACCGTTTGATAACATCCGAATCGGGAGAAATATTGAGATACCCCGCTACCGCAGTCTTTACATCCTTGCTTGTCGTTCCAACTAACATACCGGTGAATTCTCGATAAGTTTTTCCTTTGGCATCGTCCCTTACATCCTCGTTGATAAAACCTAAATCGGCAATCGCTTTCAGCGTATCACACCAACCGACATTACGAAGGGTCCCGCGATACATAGTTTGTGTTTCCTCAATTCCGTAAGTATTTATATATGGAACCGAGTCACGATTCGGATAAGCCTCGAGCTTTCCGAGACCGTTTATCTCTATATGATAATAATTTTTGAACAAATCCTTACCCTGTATGGAAACTTCTTTCCCATCCTCAAGGTAACGAGCATTATTACCACCAGCCATAACCACCCCGCGTGGGCTCCAAGAGAATTTATATCCGAATGGGTTATCATTCGCCTCGGGAGCCGGCAATCCACCGCAATAACTGCGGAATGATATTATCTTTCCGCCTTTTGAATGGACATCGTGAATAATCCGCATCGCCGACATATGATCGATACCCGGATCAAGTCCAATCTCATTTAAGATAATAATACCGGCATTCTTGGCATCATCATCCAATGAAGCCATATCCTTACTTACATAGGATGTGGTGACCATATCCTTTTTATGCTTTATACAATATTTCGCTACCGTCGTATGATATGTATAAGGCACAAGGCTTATGGCTATGTCATTCTCGCTGATAAGTTTTTCCAACTCATCCTCATTTTTGATATTCAAAGGCAAAGCCCTGCCATTTGAATGCCCTTCCACAAGCTTTTCCGCTTTGCTGACCGTTCGACTGGCTACTGTAAGTTCATAGTCCGAATTGGATAATAGGTAATCCGTTAAAGGTTTCGATACCAACCCTGCACCTAACAGCAATATTTTTTTCATTTATTATTCCTTATGGTTTAACAAGTGATTATTATTTCTATTTCTAATCTACTGGACAAATTTCTCCATAAATTTAAAATTCGGGGTTAATTCTCCTTTGTGCAATATCATTGCTCTTTTAATTTCGTCCGGTATGTCTATCTCTTCAAACGGCTTTGAAAAATCGGCATTGATTATTGCAGGTATAAATGGCTTTAACGCCCGACTGAACTCCTCGCTTGCCTCCTTCGGAAGCTCACAGGGAAGATTATCCACCGCCATTATTATGGGCCCATTCCCCACAAAACCATCCACGGCTATTTCCCGTTCGATATCGTATAAATAGACTGGAGCATCCGGTTCTGTCGATTTAACCGTCAACTCGATAGCTCCCTCTATATCACAACTGATATCGCCAATAACCCTCAAGCGGGGATTTTGCTCTTCGATATAAAGCTTTTTTGCAAACTCTTTGGTTAACAGTCGGGGATACATCGTATCCCAATAAATACAATTTATCAGCATAGTTAAATAAGGGAGATATTTACTGAATTTTGAGCGATATTTCTCCGGGTGGTCGTAATAATCCCGAAGCTCAAAATTATCGGCGGGATTTATCGGCTCCACCATATCTTCTTCCTTGAATACGACCTTGTAAAGTTTATACTTATGATTTTCCGGTTCTTCAAACAACTTCTCGATATTGTCAGGCGATATCTCCTCAGTAGGAAGGAGGTCGTAAATCTCCTGTGCGCCTCGGGAGACATTTCCATAACCGGCGAAACCGGTTATCAGGGGCCTAAGCTGTAATGGAATTCCATTCTCCTTTATGATTTCTCCCACCCTTGAGATAGCGTTTTCGGCATCCTTAAGCTTGGAATATCTATATGCATGCTCTATCCCCTCGAAGGGGGTTTCAATACCTTCCGCTTGAAATTTTTTGCCCAATGCCCACAAACTGTCTATCATACCGGCTAACCCAGCATATTTTCCGAAAAATATCAAACGGCGGTTTTGATCATCGGTAACCTTTTCATAATCGATAAGGTTGCATTTCAGCTCCATCATCTTCTTGAGCATTGGCATATTATATGGTTGCCCTTTTATTGTGTGAGAGAAAAACATATATGTATGATTTTTATAGAAATAATCTATTGGTATCTCCTTAACGGCGAAAATCAATCGGCAGGAGGATATGTCTTCGCTTATCTCCGCTCCCGCTTTTTTATACTCCTCATCCGAAAATACCCTTATCTCCGAGGGCTGAACAATAAAACGAGCACCTGTTTTTTCAATCAAATCTTTTAGGTCTCTTGGAGTTATGGGAACCCGTGCCTCAAATCTATTTTTATCTTCTCTTCTTATTCCTACGGGGTTGTTCACCTTCACCTCACTGGTTTAATTAAAATCACTGCTACCTAAATTAAATATTGGGCTGTATTATAATAGATTTTCCGAATTTGGCAACAATGATTTTACACAATTGTCATAATCGGGTAAAATAACATTTCCTTTAATAACTGTGGCATTATCGATTACGGATTAAGCCGTAATGATAATTATAGGCTTATAGGAAAAATAATAATTTTTGACAAAATAATTGTAAATAATTCTTTGAAACAAAATAATTGTAAATAATTCTTTGAAAAACGGGGAATATTATTATATTATAGTGTGTTCCTCTTAAATGGTAATAAAACCAAACTAAAATAATTAAAGCTCTAAAAAGGAGTAATACTTTATGCACAAAAAGTTATTACCTCGGTTAATAGGGGGGGTAATTGGATTTGCTCTTATAATCCTCTTCGTTGGCAGCAATGTTTTCGCCACCGGTTCGGAATTCTATCAAATGGTGCGGATCGATGTCCCCAACAAAGCAGCTGTAAAAGCCATCGCTTCGGCGGGTATCGATATGGAGGGAGCGCATTACGATTATCAAAACGGTTATCTTCAATTACCGGTAAGCGGCGATGAGTTGGGAATTTTAGATGAATTGGGTTATAGTTATATCGTTGAAATTCCCGACTTGGAGAAGTATTATGCGCAAAGAAGTATGGGACTTACAATGGGAGGATTCCGCACTTATTCCGAAGCCGTAGCCAAGCTCGATTCACTCCATAATCAATACCCCTCATTGACTAAATTGGAAAATATCGGGACCACACATAATGGGAATATTGTTTGGGCGTTGAAAGTCTCCGATAACGCTAATGTCGAGGAAGATGAACCGGAAGTTCTTTATACCGGTTTAACGCACGCTCGCGAACCTATCGGGATGACCATCTGCCTTGATTTCGCGGATTGGCTTCTTACCAATTACGGCTCCGATCCTTATGCCACCGAGATTGTGGATGGGCGTCAGTGCTGGTTTATACCGATTGTAAATCCCGATGGTTACCTTTATAACCAACAGACGGATCCAAACGGCGGCGGTATGTGGCGTAAAAACCGCAGGAATAATGGCAATGGTAGTTATGGGGTTGATCCCAATAGAAACTATACATACAACTGGGGTTATGATGATAATGGATCTTCTCCCGATCCATGGGATGAAACCTATCGTGGCCCATACGCCGGCTCGGAACCGATAAACCAAGCCGTTATGCAGTTATGCCAACAGCACAATTTCCAATTGGCTTTGCATTATCACAGCTACAGCGATTATTTTCTCTATCCTTGGGGATATGCGGACATATTCACCCCCGACCAGCCCCTGTTTTCGGCTATTGCCGATTCGGCGGTGACTTTCAATGGCTATATACCCGGAACGGCTTGGCAGTTGCTTTATAATGTCAACGGGGATGCCCTCGATTGGTCATACGGAGATGTGGAAACGAAGAACAGGATTTTCGGTTTCACCCCCGAGGTCGGCTCTTGGTATGATGGCTTTTGGCCTAATCCGGCCAACATTCCGGGACTCGTCGCGGAAAATCGCCCCGTGAATGTTTTCTTTGCTCTGTTATCGGAAAATATATGGGGCATAATACCTCCTTATCCTCCCGTTATTGACGAAATGGGAACAGATGATGACGGTAATTACACTGTTAGTTGGCAGGTAGTTGCCGGCGATACACTCCCCGACAGGTTCGAACTGCAGGAAATGACCGGACCCCAACTAAGCACCGATGGGGCTGAGAATGGTACCGACAATTGGGTAATGGATAACTTCACGAGAACATCTTCCCAACATTATAGTGGTTCATACAGCTTCTATTCCGGACAGGGCGATAGCTATCATGCTACGATGACCTCTGCTATGCCGATAGATGTTACCGGTCCGATGAATTTGACTTTTCACATAAAATATAATACCGAAACGAATTACGATTATGGATATGTGGAAGTGTCAACCGATGGTCAAACCTACGATATTTTGGATTCTTTCAACGGAAGCTCCGGCTGGATTTCAAAATCATACAGCTTGAATTCCTATATAGGACAATCGGTATATGTTAGGTTTAGATATGAAACCGACGGCTCCGTAACCGATCCCGGCTTCTGGGTTGACGATATCTATCCTGTTCAGACCTTTGATAACATAACCACTCTCAGCGATAATATCACCAGCCACAGCTACGATGTGACCGGTAGAACACCGGGGACTTATTATTATCGAGTCAAGGGACACAATGATGTCGGATGGGGAAGTTTCAGCCCTGCGGAAGATATTACGGTAACCGGAAATGCCCCGGATATGGAAGTTGTTTTCACCCCTATCGATCCGCCTATCAATGTTCCTCAAGGTGGCAGTTTCCATTTCGACGCCAGTGTAACAAACAACGAGAATAATGGGCAGTCGGTCGATTGTTGGATAGGCTTACAACTTCCCAGCGGTTCGCATTATGGCCCATTGGACATTTACTATGATGTATATTTCCCGCCGAACCAAACGGTTAACTATAATAACTTAACTCAAGACATACCGACTTTCGCTCCTTTGGGGACATACACTTACATTGGTTATATAGGCAATTATCCCAACGATATCTATGATTCGTCCTATTTCAATTTCACCGTAGTTTCCTCCGCGGGAGATTATGGCGCCGATGCTTGGACGCTGCACGGTTGGCCCGGTACCGAGCCCGAATTAAACGGCACAATCCCAACGGAAACGGCATTAGTCGGCAATTATCCAAATCCGTTCAATGCCCGAACCACCATTCAATATAATCTCGCTCAACCGGGTAAAGTAAGCCTGAAGATTTATAACTTGCAGGGAAGATTGGTGGAGACTTTGGTTAATGGTTACAGGAACGCCGGCGAACACACCGTCAATTGGGATGCGGGTTATCTCTCCAGCGGTATTTATTTCTACAGACTCCAAACGGAGAATTATACTCTTACCAAGAAGATGAATCTGCTCAAATAAAACGACACCCATAATAACTCGATAAGTAAAGCGGCCGAGAATATCTCAGCCGCTTTTTAATTTCCATACGATGACTAAAAGATATTATAGAAGAGGAGTTCTACCTTTAACGAAGAATGCCAGTCTATTCAGCAATCCGTAATAAAGCGATTTCAGGACAATTAGCTCAAACGGCATAAAGGTTGTTTTTAGTTTCAATCTTAAAGACCCCATCATTTTGAGAAAGCCATAGAAAAACAGCTTTGGTATGGATAACAGTCCGGATCCATAACGCAAAAAGAATATCGAAGATAAAATTAAAATCCGATGGTATTCCTTAATCGATACCCTTCCCGTGTTCTGCGTTTGGGTTTCAAATTTAGCCCATCCTTCAAAATCGCTCGGTTCGGTAAAACCGTCATATTTCGCCAAGGGATACAGAGGAGTAGCGGGATATGGAGTATATAGGGAGAATACGCACTTGATATGCTTGGTTTTTTCAGCGATTCGTTTTATCTGTTTTATGGTTTCATATTTATCTGTTTTTCTTTCGCCGGGAATACCGATAATATAGCTGAAAGTTCCGTAGATTTTGTTCCGTTCAAGTTTATCGGCGAGGAGTTCGTTATATTTTACATCATATCCCTTACCGATAATATCCAGAACTTTCTGGGAGCCGGATTCCGTCCCCACATACACCCCAAATAACCCGGCTTTCTTCAGCAACTGCCATAAATCGTCGCTTATACGCAATCCGGTTGCCGCCTGTAAATTAGCCAACCATCTAATCTTAATCCCACTTTTAATCAGACCCTCGGCGATTCTGCGCACCCTCCCCAAATTGACGAAGAAATTCGAATCTTCCAACGAGATGAGATTTATCCCATAACGATGATTTAAATTAGTTATATCCTCCACAACTCTATCTGCCGAATATCCAAACCACTTCCCGTGGAAAAGTCCCGAAACGCTACAGAACCCACAATTATGAACACAGCCATAACTTGTAAAATAGCTTATTATTTTATAGGGAGGGTTCAATCCCTCGAGCATCCGCTCCATAGGCATTTCGTATGGATCATAAAGGCTATAATTAATCGGCAGATGATTATAATCATTGACATCTATCAGATCATATCCCAGCATCGGAAATCTATCAAAATCCTCAGGCAAAGGTCGATCGGGATTCTCCACCACATTTCCGCTCGGAGTTTTAAAGGCTATTCCTTTAATCCCGCTTAAATCTCCATCATTCTTGAATGCTTCCAAAAGCTCTATGCTTGTCTGTTCGCCAAAACCCTTTACTACTACATCGACCAAAGGATGCCGAGCCGTCTGTTTCGGGAACAATGAAGGATGCCACCCTCCCCAAACCAAGGGTTTTTTTATACCCGCATCCCGAATGGCCTTTGCTGCCTTCAGTCCCTCGATAATTTGATGCCCTGTCATAGATGTAATCCCTATGAATACCGCATCCCTCGACTCGTCGATAAGCCTTTTAATTGGGTCTTTGTTCGACTGGTAATCGACTATGATCGGCTCATAACCGTATTCCCTTAAATATGCACCCAACGCCATAAGGCCTAACGGGGCATAATATGTCATCGCAGGCTTATCGATCGTGTTGGGTCTATAAAACACTACTTTACCCGACATATTATCCTCCTCAGATAAATTAAAAAATTCTTCGATGCGGCATCCGCACGCTTTAGATTATGGATTCCTAAAACGCAGAGAGACTCCGCATCCGGCGAACAGCCCATTTTTTTCAGTGCCGAGAGGTCTATTAAACTACCCATTTAATCCTTATCACAGATAATAATTATTGTCAATATATTTTTTTGGGAAAAAGTCGATTACTGAGTAACATAATTTATATATCGGCAAATATATAAATTTACTTGACATCGCATTTTCTATCAAATTTATTGGTATTTGATAAATATGTTAGAACCTTTTAATCCGACACTGAGATGTCAGAAAGGGTTGTGTGGAGTAGTAAATCAAAAATCCGGGCGTTCCAGTTAGATGGGGCGTCTTTTTTTAACCGTGAAAGATGGCTTGATATTATGACCGACAAACATTTAATCGAAGTTATGGACTCTCCTTCGGTAGATAGGACGATTACGCGTATTGCCCATGAAATTATCGAACGAAACAAAGGCGTGGAGGATATGGTGATAATTGGGATACGAACCCGCGGCGCAATCCTTGCCGAGCGATTGGTTAGGGCAATCGAGAACATCGAGGGTGTTTCTCTGCCATTGGGATTGCTCGATATAACCCTATACCGCGACGATATCCATACCCGTTTGGAACAACCTGTTGTTCAGAAGACCGAGATTATTTTTCGGGTGAGCGATAAAGTTGTAATCTTAGTGGATGATGTGTTATTTACGGGACGAACGGTTAGAGCGGCCTTGGATGCGATAATCGATTTCGGAAGGCCCAAAAGCATACAATTGGCGGTATTGGTTGACAGGGGGCATCGTGAATTACCTATCCGTGCGGATTATGTTGGCAAGAATATTCCGACATCCTTAACCGAGAAGGTCGTTGTAAGAATGAAGGAAAAAGATGGGTATGACGGAGTATATATCGAAAAGCCCGTGGAGGAATAATGGCTATCGGGATGGAGCATCTCCTCGATCTTGAAAGCTTATCGGAGGAAGATTTAACTCTTATTCTCGATACCGCGCGTTCTTTCCGCGAAGTTATCGATAGGGACATAAAGAAGGTTCCAACCTTAAGGGGAATAACAGTTGTCAATCTATTCTATGAACCCTCGACCCGCACCAGAATCTCTTTCGAGCTTGCCGAAAAAAGGCTCTCAGCTGATACCGTAAGCTTCTCCAGCAGTTCCTCTTCGGTACAGAAAGGAGAATCGTTAAAAGACACGGTTCAAAACATCGAGGCGATGCGTACGGATATGGTGATCATAAGACATACATCTCCCGGAGCCGCTTACTTCCTTACCCAAAGTTGCGACTCAAAGGTGATAAATGCCGGTGATGGCGCTCACGAGCACCCCACTCAAGGATTGCTTGATATATTCACTATAAGGGAGAGATACAAGCGGATTAAAGGACTCAGGGTCTTAATCGTCGGGGATATCAAACATAGTCGAGTAGCGCGTTCGAATATATGGGGGTTAAAGAGACTTGGAGCTGAGATTGTAGTATGTGGTCCTTCAACACTTCTTCCTTATGAAGTGGAGAAAATGGGGGTTGAAGTATATACGGATCTCGATGATGCCCTCGAAGGGGTTGATGTTGTAAATATCCTTCGTATTCAGCGTGAACGACAGGATACCGGTTATTTTCCGACTTTGCGCGAATATACAAGGCTGTATGGTATCAACAAAGAAAGAGTAAAGCGTTTGAATCCGGGATTTACGATAATGCACCCGGGACCTATGAATCGGGGAATCGAAATAACTGTCGATGTCGCCGAATCTTGCGATTCGGTTATATTAGAACAAGTAACCAATGGCGTAGCGGTTCGGATGGCGGTATTATATCTTTTGATGGAGAAGGATGCGGAAGCCTTGGATAATGGAGAAATCGTATAATGACGGACCTAATAATAACTGGGAACCATATAGTTGATTGTTATAATGATTATTATGGGCCCGGTACCATTTATATTACCGGTGAACATATTGAAAAATTCGATAAAACATTTATCAGCAAATTTACAGGATTCAACCAAAACACAAAGATCATAAACGCCGGGGAACTAATTGTTTCTCCCGGGCTGATCGATATTCACACCCATTTGCGCGAGCCGGGACGGGAGGATGAAGAGACGATCACCAGTGGTTGCGAGGCGGCGGTAGCCGGTGGATTTACGGCGATATGCTGTATGCCCAATACAAACCCCACAATTGATTCTCAGGAAGTCGTCCGCTTTATACGCAGCCGTTCGACTCACGCTGCCGCCAGGGTTTTTGTCATCGGAGCTATTACCAAAGGCATAAAAGGGGAGCAGCTCTCCGAGATAGGCGATATGGTCGATGCCGGCATAGTTGGTATAAGCGATGATGGAAATTGTGTTATGAATGCTGAGATTATGCGCAATGGAATGGAATATGCCGGAATGTTCCACATACCGGTAATTTCCCACGCCGAGGATAAAAACCTCTCCAAAAACGGTAAGGTCAATGAAGGATACAACTCCACCGTTTTGGGGATAAAGGGGATTCCTTACATTGCTGAGGATGTTATGGTTGCAAGGGATATCGCTCTTTCGAGATTTACGGGGACATCTCTACATATCGCCCATATCTCCACAAGAGGAGCTGTGGAACTTGTGAGGAACGCCAAAAGAGAAGGATTGGAAATTACCGCCGAGGCGACACCCCATCATTTTACCCTTACCGACAGCCTGCTTAAAACATTCAATACTAATCTGATAGTAAACCCTCCCCTAAGAACTAAAGACGATGTTGAAGCTGTTAGGGAGGGAATTAGGGACGGCACTATCGATTGCATCGCTTCCGATCATGCTCCCCACTCTCCGGAGGAAAAGGATGTGGAATTTATCGCTGCGCCTTTTGGTATGATAGGTTTGGAGACTTCTTTAGGTGTAGCGATGACCGAATTGGTTCACGGGGGGATTATTTCCATCAAGGACCTACTGAAGAAAATGACTGTCAAACCGGCGGAGATCCTTAATCTTCCTTATAACGGTTTTAGAAACGGTGCACCTGCGGATATAACGATTATAGATCCCGATTACCAATGGGTGGTCGATGCTGATAAATTCAAAAGCAAATCGAGGAATTCCCCATTTATCGGTCATAAATTAAAGGGCAAAGCGCTATATACAATCTCCAGGGGAAGAATTGTATATTACGATGCCGAACGGTAGAACTAACTATAATTTACACAGTCAAATAGTAAAAGCCCCCTTAATATAATAAGAGGGCTTTTTATTTATAATTGTCGGTCCTGAGTTATTTCAGGAGGGTCATTCGTTTGGTTAGGGTTTTGCCGTTGGCGGTCAGTTTGTAGAAGTATATGCCACTGGAGTAGTGCGAAGCATCCCATATCACGCTGTGATAACCAGCCTGCCGGTAGCCGTTCACCAATGTCTCTACCCTCTGTCCAAGCAAGTTAAATACCACTAACTCCACATCACCCCCACTCGGCAATCCATACTCTATCACCGACTCCGCATTGAACGGATTCGGATAGTTCTGCGATAAAGTATAACTCCGCGGCAACGCCGTCTCAACCCCACCCCTCAATATCGAAGGATCAAACCCTATCACATCCCATCCATCCGCACTACCCGCACCAGATACCACCGTGAACGGGAACGAAGCACCATCTATCACCGCAGACGGATAATCACCAACATATGCCCTGTAATTATAATCCCCCAACGGCGCAAACGACGGTATATCCTGCGTCAGAAAATAATACTCCGTCTCCCCACCAGATATACTCGTGCTTATCTCCGCCAACGGACCATAATCACTCCCGTCAGGCAATGTCAACATCAACCAACCATCATAGTTCAACGAACCACCCGTCGTGTTGCTCACCGATATCGTGTAATCAAACGACCCGCCCGCAGGAACAACCACCGGCTCATCATCAGGATGCATCGCCAAATCTATCGTCGGAACCACATCCTCAACATGCAACGATACAGGTATCAACATATCCGGCAACGACTGTATCTCATCCCACGACTGAACCGTTATCGTCCCACTATAATCCCCCACCAACAACGCCCCAGCATCAAACACCACCGTCAAATCAACCTGTCCACCCGCAGGTATCACCCCGGAAAGCGGCGATACATCCAACCAACCTGCCGCTATCCGTACCGCTAACTCATCGTGCAAATAAGCCGCATTATACACCACCTGCAATCCATCACTCCCATCACCATTCTGTATCCCCACCGTCGCCGAATTAACATCACCACTCAAATTCTGATACTGAAAAAATATCGCATTACCACTGGTTAATATCACCTCATAAGTGTAAGAACCATCATCGTAATAATGCGGCACACCTGACCACTCCACTATCGCCGTATCAGAACTTATGTAATAATACACCTGACCCCCCGCCGAAGGATTCATATCATCCCACATCGGCGCTATCATATTGCCAGGCGCATCCGATGACGGTATCTCCTCGTTCCAATAACTCGTCGAGGTCGAGGTAAAACTTATCCACCCGTTGGAACATACCCGAAACGCACTGTAATTATTCCCGTAATAATTAAATGTAAACGGCAGAGAATACGGCCCCATATTATCATCATCGCCCATATTCAGCGGCGTACCCGTCCCGCTTATCTCCACCCAATTGTAAGTCGGACCACCCGGCTCATCCGAATCCATCCACTTATAACCGTAATCATCCGGACCACCACTTCCCATCACCACCGGCGTCCCTACAAACTCATCCACCGATGCCGTCTTCGGTCCCGTATATCTATACCTCGTAAACGGACCAGGATCCGGCGCAGGCGCCCCTCCCATCACCACCTTGTCCCCAAAATCATCCGGTATCGTAAAGTTCAAGTCAAGACCACCCTCATTCCTCAATACCAACTCACGCGTAGTACTCGACCCCGGCGTCAACTCCACCTCCAACCAATTCGGCTGCGCTATCAAACTCGCACCCGTTGTCGTTATGTCGTTGTCATCATTAAAATATACCGTGTAATTGCCAGGCTCCGGAAAAGTCAACTCTATCGGAGATCCACCAACTCCTCCATCACCATATGTGCTAACCTCCGAGTGCATCGCCTTCACCAAACAATGTGTCGTCTCATACCCCGGCGGAACATTCACCGTCGCATACCACACATACGGCAACCCCCCATACCCCGGCAGCATATCAACCGACAACCCGCTCTCAGTGTTAAACAGCGTCAGCGTCCAGTTATGCTCGCTCCCTGATGGATTCACTTCCAACACCGGCACATCCGGAGGCGTCCCAGGATCGCTCACATCAAAATCAGCACCATCCTGAAGACGCGACGCCTCATCATTGTAATCCTCAGAATATACCGCCCAACTGTATGTATGACTCAAATCCGTCGCCAACAACACCACCCCAGTGAATATCCCATCACCCGCCATCTCATCCGGCGCCACCCCATCATCACGCATCGGCGTAAATGGAGCATCCCATCCCGCATCGTAAAACCCGTCAGCATCCCAACTGCCACGACAATAAAATGTCCTATAACCGATGTCCGACGGATTCCCAAACGACGCCTTCAACACCACCGCAACCTTCGGCTCCAATGCAAAATCATACTCCAATGTATCACCCTCCGATACAGACAAATCAGCAAACGACGGCAGATAATCCGATGTATACTCCGCCCGTAAATGCCACACCGTATCCGCAGGAACATATATAATGTAATACCCTTCCTCATTGCAATGCCCCACTATCTCCGGATCATGATCCGTCACCGTCACCGTCCCCTCCAAACCTTCACCACTCACCATATCCGTCAACCTCCCACCTATCGCACCATAACCGCTCGTTATAACCGAAACACTTTCAATATCGGTAGCTTTGTTAAAAGCGGTAACTGTCAAATCCAAATCGCCACCTATCGGCAAATCACCCACCACAGGTATGGTGGCGTTTCCATTGTTATCCGTATATGCCGATCCGTAAAGCGTCCCATCATAATAGAGAGCACATAAAGCTCCCGGAACGCCGATGACCTGAACATCATAATATGTCTGACCAAACAGAATTGCTCCTTGATGGACAACGGTCATAGATTGAGGGGTATCCGTCCGAAGCAAAATCGATGGATCGCCGAATATATGCCAAGTATCGAACATATCGACGCCGGTTTGCCCGTTGATATCAATCATCAAACAGGAACCATTAAAACATATCCCGCCGAAGGTATGCATTTCATCGGCGACTAACAAATCTACCGCTTCGTCCTGAGCATCCATCGGCTCATCCCAATATTGGCTTATCGAAGACATATAAGCTCCGATTGCTCCAGTCGGTTCGCCGCTTCCGTTAGTAGCCCGTAGCCAAGCTTCTCCAAAGCAGGTCCCATCGTTGAACTCGCCATTATTGCAGGCAACGCTAATGATAAAAGGAAGCATATTGGCATTATCCAAATTGTTAACATTACTGTTGCTGAACCCGGTTGTGCCCCATGATGTCATCGAGCCATGACCACAATAATTGACTATACTGCGGCCATTATTCAAAGCCGCGGTAACCTGCGAGGCGGACGCACCCGGATCATATATCTCATCGACAGATGTATAGGTATATGCCAACAGATCATCACGAATTAACCCCATATGCTGGTAATCATATTCGCCATGATGCCCCGGACCTTGATCGGAGGCGATACCGGTCCCCATATGGAACCAATTCCCCGATTGGGGTAGTTTTTCATAATCTACTGTTCGCTGAACCTGTGTCAGAACTTGAGAATTATTCTGAGCGGAGAATCTTCCTACAAAAATATCGGGATAATCATCGCTCCCGGCAACTTTGGCATAAGTTGGGTCTGCAGCACCTCCGTGAGCAATAGGTGTTGCGACCTGAGCCGCATCACCTACCAAAAGCACCCAAGCAAGATCGGAATTATCGTAGAAATTTTGGATGTAATTTTTTATCGAATTGGCGTTATTACCTATTGTGGACACTTCCACCATCGTGGTTGGAATACCCTTTTGTAGTTTCCATTCCATAAATGGTACCATATCATTGTAAAAACCATCATAAGTAATAATCAATAATTCCCCCGATTCCTCAACCGGTGTATAGAGGGTGGAGGAAAATTTATAGTTTATAAATCTCCTCTGATAAATATCTTCGAAATCCGGCACAATTGAGGTGAAGGGCTTATTCCTTTTCAATACATTAACCTGCCCCGGACCCACATTCACCAATTCAAGGGTTACCGAAGTATATACTCTTAATGTCTGCGACTTCGGGTTGTATTGAAAGGCATTAAGATTAACCACAACGCCGCGATAATCCCTTAAGATATATGGCGATCCCAAGGAAGCAAGCTTCCCGGAATACCATTCATCCGAATTATAAACGGGACCGAAGGTATAAGGGATATCATCGGGGTTGACCGTTCTTACCAATGTTCCCTTCGATGGTGCAACGGGCACTCCCTCGAAATCACGATATTCCGAGGAAATTACTTTGACTTCCATCTTCGCATCATCGGGAATTATTACACTGCGATTGATAAAAGGTAGAGCCGGCTCCCCTTTATTCGACATTACCCCTTCCCTGCCACAGGAAAGGCGATAATAGGTCTTGCCGTTAATATCAACGGCGTTCTTAGTAAAGCTTCCCATCCGATATTCAACTAAAATGTGAGAATCGTTGGATTCCAACACATTAACGGAAATATCATTGGAAACAGGTGAGATTTGAACCTGTTCCGCAAAGACTGAGGAAACCAATACTAAAGTTAAAATGACAGATAGAAATACAACGAAACGCTTCATAAGGCATCCTTTGAAAATTGTTTTATGGGTAGTAATTATTTTGATTTCAAAGTGAAGAACATAATCCTTTTTATAATAAACATTTTTAACTATAATTATAACGATAGATTTTTTTGCAAAATAAGTGGGACATATAACGCCTACTACACCAAATTGGTAGAAAAACGAAAGTAAACTAAAGCAGTAGATTCACCGATAATAATATATTAAAATTTCCCCAAATGTCAAGTTTTCATACACTATTTTGTAATGCTCATATAAAATGCCGAATTTAATCCCCGCAACTCCCGCCTTAAAGCAAAAAACAGATTTATGATTTAACCGATTGTTTAATTACTTGACATTTGCAAAATTTATTGTTAATTGTGATTAGTAACTCATTTCAATCTTATGGTAGTTCTGCTTTGCAAAATAAATCGATTAACAAATATCCAACTTTACCTTTGATGATAAAGATTAACCGATTCGGCTGATGATTCTTCTTTTTTTCATTACATATCATTACATAATTGATAAGATTAAAAACAAATTCATAATATGTTTATTTACAAACTTTTAGAGAAAGGGGAAGTCGTATGAAACGATTGAGTCCTATTTTAACTGTGCTGTTTTTAGTCGGTTTGATATCTTATGCGTCAGCCGATGTGAAAACATTTAATAATCCCTGGGGAAATCCCGGATTCAACCTGATTTCCCAAAATCCTTCAGGGGTAGAAATAGTCTATTCCATTAAGAAAATGGACATCGAAAACACTGTTATTAACGGTGAAACGATGCAAACTATTTCCATCCCCGGAGTCTTCCTACCCAATAATGAGGGCGCACCAAACCTTCCGGGTATGGGGAGATTAATTGCTATCCCTCAAGGAGCAAGTGTCAGAGTGGAAGTCCTTTCCGTGGATACCGAAACCTTGCAAGGAATTAATCTTGCCCCCGCCCCTAAGATCCCTCTTGAGAATGATGACTCCCCTTTAGTCTATAACAAGGATTTATCCATTTACGGCAAAGATACCTATTATCCTGATAAGCCGGTTATGGTTTCCGAACCATCGAAACTCCGCGGGGTGGATTATGTTGCCTTAGGAATTACTCCTTTTCAATACAACCCCTCTACAAAAGAATTGGTAGTTTATAAAAACCTTAAGGTCAGAGTCGATTTTATCGGGGGGAATGGTCATTTCGGTGAGGATCGTCTTCGCAGCCGCTACTGGGAACCGATACTCGAGGGAAATTTACTTAACTATTCTTCCCTTCCGAAAATAGATTTCGATAGCCATTTTACCGATGGTAAAGATGAGGTTGGATATGAATATATAATAATCTATCCCGACGATCCTAACTTTGCCGCTTGGGCCGATACCCTGAAGAATTGGCGTACGCTTCAAGGTATTAAGACGGAAACGGTAAACCTCTCTGACATAGGTGGGAATAATTCCGATGCTATCGAAAACTACATAAATAATGCTTATAACACTTGGGATATTCCACCGGTAGCGGTTCTTCTGCTGTCGGACTATCAAAATTCGGGTAAGGGTTATGGGATTACAGCCCCCGTCTGGAATTATATGTTCTCTTGCGTTTCCGATAATTTCTATGCCGATGTCGATGGAAATAATTTGCCGGACATCGCTCTGTCCCGTATCACCGCCCAAAACAACACCCAACTGGCGACCACCATCGGAAAATTGCTCGAATACGAGCGCACTCCGCCGACAGACCCGGGGTTTTATAATCATCCCGTTACTGCGGGCGGATGGCAGACCGAGCGCTGGTTTATTCTTTGCACCGAAATCGCTTGGGGATTTTTAAATAATGTTTTGGATAAAGATCCCGTAAGGGAATATGCGATATATTCAGGAACCCCCGGTTCGGTTTGGTCCTCAAATCAAAACACATCGATGGTAGTTGATTACTTCGGCCCAAACGGCTTGGGTTATATCCCCGCTACCCCCTCATACCTCAACGATTGGGGAGGAAATGCCTCTCGGATAAATAATGATTTGAACAGTGGCGCTTTTATGCTTTTGCATCGCGACCACGGTTCCGAAACCGGCTGGGGAGAACCCGATTATAGTATTTCGGATTTATCCGGTTTGAACAATAATATGTATCCATTCGTTTTTTCGATTAACTGTTTAACCGGAAAATTCAACTATGGAAGCACCTGCTTTGCCGAGGCGTTCCACCGTATGAATTACGGAGCATTAGGTTTAATCGCCGCTTCGGAAACATCATTCTCCTTTGTAAACGATACTTATGTCTGGGGAATGTTGGATGGTTTATGGCCCAATTTCGACCCGGGATACGGCTCCTCGGATATGGTAGGCTCTTGGGATTTGCGCCCCGCGTTCGCCAATGTTTATGGGAAATACTATTTGCAAGCGTCAAATTGGCCCTACAACCCCGAAAACAAAGCGGATACATATTATCTCTTCCACCATCATGGTGATGCTTTCACCACGATGTATTCGGAAATCCCGCAGCAACTGAATGTATCCCACCCGAATATCCTATTTAGTGGATTTAATTTTTTCACGGTTACCGCAGACGAAGGCGCCGTTATCGCCTTAACGGTTGATGGCGAAATAATAGGTACTGCCGAGGGCACCGGTAGCCCTGTGGATGTACCGATTATACCGCAAAATCCCGGTGGTACTCTGACCATTACGGTTACTTTGGCCAATCATTATCGCTACCAACAGGAAGTCGATATTATACCGCCCGAAGGCTATGGTGTTATCAACGGTTATATTACCGATTTGGTGACCGGCGATCCTTTGGAAGGTATGGTTACCGTAATAAACCGTGATCCGCAGATCATCACTCATTGCAACGAAAATGGCTACTACTATATTTATGTTCCCGCCGACACACTTTGGCAATTGAGGGCGGAATATACCGACGAATACCTTCCTTCGTTCGCCGAAGTATCGGTGGCAGAAGATGATACGGTTCGGCAGGATTTCGCATTGGAACCCAAAGTCCCGGTGATTTTAAGGGCATCATTCGGTAACCCTCAAGATATTTCTTATCGGACATTTTATTTCAGAGGTAGCTGGGATAATGATGGTTTTTATAACGCGGGCTGGGATTGTTCATTCTCGCCTATGCGGGATGACGGAGTAGCGCCAGACGAGGTGGCAGGCGATGGAATTTTCACCGGCTCCATTCTCTTGGCTACCGATACCATCAACACATACAATTGGGCGGTTTATTGTGAAAACTACAATGACGATGCTTCCCGTCTGCAATATGGTGAAAACTTCAACATAACCGATCCGGGAACGCCTCCGACGGTACCTGTTCTAAATATGAACCCCTCCGGCTCCGAACATAACTTTACGCTTACGGCGGAGGATATCAGCGGTCAGGAATTCGATTTGACACCGGGCTATAACGGTGAACCGAATATGTGGTCTGCTACCGCATATATGCCTGCAGGTTATACATTCAACTACCGCATAAAGGTTATGCGGACTGATGATGTTGCTTACGGCGAAGGGGGTATCGGCGGAGAGCGGATAAGTTTCACTCCACCGGTGAACGGGAATTATACTATTTATTTCGATGATAATGAGGACTTGGCATCCACAGGCGCAAATTTGGTTATAACTCCCAATTGGTTGGAAGTTGATCTTACGCCAAGTGATACAACTAACCGCCAGTTTACCCTTATCAATAATGGTGTTTTGGATTTAAGTTTCCAAATACCGGATGACTTTAATCTTACCTACAAACTTTCCGGACAATCCGACAATAACAAACTACCCGATCCGGGCCCGATGACATCTTATCGATATAACGGCCCGAAACCCGCTAATGAAAATACTCCTTCGGGACCTCCCGTCATTTTAGGATCCGGTGGTCCGGATGATTATGGATACAAATGGATCGATTCCGATGAGCAGGGCGGACCGACATTCCAATGGGTCGATATAACAGGCATCGGTACTCCGATTAGTATGTCGGATGATGATAATGAAGGGCCGTTTACCCTGCCGTTCGATTTTAAATTTTATGAAAACGAATACAACAGCTTCAGGATCTGCTCCAACGGCTGGATAAGTTTCACTTCAACATCAACCCAATATACCAATGATCCGTTGCCGTCAGCCGATGCGCCGGAGAATTTGGTTGCTCCGATGTGGGATGATCTAAACCCGTCCACAGGCGGGCAGGTTTATTATTATATTACATCGGATTCAGCTGTCGTCTCGTGGATTAATGTCCCTCATTATTATCACGATGGCTCATATTCTTTCCAGATCGTCCTCTTGCGCGGCGGGATTATTTTCTATAACTACCTTAGCCTAAATGGGGATGTGAATTCGGCGACGGTAGGTATTCAAAATGCGACGAAAGACGATGGCTTACAGGTGGCTTATAATGCAAATTATCTCCACGATAATCTGACGGTTAGGATAGCCGCCGGATGGTTGGAAGTATCACCACTTACCGGCATTATTCCTGCCGGGGGGCAAATGACGATAAGTGCCGCTTTCGATGCTTCGGCATTATCAGTCGGCGATTATTCCGGGACGATTACGGTTACTTCTTGGGATACGCTACATTCGTTGCCCGATATGGAAGTTCCTGTCAGCTTGCATATTTTGGACAACTTGCCGATATTGAGTTTGGCGATGCAACCTAACCAATCCCCGGTAAATGTTCATCCGGGCGGCAGTTTCGATTATACGGTTGTCGTAGCCAATAATACGGGCAATTCCGTAAATTACGATGGCTGGCTTATGCTGACTTTGCCGGATGAAACCGTTTATGGTCCATTGGCTAATATCAATACGGATATCAACGGCAATGCAACTCAATACTACTACCCGACGCAGGCGATTCCAACATATGCCCCATTGGGCTCCTATACTTACAGCGCCTATGTCGGCGATTACCCATCGACTGTCTATGATGAAGCTTCATTCCCGTTTGAGGTAATCGGCGGAACGATAGACGGCGGTGCTGATGAATGGAGGGTGGATGGATTTTCGCCGGATAATACCGTTGAATCAACGACCGAGCTACCAATGAAATATTCTCTTGCCCAGAACTACCCAAATCCGTTTAATGCACATTCGGTGATAGAATATGCCCTGCCTGTTGGCTCCAAAGTGGAATTGTCGGTTTACAATCTATTGGGTCAGAAGGTTATCACACTTGTGAACGGATATCAAGAAGCTGGATATCATAGCATCAATTGGGATGCTTCCCATTATTCTTCGGGAATTTATTTCTATAAACTGATTGCGGGAGATTATGTAAGCACGAAGACGATGGCTCTTATAAAATAATTTCTATGGGAGCCTGATTAAAAAATAAGCTATGGGAGGACTTTTAGGCTCCTCCCATAGAACTAACGGATTATTAATTTTCTTCGCATAAAAACCCACAAATTAATTAAGAAAAGGACAAACATTATGAAGAAGACGCATCGGACCCTGATTTTGCTCCTGATAACAACGGCTATATTACTGTTTCCCTCCTATCAATCTTCGGCGGCAAATGGTAATAGCCCTTATTATATAGAGGAGAACATAACATTCAATAGCTCCGATATAAGCTTTGAAAAATTGATGGGATATGATAAGGTGCAGATCAGCGATTGTTATAACTCCGCAGAACCGGGCAATCCTATGCTACCTTTGCGGGAGATAAAAGTCGCTATTCCGTCGGGGATGTCGATAACGGGTGTTCATCTTGTCAGCTTTGAGAAATCCGAGTTAAGTGGGCGTTATAATATCTTCCCCGCTCAACCACCGAGACATATCGGGGATAAATTCGATCGAGCCGATTTCATCAACCCAGATGACAACATATATTCCTCGTCCGCTCCGTACCCCGAAAAGGTTGTTGAATTAATTCGGGAAACTGATTTGGCGGGGCAACCGATGGCGGTTGTTTTGATTCACCCGATTGAATATATCCCCGCCAAGGGACAACTCTCCCTTTACACATCAATAACTTTCGCCATAGAAGGGACCGATGGTTATAATTGTGGAGATTATCTGCCAATTAGCATTTCCGATAAATCGATATCGGCTCGGGAAAAATTAGTCGAGGAATTGGTTATAAATCCCGAGGATGTATCGTTGACCGCCAACTTACCGGCAAATACAGGCGTGGAACCCGGAAGGTATGATTATGTTATTATTACCTCCTCGAATTGGGTTGATGATTTTCAATCTTTAGCCGATTGGAAAAACAAAAAAGGATTGCCCGCGAAAATCGTTACGACCGATTGGATTTATAACAATGGTGGATATAGCGGTTCCGACGCCGACAAGATACGGGCATTTGTCAGCGACGCATACAGCAACTGGGGAATGACTTATCTGCTTTTAGGTGGCGACACAAACATTATCCCTTATGGCGTAGCTAACTATAATGGTGATAATATACCAAATGATACCTATTATGGAGATTTCGATGATGATTTCATAAATGAGGTTTATGTCGGCAGAGCATCCGTTACGAATACTTCTCAGGTAAGTACTTTTATTAATAAAGTAATGACTTACGAAACTAATCCGCCGACTAATTATATCAAAAAGGTGGGAATGTTCGGGTTTGATTTGGACGACTCCACTCCGGGCGAAGACTGTAAAAGGTACATCAACAATCATTATATCCCGCCGACTTGGACGAAAGCCGATGTTTTCGACAGCGATGGCGGAAATCACAGGGATAATGTCATATCCGCTATCAACGATGGACAGAATCTCATCAATCATATAGATCACTGTAATCAGGACTTTATCGGTACCGGCTATATCAATCATGGTTGGGGGCTGTACGATAGTGATATGGATGCTTTTAATAATGGCGATAATCAAAGTATAATGTATTCGATGGGCTGTTGGACCGATGCTTATGATTACGATGCCTGCATAGCCGAGCACTTCGTCCGCAACTCCAACGGCGGAGGAGTCGCTTTTATAGGAAACTCCCGCTATGGGTGGTATAACCCTGGATATATCAATACCCTCTCGATGCTTTACGATCAATATTTCTTCCGCTCCATTTTCCAGCAGGGGCATTACAGCCTTGGCGAATGCTTCGCCGAACACAAAAACGATAGTCCGACGGGTGGCGAAATAAATAAATATATTTTCACCGAACTAACCCTTATGGGCGATCCGGAAATGCCTATTTGGACTACCGATCCCAATGATCTGGCGGTCTCCTATCCATCGAGCTTACCGCTTGGTTATTCCCCTTTCACGGTTTATGTTGAAAATGGTTCGGGCGGTTATGTCGAGAATGCACGGGTTTGTATTATGAAGGATGATGAGATTTACGATGTTGGATACACCAATGTCGCCGGTTTCGTAATATTTTACCCTTCGACCACCACAACCGGAACTATGGACATCACAATCTATAAACATAACTATTGGGTTTACGAAGGCCAAATCGAGATAACCGGAGGCGATTCCGATTTATTTATCAATATGGTCCCTGACAGCGCCCCCGTAGTGGTCTTTCCGGGAGATACATTTACTTTTACCGGAAGTTTGACCAATAATCTGAACCAATCGACTACAACCGATGTTTGGACGATGGTCGATGTCCCCGATGTGGGGTTGTATGGTCCGATCAGCAATTACAATAATATACCTTTGGGACCAAGCGAAACTCTAACTTATGAGGGAGTTCAACAGGCGGTTCCTCATAGCGCTGAACCGGGGATATATCGCTATATTTCCTATTGTGGGGATTATGATACGAATATCTTGGACTCATCATCCTTTGTCTTTTATGTATTCGGAGCCGCATCCGGTGGGAATGATACTTGGGGGTTAAACGGCTGGTTTGATGGCTCAAGGAATGATATACCTTCCAATTATTCCCTATCGGCGAATTATCCCAACCCGTTCAATGCGACCACGACAATTGCCTACCAATTGCCAAAGGCGGGGGATGTCCAATTGGAAATTTACAATTTGATGGGGCAAGGAGTCCGCACTTTGGTCAATAGTTATCAGCAAGCGGGGACTTATAGAATAAATTGGGATGCCTCGGAATATTCCTCTGGAATCTATTTTTATAGATTAAAGGTAGGAGATAAAACCCTCACGAAAAGGGCTACTTTATTGAAATAACTTCTCTAAAATAAATCGCTGACAATCGTAATAACGAACGATTAGCAGCCATAGTAAAAACGGGTTGTGATTTTGAATTACGGCCCGTTTTGTTTTTCCCCGATTTTTATTGACAATGCTTCGGGAAAGCCATATTTATTATCTATAAATAAATTGCTCTGATTTATCGGCTGTAAGATTTGGAAATAACGACCCATTTCAGGGGATGGCATTTCCACTTTAGGTGTTTTTTTCAGTTGGAAAAGAATTATTACCATATATAAAATCTTGGGGTTAAATGATGACTAAAAATTATGCTGAATTAACTCTGGCAGCGCTGATACATGATATCGGGAAAGTTGGACAGCGCGCCTTCAAAGGGAATGATGGTTTATCAAGCAGTTCCATCAACCTTGAAGATTATCTATGTCCGAAGGATGAGTATAGGCACGCTACTCATAAACATGTTCTCTACACCAATGAGTTCTGTGAAAGAATTAAGGATGCGATACCTAATAGTATCAACATCTCGGCTCTAGCGAATTTAGCTTCCTATCACCACAATCCGGCAGATGAACTTCAAAGGATAATTCAGGAAGCTGATCATCTATCGTCAGCAACTGAGCGGGAATCAAATGGAGATATGAATTCTTCTCACGATTTTCGAAAGAAGTTGCTTAATCCGATAACGAGCCAAGTCCCGCTCGATAATACCCCTTCCCATCCAACGGAGTATAGATTCGAGCTTAACACTTATTCTCCTGAAACCATTTTCCCTCGAAAACTACCAGAAGAGAATGAACTATTAGACAGCTACTCAAGGCTCTGGGAAAAAGCTATTGAGACTATCAGAAGTGTATCGATAAATGAAGAAAACAAATTTATCAATGTAGTATTATCCATTCTTGAAAAACTACTTTGGGCGGTTCCATCGGCGACTAATGTAGAAACCCCTGATATTTCCTTATTTGATCACCTGAAAACTACATCCGCAATCGCCGGTTGTCTTGCACTCGCTAGGGATAAAGAAAATCCATTTATTTTAGCAGTCGGCGATTTTGGGGGAATACAGAAATATATATTCGATGGAGTTTCCTTTAAAGGATTGGCAAAAGCTCTTCGCGGACGGTCATTTCAGGTCGGTACGGTCTCCGATCTAACCGCTATGGGGATTTTGCACGATTTACAGTTATCGCTTGTACATATTGTGATGTCTGCTGGTGGGAAATTTTATCTGCTGTTACCGAATTTAGATAAAACCGAAGAGGTACTGAAGAAATATCGCCAAACTATCCATAAATGGATTCTCGAGGAAAGGAATGGCGAGTTGAGATTTAACCTCGATTGGATGAAGGCTTCAAAAAGCGATATTGAGAATTTCACCTCAGTTCTAAAAGAACTTAATGAACGCCTTACGGAACAAAGCAAAATGGGGTTGACCCCGCTGAAACAAAATGGAAAATGGGATGAGCGTGAATGGTTGCGACCCGGCTATTCGTCCAAATACAGTGATATCTGCAAATCCTGCTATAAGAATCCCATTACCAAGAAGGATGTCGATTCAGGTGAATCTTTATGTGCCGACTGTCGCGCTGACAGGGATATAGGTACGAAACTGACAAAATCCGAATATCAGGAAGTGTCGTTTGATGATTCACTTTCGTATAAACTACCATTTGCGAGTTATAGGTTGTCTGAGGAGGCAACCCCATCTTCGGAAATCGCCATAGAATTTCGGGGGAACTTGAAGAGGGAGTATAAACTTCCTTATTATACCCTTCTTAAAAACAACTATATCCCTCGCGGCGATTACAACGAACCTCTGAATTTCGAGAAAATAGCTGAAAGATCCGATGGAATCGATCTTCTGGGTTATCTCAAAGCGGACATCGATGATTTGGGGTATCTTTTCAAAAACAGTAAAAAATCGATATCCGGAATGGCTACCCTCAGCAGATCTTTGGAGTATTTCTTCTCCGGATATTTATATCATTTCCTGGAAACTAAATATAAAAATATATATACCGTTTTCTCCGGTGGTGATGACCTATTTTTTATAGGACCTTGGGATGAAATCCATCATTTCGCAGAAGACCTTCATCTAAAATTCAAGGAGTATACCTGTGAGAATAAATCCTGGGGAATTTCGGTGGGCATCGGTATTGCCAAACCCAAAACCCCTATATCTTTCGCCAAGGAACTCGCAGAAAACAATCTGAAACTTTCCAAAGATAGAGAAGACACTAAAGACGGGAAAGGGAAAAATGCTATCACAACCTTATCGACCACAATGGATTGGGAAGATTACTCTCGATTGCTCGAAGATGCCGAACAATTAGCTGAGTGGCTGAACGATGAAATCGTCAGCTCGAGTATGATATACCGTCTGCTTGGTTATGGTAAAAGATTAGTTGATTTCGCGAAAAACGGGGATACTTCAAAATTGGAGGTAATCCCCCAGATGATTTATGATTTCACTCGAAATTGGAATCAAAGAAAAGAACAAAAACCAGCTATGGAATGGGCTCACTCCTTTACCAATCCAGAATACAAAGATAACAAGTTCTTACCGTTTATCTGCCAATACGCACTTTATAAAAATAGAAAGGGTAAAAATAATGGGTAAATGTATTATATGCCACGAAAGAGAGGCATTACCGGGACAAAAATATTGTATGATGTGTAAACCTAAAAATTCGGAGGGTCGTAATATGTCGAGGAATTTAGGAAGAAATAGGAATACTAACCGTAATAGAAAATATATGCCTTTACCGAAAGAATGTATATTCGATACATTTTTTAATGAAAAAGATGTGATAAAAGGCGAAATATTTTTAGATTCGGCTAAGAAAGCATCCGAAAGTATACACCAATCCAATATGAAAAAAACATCGGTCAGAAATTTTCTTAGGTATTTAAAAGGCATAGAAATACCTCTCAGACTGCCATCGGGACCGAAATTTGAAGCGGTAAAACCGAAATTGGATGAATTGTATTCCTTTGTGGTATATCAAACCAATAGGGATAAGCCTCCATATAGTCCAGTATTCAGACAATTATATTCAAGTCATCTGGGAGTAATAAAAAGAAATGAGAAAGAATTTGTGGCTTTTGTAAAATATATTTCAGCCATTATTGCATATTTAACCGAATTAGAAAACAACAAAAAATATCACAATTAAAAAAACGGAGGAATAAGATGAAATTGGAAAAATTCGTTGAGATTAAAGGACAATTACATTGTCTTACAGGTCTTAGAATTGGAGGGACAGATACCGGTTTTGAGATTGCCGGCATTGATAATCCGATAATTAGGAATCCCCTTGACGGTCTTCCATATATTCCCGGCTCATCCATAAAAGGGAAGGTCCGATCATTACTGGAGCTAAACTATAATAAAATATCTATAGATAACAAGAAAAGAGCTAATCCTTGCGATTGCGGGAAAGAAGATTGTTTCGTCTGTCAACTTTTCGGTTGTGGTAATTCCAAGAATATTACTGCACCTACTCGACTTATTTTTCGGGATTCTTTTTTAAACGAAAAAAGTAGAGAAAAAATCGGAGAAGTCTTAGGTGATTACGCTGAAGCCAAAACAGAGGTTCGGATTGATAGAAAAACTATGACTTCCGCTGACCCTCGCGAGAATTTTAGGGTACCGGCAGGCGCCGTTTTTGATATCGAGATAGTTGCAATGATTTTTGACCAAGACAAAAAATACCTAAAGGAATGGTTTGACAAACTTGCGGAAGGGCTTGAATTAGTTGAATCGCGTTATCTTGGTGGGAACGGTTCTCGTGGTTATGGTAAGGTTAAGTTCACTACTTCTGACGGTAAGCCGCTGAGCGAATATATAAGAGGCTTGGATTGGTGATGAAAGATTACAAAATCCGAATCAAACTAAAATCGGCTTTCGGGACACCGTGGCAATCGGATACCATTTTCGGACATCTTTGCTGGCAGGTCGCCTATGGTGTTTTGGATTTGACCATAGAGGAATTCCTGAAACCGTTCCTCGAAGGCAATCCGCCTTTTATCCTCTCTGACGGTTTCCCGGTGATTATCGATGAGAAAAATAAAGAAATAAACGAAGAAATAAGCACCGTTCCCAAACCTTTGTTGAAAATGCCTCCGATGGAGATAGAGGATGTGAATGATTACAGAATGGGCAAGAAACGGAAGAAATCGCCATATTTGTCGATCGATGATTTTCTCAAGCTCCGCCGCGGTGAAATACTCAATGCCGAACCGTTGGATGATCCGTGGGAATTAAATATTACTTCACACGCATCCCTTGATAGGAACAGTTTTACAACCGGCGATTCCGGAGAGGGGGGATTCTACGATACTGAGGAGTATGTATTGCCCCAAAAAGAGAAATATCGCCATATCGAGCCGGCTGTGGAGATATATCTCCGTGTCGAAGACGGTTGGGTTGAGAGGGTTGGAAAACTTTTCGAGGGGTTATCGACTGTCGGGTACGGACGCGATAAGTCAGTCGGACTTGGCGTTTTTAAAATGGACGGTATAACCGAATTCGATGGTTTCGCTGATTTCGAGGGTGCCAACGGTTTTATTTCTCTTTCGACAATGGTGCCTGCCGAATCGGACCCGACCGATGCTCGTTATCGCTTGCGGGTGAAATACGGCAAAGTTGGCGAAGGTGCTTTTATCAGCGTTGATGATGAGGGACAGATAAACCCTTTCAAAAGACCTCTGCTCCAAATGGAGCCGGGGGCGGTTTTTCGTGTTGACGGGGGGATAAAACCGTTTTATGGGCGGATGGTGAAAGATGTAGTTCACGGCAGGGAAAATATCGTTCAAAACTGTTATTCTTTGGCGGTTCCTTGCATCGTGGGTGATTGATGTATATAGGGGGTATGATTTGGCATACCCCTTTTGCTCTTTGGCAACTGAATATTTCCCTTCTCGGGAAAACCAAATACCCTGACGAATAAGGGATTAAGACGTGGCAGGTTTTATCAAAAAACTAATAATACCCTTTAATTATCGTAAGAAGACTATCCCTGATTAATAAGGGATTAATATAGCAAAATTAGTTAAATCATTATTGAGGAGGAAACAATGGAAGAAA
The DNA here is from genome assembly GCA_026983835.1 of Candidatus Zixiibacteriota bacterium. Lineage (GTDB taxonomy): Bacteria > Zixibacteria > MSB-5A5 > UM-FILTER-46-8 > UM-FILTER-46-8 > JALSTH01. Next base: position 85 of record JALSTH010000065.1, on the reverse strand, counting down.
TCTTGGAGATAATAGAAGCGTTTGCGATTATTTTTGCTTTCGGAGCGATATTGTCCTTGATAGTGGACTTTATAGAGAACAGGGG
>JALSTH010000064.1 GCA_026983835.1 Candidatus Zixiibacteriota bacterium | reverse complement strand
ACTTCCCGGAAATATTGACTTCCTTGAAAGCTCAAGTTAAATTATGCCTATCGAAGTCCAATTCTCTTGACGATATTAGGTGTCTCCTTTTATTTAAGTTTCTTTCTTATCGAGGGATATTCCTTTTGTCTCTCTATACTATAAATTTTACACTCCTTTGCATATATTACCGTAAATCAAATGTTTGGAAATTAAATTAAGGATTGACATTTAACATTACTTGTTTCATTTTTGAATTGTCTAAATAAATTATTCCACTCTTTCAAGGAGTTCGATTTGCATCCGACAATCGCCGACGGCGTAGTATTGGATTATTACAGAATTCTCGATTGCTATTATGGCTGCGATTATTCGCACATAAAAACCGCTTATCGCCGTAAAGTAAAGGCTTCTCACCCCGATTACGGCGGGGGCGAGGCTGATTTTATCCGCCTTAAAGAAGCTTATGATGTATTATCCGACCCTAGAAGACGAATGGCTTACGATTCGCAATTGGGCTTGAGATTCTTCAAAGGAAGGTATTATAGAACTACGATACCATCGGCAATCGAAACCCCAACCAAGGATGTATATGATGATATAAAAGAACTCCTATCAAAGAAATTTCACGGACTGCATAACACTACCGTTATCCTTTATATTGATGAAAATAACATTGTTGTCAATGCTGATGGAACCGTTTTGTTTGCGGTGGAGATGGAGTTTATCTGTCCATCCTGCCTCGGGTTCGGAGGATTTTTGGGCGGGTGCGGAATATGCAAAGGCGAAGGAAAAGTTTATGAAGAGGTATTAATTCCTTACCCTCTCAAGGGGAAAATGGGGGAAAAAGCCCCGCTAAGATTCAAATATGAAGGTCTTAAAATCGAATTGGAGTTTATTTAATATTGAAAATACAAAAAGGCGGTCGGAAAATCGAATTTAGGTATCCTCGGGATATCGGCCAAAACTACATCAAGCAATTTGCCGAAGCAAATGCGTATCCATTGGAAAAAAAGCCAACCATTAACGGTATGCTTATAAAATATGTTCTAACAACTTCCGATGAGCAAGAGATGGTTCTTAACCTTTACCTGAATGGTAAGGGGAATTGTTCCTCATTGTTGGTGGAGAGGGGGGATTGTTCGGTTGTCGAAGAGCTGCTTGGTTTCATCACAAGGGATATTCCCATAAAAAAGCCCCGTATCGGAATCGATGAAGCGGGGAAAGGGGATTATTTCGGTCCTTTGGTAATTGCGGCTGTGGGGGTTACAGGCAGAGAGGAAATAAAGCTCAAGGCAATGGGAGTAACCGACAGCAAGACGATAAACGACAAGAAAATATTGGAAATTTCTTCGGAAATAATAAAACTCTGTCCCCACGACATAATTACTATAACCCCCCAAAAGTATAATGAATTATATAAAAAATTCAATAATCTAAATCGCCTTTTAGCTTGGGGGCATTCCCGCGCGCTGGAAAATGTTTTGAAAAAGGGCGATTTCCCCCTTGCCATATCGGATAAATTCTCGTCCAAGGGATTGGTACAGAAAGCGTTGTTCGAGAAGGGGAAAAAGATAGAGTTGGTTGAACGCCATTATGCGGAGGATGATGTTGCGGTGGCGGCAGCATCAATTTTAGCCCGTGCGGAATTTTTAAGGGGATTGAATAAACTTTCCAAGATTTCGGGCGTAAAATTGCCGAAAGGAGCTTCCAATAAGGTAATCGAAGTCGGCGTCGTATTGGTTGATAAATTCGGGGCCCAAAAGCTAAGTGAATATGCCAAATTACATTTTAAGACGACGGAAAGAATACTTTCAAAATAAATTGAGAAAGGAAGGGGAGTAAATGCGATTGGATAAATTGACCCAGAAATCCCAAGATGCGCTTCAATATGCCTCGGAGATGGCTCAATCATACGGGCATCAGCAAATAGAACCGGTTCATCTGTTATTAGCGTTAATCGATCAGGAGGATTCGTTGGTTGCGGATTTGCTTGAAAGGTGCGGCGTATCGGTTCCTTCAGTCAGGGAAAAGGTTCAAGAGGAGATAAATCTATTACCCAAAGTCTCCGGCGGAGGATTCGGTCAGGTTTATATTTCCAATACCCTTCGGCAGGTTTTGGAAAAGGCCTCCTCCGAAGCGGAGCAGTTCAAAGATGAGTTTATATCGGTGGAACATTTATTACTTGCCCTTTTGGAAACCGATACCGCAAAAACCTCCCGCATTCTCAAGGATGCAAAACTGGATAGGGAAAAACTACTTAAGGCGCTAACCGAAGTTCGGGGGAATCAGCGGGTAACCGATCAGGATCCCGAGAGCAAATATAAGGTTTTGGAGAAATACAGTCGGGACCTAACCGATTTGGCGGCAAAGGGAAAACTGGACCCGGTTATAGGCAGGGAGGAGGAAATCCGTCGGGTGATTAAGATATTATCGAGGCGAACCAAAAATAATCCCGTCTTGATAGGCGAACCGGGTGTCGGGAAGACGGCTATTGTGGAAGGTTTGGCGCAAAAGATAGTCGATGGCGATGTTCCGGAGTCCCTGAAAGACCGCAAATTGGTTTCTCTGGATTTGGGTTCGCTTTTAGCGGGCTCGAAATTTCGCGGGGAGTTTGAGGAAAGGCTTAAAGCGATAATCAAGGAAGTTGAGAAATCCGAAGGCCGCATAGTTTTATTTATTGATGAGTTGCATACGATTGTCGGCGCCGGTGCTGTCGGTGGGGCGATGGACGCTTCCAATATGCTCAAACCGGCATTGGCAAGGGGAGAGCTTCGCTGTATCGGTGCGACCACCTTGGATGAATACCGCAAGAATATCGAGAAGGATGCCGCTTTGGAGAGAAGATTTGCGCCGGTGGTTGTCAACCCACCTTCAATTGAAGATACGATTTCCATTTTACGGGGATTGAAAGAACGGTATGAGGTCCATCACGGAGTAAAGATCCGTGATGAAGCGTTGACGGCAGCTGCTAAGCTCTCGGATAGATATATAACCGATAGGAATCTACCCGATAAGGCTATCGATTTAATCGATGAGGCGGCGGCGGAGCTGCGAATAAATATAGATAGTATGCCGGAGCAATTGGATGAGGTTGTAAAGCGTATCCGCCAATTGGAGATAGAACGCGAAGGTATCAAGCGCGAAGAGAACAGTGGCGACAAACTTCAGGAAATAGCAACCGAATTAAGCGAACTGCGAAAAGAAGAGGAAAAACTTCGCCAGCATTGGCAAACCGAAAAACTGATAATGACCCGTATCCGTCAGAATAAAGAAAAAATAGAGCAATTGAAATTAGAGGCAGATAGAGCGGAAAAAGCCGCCGACTATGAAAAAGCGGCGAAACTCCGCTATGGGGAGATTGTTGAACTGAAGCGAAAAATCGATGAGGACTCCAAAACATTGGCGGAAGTTCAAAGAGATATGAAATTACTCAAGGAAGAAGTTGACGCCGAAGATATTGCGGAGGTCGTCAGTAAATGGACAGGCATCCCCGTTACCCGATTGACCGAAGCCGAATCGGAAAAACTCCTTAGATTGGAAGAGGAACTGTCCGAACGGGTTGTTGGACAACCCGAAGCGGTGCGGGCGGTATCGGAAGTCGTTAGGGCATCACGCGCAGGCATCACCGATCCGAACAAGCCCGCGGGGGTATTCCTGTTTTTGGGACCTACCGGTGTGGGAAAAACCGAACTCGCCAAGACGCTTGCTCTTGCCCTTTTCGATGACATCAATGCCATCACCCGTATCGATATGTCTGAATATATGGAGAAATTCTCCGTCTCCCGCTTAATCGGAGCGCCTCCGGGGTATGTAGGCTATGAGGAAGGAGGACAGCTCACCGAGGCGGTGCGTCGCCACCCATACTCGGTTATACTCCTCGATGAGATAGAAAAAGCTCACCCCGAAGTATTTAATGTTCTGCTTCAAGCGTTTGATGAAGGCAGGCTTACCGATAGTCAGGGGTATACCGTCAATTTCAGGAACTGTATTTTTATTATGACCTCGAATATCGGCTCCGACCACATTATGGAAAAATCGAAGTTGATACGCCCGAACAACGAGGATAAAATATATTCCGAGATGAAATCGGAGTTGGAGCCGATCTTAAACAAATATTTCAGACCGGAATTCTTAAACCGAATAGATGAGGTTATTGTTTTCAGGGCTTTGAATAGGGAGGATATCAAGAGGATCATTGATATCCAATTAGGCTACCTCAACGAACGCTTGGCGGAAAAAGGTATTGCCCTTGAAGTCAGCGATGAAGTTAAGGAGTTGATAGCCGAACGCGGATTCGATCCATCATTGGGAGCGAGACCCCTTAAAAGAGCGATAGATAAAATCCTGATAAGCCGTCTGTCGAAAGGCATATTGTCTGGGGAGATAGAGGAATCACACGATTACAAAGCCGATCTGTTCGGCGGTGAAATAGTTTTCAAACCCCTAAAGGAGGATGATATCAAACCTGTGGAGGTCTAATTTTGAGGTTAAGGAATTTAATCGCCGTAGTCCTGATTATCGTGCCGGTAATTTTAATAAGCGGGTGCGGGAAACAAAGTGAAAAGGATATTTTTCAAAAGGCGGAAAATGCCCATAACTCCGGTGACCCCGAGGGAGCAATAAGAGCATACCGGGAGTTGATAAAGGAATATCCGAACAGCAAGAATTGTCCCAAAGCCCAATTTATGATAGGTTATGTTTACGCTGAGGAATTAGCGGATACGGGCAAAGCGATAGACGCCTTTGAGGAATTTATCCGCAAATATCCCGACAACGGACTTAAAACCAGTGCTGACTTTATGGTTAAAAATCTAAAAGGCGAGGAAAAAGTTCCCATCCCATTGAATAGCCAACCCTGATTGTATAGTCCATAACATTTAAGGCGGTATTTGATTTATATGGAGCGTATCCCCTTCGGTGTATTTTCACCGATTATTTTTGGGATGGGTTATCCTGAATCCTATTGAAACATTCGCGCAAGATATCCGAACGGCTCTTATGCCGAAGTTTCCTTAGTGCTTTGGATTCTATCTGCCTTATCCTTTCGCGAGTCAGATTAAAAATGGTCCCTATCTCTTCCAATGTGCGAGGAGAATTATCCTCGATGCCGTATCGCAATAAAATGACCTGCTTCTCCCGTATGGTAAGGGTGGATAACACCTGATCGAGTTTATTCCGCAGATAGACGAAAGATGTTTTTCCGATGAAGTCGGAGCTTTTGGGATCGGGGATGATTTCCATAAAAGTTTTGCCCTCCTCATTATAGTATTGTGCATCCAAAGAAATTTCCCTGTTTGCGGATCTTAGGGCATCCTTTATCTTTTCATTCGTAAGCCCTAATTTTTCGGATAGCTCCTCAGTCGAGGGCAGTTTCCCCGTTTCGCTCAAGATGTTTTGTTTCTCGCGATGGACCTTATGAGCCATGGAATTCATATATACGGGCACTCTAACCGTCCGTGATTGATCGGCTATCGCCCGCTTGATCGCCTGCCTTATCCACCAGGAAGCATAGGTGGAAAAACGGGTTCCCCGATGGTAATCGAATTTCTCCACCGCTTTTATCAAACCGGAATTACCTTCCTGTATAAGGTCGAGAAATTCCAAACCGCAGTTTTTATATTGTTTTGCGATCGTTATCACCAACCGCATATTACCGTTAACCATCATATTGATATTTCTTTCCCGTCTTCTCTTGAGGTCTTCTAGCTTGTTCGCCCAACCGATTATCTGATGACGGACCGCCCCCATTTCATTTTCGATAAACTGGGCGATACCCGGTTCTTTCTTTAGGCTATCGGCTTTCGAGAGGAATAAGTCGGTGAAAAAATCTATCAGTCTGCCGCTGAATTCTATACCGGATATAATGCGATATATATTGTTCCTTTCCTTACCGGCGGCGGATATGTCCCCGGATACATCCTCGTTCTCACGGTACTTGAAGATACGGGTTTGATATTTGTTCAGCGAGTCAATATGTTTGCTAAGTTTTTGTACCGCCCTTGCCAGCGCTTTCCTCGCTTTTTTGAGCCGTTCCTCCGGTATAAACCCTCCCCCCGGCAGTTCGATAATTCTCCTTAATTCTATTTCACCATCAAGGGCTTGCTTCGAAAGCTTGACAAGTTCGGAAGTAAATAAGGTCGTGGAAAAAAGTATCTTGACCGATTCTATCCTGCAAATTTCCAATTCCCGGGAACAATAAAGTTCCTCTTCGCGGGTCATAATGCTTCTTTTGGAAAGTTCATCAAAATAGACCTTGATGGGATCGGATACCGATGTGCCCATCCGTTTGAGAACCCGTTCGGTTTCGGTAGCCCTCTCCTTTATATCCGATGTATCGCTCGCGATTGGTGGAAAAGTATTTGTCGTCTCCAAATTATTATATAAGTTTAATTGATTGAAACTTTCGCTTATATTTATGAGCAGTTGCAGAACTCCGGGAGATATCAGCATTCTGCCGTTATCGTTATTGTTTTCGGGATGATTATCTTCCACTTTTTTGCCCCCCGGTCAAAATTCGCACATATCTTTTTTGTAATGTTTCCGCCTCTTTCATCCTACCGGAACGCTCGGCTTCCATTATCTCGGTTTTCAATTTCCTTAGAAGACTCCTTTGATAATCACCAGATAATCTTTTTATATAATCATCTAAAACCTTCTCATCAGCGTTTACTCGGTTTAAAAAATTCTCCATAGCAGCCAAAGTAGCGATTATCAACGGGTCGGTATCCGCTCCAACCCATTTATCCATCTCGATACAACCGAGAGAGGAAAACTCATCCCGCATCTTCGAGTAAACCAAACGACAACCGTAATCGGTGAAACATTCAACGGGAACCATTTCAAAAGCATACTCGAGGCGGGATTTGTTTTCGGACAGCAAAGATAAAAATTCCTGCTCCAAGTTCGTGCGGTTTCGTTCCACCGCTTTATCTTCGGAGGTGTCGTTTCGCCCGAATCTGCGCTGCGTAATGAAATTGGAAAAGGGGAAATCGAATGCCCGTTCCATTTCATCGAGGAATATTTTTTCCCTGAAAGGGTCATTTATTTTACCGACCGTATCACCTATTTCTTGAATCAGCTTCTCCTTCTCCTTCGCGGATAACTTCCCAAAATCCCCGCCTATCGCCGATTTTTTAAATTCAGGGTATGAGACCGCCTTGGAGAGGTGAATTTTGAGCTTATCGGCTCCTTCTTTCCTGACAAAGGAATCGGGATCGGAACCTTCAGGCAGAATACAAATCGAACTCTCGACCCCCTTGGATAACAGCTCCCCCACACTTCTCTCCGCCGCCTTAAAACCGGCAGCGTCTCCGTCGAACAAGGTTATTACCTTATCGGCAAAACGGGCTATTAACGACGCTTGCATAGATGTAAACGCTGTCCCTGAGGAACAAACAACATTTTTTATCCCGGACGAATATAGGGAAATTAAATCGGTATAACCCTCGACCACGATAGCCTGTTTTGTTTTTCTAATAAAATCCTTCGTTAAATATAACCCGAACAGCTGCCTTCCCTTGTGGTAAATAGGGGATTCCGGCGTATTGATATATTTGGAAGGTTCCTTGGCTTTTAATGTCCTTCCACCGAAAGCTACAACCCTGCCGCTTAAATTCCGAATGGGGAACATCAGTCTCCCCCGAAAAAAATCCCTCCATCCATAATCGCCGCTTACCGCTAAACCGGCGGAAAGCAAATCCTTCTTTTTCATTCCTTCCTTGAGGGCGAATCGAATCAGCCCATCACTTTTATCGGGCGCATAACCCAAGCCGAATTCCTCTAAAGCGCTTGCGGATATTCCCCGTTTTTTCAGATAGTCAGCCGCCGACATTCCTTCTTTGCTGCGAAGGCTTCGGAGGAAGTATTTCAAGGCTATTTTATTCGCTTGATAAATTTTATCCTTCAGTTCAACCGAATAATTCCCCGCCGATTCTCTTTCGGCAATGCTTATTCCTGCTCTTTCGGCAAGAAATCTGATGGCTTCGACATACCCCATTTTTTCATGATTCATAACGAAAGAGATAACATCCCCTCCCTGTCCGCATCCGAAACAATGATAGAATTGCTTATCCTGAGATACGCTGAAGCTGGGGGTATCCTCCGAATGAAAGGGACATAGCGCCCACCAATTGCGCCCCCTTTTTGTTAATTTAATAAATGAACCGATGACATCCACAATATCATTGGAATTCTTTATCCTCTCGATTTCGTATTCCGGAATGAAGCTCATTTTGCAAGCCTTAGAATTTCCCTTTTAAGATAGAGAATGCTTCCGAAAAGCAAATAAAATAAAACTCTCTCCGTTTGTCAATGGAATAAAGAAAGAAGTTCAATTAAGAGGAAAGCAATAAGTTGATTTGTTGTAAATACGCCGGAAAGGATTTATCATCAAAGAATAAACAAGGGAATATTCGGAAGATTCGACTACTTTTCAATCAACCAATTCAAGCTCGATCTGTTCTTTTACAATCCTTAAACCATCCCTTACGGAAAGGGGTTTTGTCTTAAGTATCTTTTCAGCTTTATCGGTTTTAACTCCGCCCCGTAAAGGACGAAGAGCCCTCTGTTTCAATTCCTCGGTTAATATAGGTTGGATCAAATCCGCATTAAGGGAAAATACCTCCGCAATCGCTTTAGCGAATTTGTACCTGCTTAGATAGTCCTTCCCCCCAAAATGGATAACCCCCCTAAAATCGATTGAAATCAACTCCGCTATCGCTTCCGCAAGGTTATCCGCCAATGTTGGATTGTTGTATTGATCGGTAACCACAGGCAGGGACTTCCCCTCCTGAATCTTGCCCAAAACCCAATCCACAAAATTTTTACGCAGGTCAACACCTGTGCCGTAAAGCACATTTGTCCTTACAATAATATAATTTTTCAATTCATTACGGATTACCTTTTCGGCATTTAATTTTGTAATACCATAATAGCCGAGCGGATTAGGTTTGTCTTCTTCGGAGAAGGGACCATTTTCACCATCAAAGATATAGTCAGTGGAAAGCTGAATTAGTTTTATACTTGAATCGCCGCAGGCCTCAACCAAATTCTGAACCCCGTTGTCGTTAACCATATAAGCCAACCCCTTTTGCTTCTCGCAGGAGTCAACATCGGTAATGCCGGCGCAATTGATAAGATATTCCGGTTTATATTCTTTAACCGCCGCTGCTATTTGTCCCAATTCGGCGATATCCACTAATTCATATTTTATATCGTACTTCTTGTCGGGGAATTCATCCAATAAATCAAATCCGATTACATCATTCCCTTTACTCAAGAAGCGAACCAATTTCTGACCCAAAAGACCGCAGCAACCAGTAATGGCTATTTTGCTCATATCTTCTCCCGCTGAAGATACTGTTTTTCATAATATTCTATGTATTCTCCGGTACGGATTTTTTCCCACCAAGGACGATTATTCTCATACCATTGTATCGTTTTCTCCAACCCCGTTTCCAAATCAACCGCAGGCTCAAATTCGAGTTCGGCTTTTATCTTTGTAGCATCGATAGCATAACGGCGATCGTGTCCGGGACGGTCCTTTACATAAGTAATCAAACTTTTGGGTTTATGAAAATAATCGAGTATGAACTCCGTTATCCAAAGGTTTTCCCGCTCATTTCCCCCGCCGATATTATATATCTCACCGTCCCTCCCCTTATGCAATACCAAATCCACCGCCCGGCAATGATCCTCAACATAAATCCAATCCCGTATATACTTTCCGTCCCCATAAATCGGCAACGGTTTATCTTCCATCGCATTAGCGATAAAAAGGGGTATCAGTTTTTCGGGGAATTGGTAAGGCCCGTAATTATTGCTGCAACGGGTTATGGTAACGGGCAGTCCGAAAGATTTATGATAGCTCAAAGCCAACATATCCGCCGATGCCTTCGAGGCTGAATACGGGGAGTTGGGAGCAAGCGGAGTGTCCTCAGTGAAATATCCCTCCGAATCCAATGAACCATAAACCTCATCGGTGGAAATTTGAATAAATTTCTCGATACCATATTTCAGAGCGGCTCCCAACAGGACCTGAGTTCCCAATACATTTGTAAGAATAAATTCGGAAGCATTCATAAGGGAACGATCGACATGGGTTTCCGCAGCGAAATTTACTATCGCATTTACCCCATCGGACAATATGCCCTCAACCGCTTTGCTATCGGCTATATCTTTTTTTATAAAGTGATAATTGGGATTTGATTCGGCATCAGCGAGATTGTCCAAGTTCCCCGCGTATGTTAACTTATCGAAATTTATGATTTCATAATCGGGATATTTACCCAACATATACCGGATAAAATTACTGCCGATAAATCCCGCTCCGCCGGTAACAAGAAGTTTCATCGTTTAGCTATCCTTTCTGCCCCAATCGTAAGGAATCTCATCGGTATGAGCCGGTTTACGGTATTCATCGGGAGACTGATAATTATAAACTTCTGTAGGTATGTTTATGACGATTGCCTCCTTGTCGGATATACATTTAAAGCCATGCATAACCCCTTTGGGAATTTTCAATATCGATGGATTATGTTCGCCCATAAAGAATTCGTTAATCCGACCCTTGGTGGGGGAATCTTTGCGCCAATCATAAAGGACAACTTTCATCATCCCCGATACCACCGCGAAGTGGTCATCCTGAAGTTTGTGGTAATGCCAAGCCTTGACAATGCCCGGATATGCAGTTGTCAAATAAACCTGCCCGAATTTCTCGAATATATCATCATCAGCACGCAATATCTCCATTAGCCTGCCCCTCTCGTCTGGGATAACCCTCAGCTTTTTGAATATCACTCCTTTGATAAGTTCCATATTTTTATCCTTATATTTTCAATCAATCTTGTTTGCGCCGTATTTCTTCACGAAGTTGTTCGCCTCCAACAAGGCTTCAATCGACTCGCCGGCATCCGCCCAATACCCTTCCAAGAAATCATATTTCATTTCACCCATATTAATATAGGCGTTGTTAACATCCGTTATTTCCAATTCGCCTCGCTGGGATGGTTTAAGGCTTTTCACTATATCAAAAACTTTGTTGTCATACATATAAACGCCGATAACGGCATAACTTGTCCTCGGATTTTTCGGTTTTTCCTCGATATTTCTAATTTTATCCCCATCCAATTCCGCTATACCGTATTCACGGGGGTTTTCGACTTCTTTTAGCAGTATCCTTGCTCCCGATTCCTGCTTTTCGAATTGCTCGGCCGCATTCTTGATATTCTTTTCGATTATGTTGTCACCCAGCATAATGACTACCTTATCGCCCCCCGCAAAATGCTCCGCCAAACCGACAGCTTCCGCAATACCCCCCTGTCCCTGCTGATAAGCGTAGTTTAAGTGCTTTAAGCCAAAAATCGAACCATTGCCCAACAAACGCAGGAAATCGCCGGCGTTGTTCCCTCCGCAAACGATCATAATATCCTCAATACCGGCATTCACCAGGGTTTGGATGGGATAAAATATCATTGGTTTATCGTAAATAGGTAATAGATGCTTATTGGTGATGTCGGTTAACGGGCGTAATCTGGTTCCCAATCCACCGGCAAGTATGATTCCCTTCATTCTACCTCCAAAATTACAGCTGGAAAAAGAGATCCCTTTCCCAGCCTATCGAAAAATTAATCCCCGTATTTTTATATCTATTTTCTTGGAATAAGCTTTGCCACAATATATAACAATATACGGTAAAGCGACAACACAAAAGGGGTCAATGTTCATCTTCAATAATCCGCGAGATATCCTCAATTATAAATGCTAAAACAACTTTGTATTTCTATAATATATCATCGCCTATTCTGGAGATTTTTTAACCATATTTTTCGAATAGAAGCCTTTTATTTCGATGTTTCCTTATCGGACTTGTCGGTGCCTTCACCTTCGGCAACAGCTTCTTCTTCCCCTTCCGCTTCTCCCTCTATTTCTTCTCCCTCACCGGCGACAGTTGTTGCAGCCGCTTTGATTACCGTAGGCCGTATCATGGTTGCTATCGTCCGCTGTGGAGCCGTAAGTATTTTTATCCCCTTAAAATCAAGATCGCTTACATGGATGGAATCACCGATTTCCATTGCGCTGATGTCCACATTGATAGCCTCTGGGATTTGGCTTGCTATGCAGGAGATATCCATCTCCCGGATAATCGTTTGCAATATTCCCCCTTCTTTTATACCGACGGCTGTCCCCACAAAATGAACAGGGACACTGACGGTAATTTCTTGATTCTCGGCAATCCCATAGAAATCCGCATGTAAAATATGTCCATCTAACGGATCATATTGAACATCGCGTAAAAGGGCTTTCCTATCCTTACCGTCGATATTTAAATTTACCAAAGCATTACGGCTTTTCAATTTTCTATAGGTGTTTTCGAACTCTTTGGCACTTAGTTCAATTGATATGCTCGGTTTATTTTTTTCGTAAAAGACAGCCGGGATATAGCCTCTTGCTCTGGATTTTCGTGCAGCTCCTTTACCTACCGACTCTCGAATTTCAGCTAAAAAGTTTATTTCTTGCATTAATTCTCCTGTGAACTTGAATTATGTTTAATCGAATAGTGAACTAACCGATTCGCCTCCGGCGATACGCTTTATCGCTTCGGAAAACATTTCGGCCATCGAAAGAACTTCTATTTTCGTGCTTTTACCACTTATTTTAGAATCTATTGAATCCGAGACTATCAATTTTTTTATAGGGGATTTCTCGATTAACTCAAGCGATTTGCCGGAGAAAACACCATGTGTGCAACAAGCATAAACCTCTTGAGCCCCCCCCTTGATTAAGCCTTCGGCCGCTTTAACTATTGTACCGGCTGTGTCAACCATATCATCCCTGATAACGAT
>JALSTH010000063.1 GCA_026983835.1 Candidatus Zixiibacteriota bacterium | reverse complement strand
CTGATACGAAATAATACCCTGACGGTATAGCTTCATTATCGATTGATCGAACGACTGCATACCATATTGAATATGCCCGCTCTCGATCAATTCCAAAATCGAACTGGTTTTTTCGGGATCAAGGATAGCATCCCGTATGCTGGCGGTACCACGCAGGATCTCTATCGCCGGAATCCGTCCCGGTTTATCATTTCTCGGGATAAGCCTCTGGGATATTATCGCCTCTAATGTCCCGCTAAAAAGCAATCTAATCTGTTGATGTTGATGCGGGGGGAAAAAGGAAATAATCCTGTTTACGGTCTCTACCGCATTTAATGTATGTAGAGTCGTCAAAACCAAATGCCCGGTATCGGCTGCGGTTAGGGCGATATTCATAGAATCCAAATCCCTTATCTCGCCTATGAGTATTACATCCGGATCCTGACGAAAAGCAGCTCTCAAAGCCGAGGGGAAAGAATTGGTATCGCCTCCGACTTCCCTCTGACTTATAATACTCTTATTATCCCGATAAACATATTCTATCGGATCTTCGATGGTTAAGATATTCTCCGCACGAGTGGAGTTGATATATTCTATAAGCGCCGCCAATGTTGTCGATTTTCCCGAACCGGTCGTCCCCGTAACTATAATAAGCCCTCTACTAGACTCAGCGATATCTTTCATCACAATCGGAAGATTCAATTCCTCGAATGATGGCACATCCGTATTAACCCGACGGAGGGCGATCGATGGAGTACCCCGCTGCTTATAGATATTTATCCTGAATCTGCCCAACTTCGATACCGACAATGCCAAATCCATTTCCCGAGTTTGCTCAAACCTTTTCCTTTGATCCGGAGATAAAATCTGCCCCAATATCCCATCCATATCTTCAAAAGTTATCCTCTCCTCATCTATCTTAACGAGAACCCCATGCAAACGCATAACCGGCGGAACACCGACCCGCAAATGTAAATCGGAACCTTTTCGCTCGATTAAATCAACGAGCATTTCTTTAAATTTCAATTTACACCTCTTTCCCTTTTGTTTCCGTCAATAAATTGATTTAAATCCCTTTACAATTTATCGGCAGGCAACAATCAAGCGTTAGGATCGACAAGAAAAAGTGCTTGCCCATATTCCACCGGTTGCGCATTTTCCACCAATATCTTAACAATTTTCCCCGAGACTTCGGATTCGATTTCGTTCATCAATTTCATCGCCTCTATGATACATAAAACCTGCCCCGGAGTGATGTATTGATTTTCCTCAACATAAGGTTTCGCATCGGGCGCCGGAGCACGATAATAAGTCCCGACCATCGGAGATTTTATCTCAATCATATCCGACGATAACTCTTCCTCAACCTTTTCAGGAGCGGGTTTCGGTTGCTGTGCCGGTGCCTCTTGAATCACAGGATAAACCGCATTATGGGAGTTACCGGGATATTTCGTCTTGCTTATTCTAATCTTCTTCCACCAATGAGAAATCTCTATCTCGTCGATTTCAGCTTCCTCAACCAATTTGATTAATTTCCTGATTTCTGATTCTTTCATCATCGGCAACTCCGTTCCCTTAAAGCTCGATTAACTCTTTGGGACTTTTATTTAAAATTTTGCGACCTTCTTTTTTCACAACAATATCATCCTCAATCCGAACGCCACCCCAACCGGGAATATAAATTCCGGGTTCAACGGTAACAACCATCCCCCCACCCAATACCCATTTCGATGACGGAGACAACACGGGCATATCGTGAGTAACCAACCCAATCCCATGCCCAAGCCCGTGCCCGAAGTATTTTCCATACCCCTTTTCAGCAATAAAATCCCTTACTTCCTTATCGACATCTCTCCCCCGAATTCCAGCCCTAACCAACGATATACCAAGAGATTGAGCTTCACGAACAATACCATAAATCTCCTTTTGTTTTTTGTTGGCTTTCCCCAAAACAACAGTTCGGGTCATATCGGCTGAATAGCCGTTGTAAGTCGCCCCCATATCGAAAGTTATAAACTCCCCCTTTTTTATTTTCTTGTTGGATGCCTTCCCGTGAGGTAAAGATGAACGCCACCCTGAAGCTACAATCGTATCAAAGGCAATTCCTCCGCCTTTTTGCCGAAATCGATATTCTATCTCCAAAGCTAAATCACGCTCTGCCACACCCGATTTGACCATCGACAAAACTTCCGCAAAAGTTTCATCAGTTATCTTAACCGCCTTTTTAATATACCTTATCTCACCGTCCTCCTTAACCGCCCTCAATTCTCCAAAAACTCCCTTTGTTGCCACAACTTTTTTGCCTTTGAATAATCTCCGCAGGATTTTGAAATATTGATAGGTAAGGTTTTCCTCTTCAAAACCGATTACCGCACCGAAAACGGACGGCTTCAATTTCCCCAATTGGCTATATAAATCCCTTTCAGCTATAATTAACTTAAAACCGCTATCTTTGGTCTCCCGTGCCGCCTGCTCCTTATAGCGGAAATCAGTTATAAAATAAGCGTTTCTATCGGATACTATTACCAATCCATTCGAGCCTGTATATCCGGTCAGCCAATGGACATTCGCCCAACCATTTGTTCCAACAACATTGGGATCGGCATTGCTTGGAGTGGCGGTAATGAAACTATCCACTCCCAACTTTTTCATCTTTGTTCTAATCTTTTTTAATCTTAAATTCATTATTCTCACTCCAATCCTATATTATACTCGATTACATTTCAGCCTTTACGGTCGCCGATTTTAAGAGATCGGCAACTCTTTTAATCATCTCCTTATTATAAGGTTCCTTTTCGAGTAATCGCCTATAAATAGACAGCCCTTTGTTTAGATGGTTTTGTTTGATAAACAATTCGGCTAATGTCTTAGTCTCAAAAGGGAAAACAGTATCAAATTCCTCTCCCAACAATTTTTTTATCCCTTTTATCAATTCCTCTGCTGTTATTGTGTCCCCACTCTTGTTTCCAACGGATTCCCCAGAAAAATCGCCCCAAAAGCTATCGGCTTCCCCAATGAAATTCAGCAGATCATTAAATCTGCGATTGTAATATTCAGCTTTTCCGCAATTACCCGATTTCTTATAAACCAGAGACAGCATCTTCAAGGCTGAGGGGGAATCGGGTTGTATGGCGATAACTTTCAAAAGCTCATCTTCGGCTTTCGATAATTCTCCGTTTGCCACAAGGCAATGGGCATAAATAATCCTCCCCTCGGCGGTCAATTCATTTTCGGCTTCTTTTTCCTTGATAAGGTTGATGGCTTCCACCGCCCTTTTATTCTCCAATAATTCTTCAGCTTCTCTTTCGAGGAAATAAATATTTTTAGATTTCGACATCAACAAATACAGGTTTAATTAATTATAAACTCTTTAAGTAATCTGTATTATTGCTTGCTGTCAAGGAAAAACAAACTTTGATAATTGTCATTGGGAATGAAAATTCCAACACTAAACAAACTTCGGCGAATTGTCATTAGATATCATCGGATTTCACTGAAAAGAAAAGGGGCGAAGAATACAATAATATCTCCTTCCTTATGGTTGGGATGTCAAATTTTAATTTAAGGATTGTTGGAGATTTATAGCTGGCAGAATTGCGATTTCAGGTTTGATGATGTTGTTTCGTTCGCAGATAATCTCCCACGGAGTTTTGTTATTTTCGTAGCTGTTTTTATGGGCGATATTGGAAAAGATGATGTAAGCGGTTGCTTTGGATAGCCTTCCATTTTTACTAAGGATCCACTTTTTGTCTTCACCTCTACGCATAATAGTATAAATATTTCTGGGACACATTTTTCCTCCTTGAGGCTTTTGGGTTGCTAATTTAGGCGCAAATGGAGAATGTATCCCTTGTTTTTCCTTCGAGCGGTTAAAAGTCTCCGTTTCCTTTTCCTATAATTTTTCGCTAAAGGCTTGACATACTGATAAATCATAATATATTGCTAAATTATATCTAATTTGGAACTTTGTTGATTTTCGGAGGTAAATCAAATATGTATGCTGTGATAGAAAGCGGCGGGATGCAGTTTAAGGTCAGTGAAGGTGATGTCGTCAGGGTCCCATTATTGAACGCCGAAACAGGAAAGAAAATAGACATCGATAAGGTGCTTTTGCTTTCGGATACCGATGATGTTAAAATCGGCAATCCGTATTTAGATGGCGCCAGTGTAACCGTTGAGGTTTTGGGCGATGGTAAAGATAAAAAGGTGACGGTCTTTAAGTTCAAACGCCGTACTAAATATCGAGTAAAAACGGGCCACCGCCAGCAATTTACCGAAGTTAAAGTAGCGGGAATCAATCCGGGGGAATGATTATACAATATACTCTAACAAAATAATGTCAAGATATTTCGGGTTGAAAAAACCTTTAATTATCGCTTTACTAATTATATCTTTTCTTTTAGCCACCAGGTTGAATGCGCAGGATAAGGGGTTGGTTATCCGCACTGTCAAGGTCGAGGGGAATAAAACCGCGGACAGCAGCTTAATCCTTAATTCAGCGCGCCTTTTTTCAGGCGAAACCCTAAATGCCGCTTCGGTGCAGGACGCTATCCGAGCGATATATGCGCTTGGTCTGTTTTCCGATGTGGAGATAGACGCCACCGACACCGGCAATGGTGTCGATGTGGTTATCAAGGTTACCGAAAACCCAAAAGTAGCTTCCATAAGGATAAACGGAAACAAAAAGATTAAGACCAAAGATATCAAGGAAGAGATGACCATCTTCGAAGGGCGTATAATATCCCCAAAAGATATCAAAAATAATATCGAGAAGATAAAAAAGCTTTATGAGGAAAAGGGATATCTTTTAGCCGAGGTTTCTTCGGAGATTGAGCCGTCCGATGTTTCGGGGAAGGTAAATCTGATTATAAATATCAAGGAAAATGAAAAGGTCAAGATTAAGCGGATAAACATAATCGGCAACAAAGTCTTCTCCGATAAAAAGATCCGCAGCAAGATGAAAAACAAGCAGGATAGCTTCTGGCGCTCAGGAAATTTCGATCGGGAGAAATTCGCAGAAGATAAACAAAGGATTATCGATTTTTACAAAAAAGAGGGGTATATCGATGCCTATATTGTTTCGGATTCTATTTATTACAGTGCTGATAAGAAGCATATGTTTATTGATATAAATATCAACGAGGGGATGCGTTATCGTTTCGGAAAATACACTTTCATCGGTAACGACTATTACTCCAATAACGATTTGAAGAAAGCTGTCAAGTTCAAGCCATACGAAGTTTTCAATCAGGAAAAATATGACAAAACCCTGACCGAATTACATACGATGTATCAGGATGAGGGATATTGGTATGCGAGGATTACCGACGAGACCGATATCGCCCCCGGTTATACGGTGAACATCAGATACAAAATCGTGGAAGGGAATCCTGTTTATGTCCGTTTCATCAAGATAGCGGGCAATACCAAAACCCACGATAATGTCGTCCGCCGCGAATTGTCGGTGATACCGAATACTATTTTCCGCCGTTCGGTTTTGGGAAGATCCTTGCGGAATGTTATGATGTTGAATTACTTTAAAAATGCTGTTCCCGATTGGGAAATACTCCCCGACGGGAATATCAATTTGGTGATTAAAATTGAAGAAAAACCGACCGGGCAGGCATCGGTGGGGGCAGGGTATTCCGAAAGGGACAAGGTTGTAGGCACTATAGGATTAGGTATTCCTAATTTCCGCGGGATGGGGCAGACTGTGACGCTTAATTGGGATTTTGGCCAACGGCGTAATTCGATCGATCTGGGGTTCGACGAACCATGGCTTTTTAATACACGCACTTCATTGGGAATTAATGTTTATCAACTTATACGAAACTATTACGGTTATTTCGACGAGACGCGTCGCGGTTTTTCTTTTAGGTTGGGGAGAAGGCTTCGTTGGCCAGACAACTATTTCCGTGCTTATTCCCGTTATCGCTACGAGGAAGTCGGCTATTCCGACTTCTCCAGTCAATATATCGAGGATAATAAGGATAACCCAAATAGTTTGGACAAGCATCCCGGAAAATATCAAACATCTTCGGTAGCTTTCACCCTTCTGAGAGATTCGCGCGATTTGGCTCAATTCGCTACCCGCGGTTCGGTGAACTCTTTCACCACCGAGCTTGCCGGAGGACTCTTGGGAGGTGATTGGAATTATCATAAGGAGGTTTTCGAATCAAGATGGTATTTTAGGACATTATGGAATTTCGTACTAGTAGTAAAGGGGAAAGTTGGAATTATTGCCGAATATAATGGCGGTTCCAATGTTCCATATAGCGAAAGATTTTCCCCGGGAGGGACGGATCCTGACGGTGAAGTCAGAGGATATGCCGACGGCTCCCTTGGGAAGCAAACCGCCAGCGGTATTCCCTTGCGCGGAAGGGCAATGGTGGTTTATAATCTAGAATATCAAATACCTATTTCCAAGCAGCAGTTATACGGTTTGCTGTTTGTCGATGCCGGTAATGCTTTCTATCATATCGATGATCTTAAACCGTTCGACTTGCAAAGATCTTTTGGGTTGGGATTTCGGATTGTAGTCCCGATGGTAGGTATTATTGGATTTGATTTCGCAAGAGCCTTGGATCCTCCCGAGAAGGGACATTGGAGACCACATTTCCAGATAGGCAGAGGATTTTAATTCTAAATTGAAACTTGATTAGGTGAGGTATATTATGCGCAGGAGTATCATTATTTTATTCTTATCGGCTCTTATTATTTTTTTGGTGTCGGCTAACCCGATTTTTGCCCAGCAGGGTAAAATAGGATATGTTGACTCGCAAAAAATTTTCGCCAAATCAGCGGAGTTCGCTGATGCCCAAGCGAAGTTCGATAAGGATGTCGCCGCTTGGAACAAGCAGGCCGAAGACCTTCAAACGGAAATCGACAATATCCAAAAAGAACTCGACAGTGAAAGCTTGCTCCTCTCCAAAGCCAAACGGGAGGAGAAGGAAAACCTGTTGAAGGCAAAAAAGGCTGCCCTTCAAGATTATATCAACGCCACCTTCGGCACTGATGGTAAAGCGGAACGCCGTAACGCTGAATTGGTAAGGCCCATACGCGATAAGATTATGAGGATTATCGAGAGAATTGCTATTGAGCATAATTATGATATTATCTTCGATGCCGGCAGCACATCCATCGCTTATGCCAAAAAGGACCTTGACATCACCGATTTGGTTTTGGATGAACTTTCCAAAGGAGAGTGATGGCTGTTTACAGGTTAAGCCAAATAGCCGAATCTATCGGCGGGAAAATATTCCCCGAAGGTTATGATATCGAGATAAGCGGCATATCCGGTATAGATGATGCCGGACCTTCCGAGCTTACATTTGTATCGAATCGGAAATATTACAAACGATTAAAATCGACAAAAGCAGCTGCGGTCCTGTCACAGTCCCCCCTTTCGGACGAAATCGGGCTACCCTGTATTGTGATCGATAATGCCTATTATGCCCTTCGCGGTGTAATGATAATGTTTTACGGCGAGCGGGCGGACTACGAGTGTAAAATCTCACCAAACGCTGTAATCGGAAGAAATTTCAAGGGGGATAAAATACATATCGGCGATTTTGTCGTAGTCGGCGATAATGTCAACATCGGTAATGGGTCGGTTATCAGCGGTCAGGTTTATATAGGTGATGATGTCACTATTGGGGAGAACTGCTTAATTCATCCCGGAGTGAAAATAATGAAAGGTACCTCAATCGGGGATAATGTGGTAATCCATCCGGGAGCAGTTATAGGCAGCGATGGCTTCGGATTTGCGCTTAAAGGTCCCGTTCGGTACAAGATTCCGCAGGTCGGCAGGGTTGTTATTGAGGACGATGTGGAAATAGGCGCCAACAGCACAATTGATAGGGCTACAATGGGAAAAACTATAATAAAGCGCGGAACAAAAATCGACAATCTGGTTCATATAGCGCATAATGTAATTGTGGGAGAGGACTGCGCTTTTGCTGCTCAGGTGGGGATATCCGGAAGCTGTAAAATAGGTGACAGAGTGATACTCGCTGGACAGGTCGGATTGGCGGGACATATCGAGTTAGGTGATAATGTAATAATAGCCGCTCAATCGGGAGTGCCGAATGATGTGCCTTCAAATTCGGTGCGATTCGGCTATCCGGCGCGGGATATCAGAAAGCAACGCCGTATCGAAGCAATTATCAGCAAACTCCCCGAATATATCAACCGCTTAAGGGCGCTGGAAAAGGGAAATCCCAAATAAAAGGGAAATCTGAAACTTCCCTTTGGGAAACGGGTTTCAATTACAATTAATAGTATAAGAGTGTTCTATGTTTTCAAATCCTAAGGACAGCGAATTAATAGAATTATTGAAGAACTCGAAAAATATAGCGGTAGTAGGGCTTTCACCCAAACCTGAACGGCCTTCCCATTATGTCGCCGAATATCTTCAACGACAGGGTTATAAGATAATTCCCGTCAATCCCGGGCATAAAATGTTGTTGGGTGAAAAATCCTATCCTGACCTCAAATCTATTCCCGGGCGTATCGATGTTGTCGATGTGTTTCGCAATCCTGCCAAAGTTCTGCCCATCGTGGAGGAGGCGATTGAAATCGGTGGAGGAACAATTTGGTTTCAGGAGGGTATCATCAACGAGCAGGCAGCTGATATCGCCCTAAAAAATGGTTTGAAAGTTATTATGGATCGTTGTATGTTAAAAGAGCATATGCGCCTTATAGGTTGATATTATTTAAAGAAGATACGGGATTGGATAAGCCTGAAAATTTTATTGCCGATTGCCGATATAATATAGGTGGATTAAAACTTTGATATAAAATTATGAGATTCGGTAACAGAAATCTTAGATTCGGCGGTGGGGCATTGACCCCGATGATAAAATATCTTCTTATCATCAACACGGGTGTCTTCCTATTCCAACAAGTATTACCCCGTGATTTCGTTATTTATTTTGGGTTGGTGCCAAGACTTATTTCCCATCAATTCTTCATTTGGCAGTTTCTGACCTATATGTTTTTGCATGGGGGATTATTCCATATCCTCTTCAATATGTTCGCCTTATGGATGTTCGGCGGGGATATCGAGCGCTCTTGGGGTAGCCGAGAATTTATCAAATATTATCTACTTTGTGGCGTGGGAGCGGGGGTTATTAACTTTTTGATTTCCATTAATTCGCCATATCCTGTTATTGGGGCATCGGGAGCCATCTATGGTTTATTGGTAGCTTATGCTATGATGTTTCCAAATAGGCTGATTTTCATTTACGGGCTGTTCCCGATTAAGGCAAAATATTTGGTTATCGGTTTCGCCGCTCTGGAGTTTTTCGCTTCGTGGGCCAATTCAAACGATGGCGTTGCTCATTTCGCTCATTTAGGCGGGATGCTCGTAGGGTATATCTATTTGAAAGGAGATTGGCGGTTGAGAAGTTATTTATCTAAGCTGAAATCATTGAAATTTGGTTTCTCTAGGAAGAAAACCGCCAAAAAGGGAAAAAGGGGGAAAAGGGAAGAAGAGATATTGGCGAAGGTAGATGCTGTTTTGGATAAGATAAATTTAGTGGGATATCATAACCTCACTTCCGAAGAAAAGAAAATCCTCTCAGAAGCCTCGGATATTTTAGCTAAACGCAAAGAATAACTCAAGAGATGGGGTATATCAGCCGATTACTCTATAAGAATTGTTTGAATTAAACAAAGATCTATAGGTTAAATATTATGTGCAAAAAAGTTTTTATTGCCGATGATAGTTCTACCATACGGGGTGTCGCCGAGGCGTTATTACGGCAGAAGGGATTTGAGGTATATTCCGCTTCCAACGGTGAAGCAACTCTTAAAATGATTAATAGTATTATGCCTGATGTAATCCTGTTGGATTATTCTATGCCCGAATTGAATGGTGTCGAAGTTTGTAAGGCTATTCGTAATAGAAATCAATTCGAGGAAACTCCAATAATTATTATGGCATCTCAGAAGGATTCCGAAAGGGTAACTGATTTTGTCGAAAGCGGGGCTGATGATACAATAATAAAACCGTTTACACCCCGCGAATTAAGCGAAACGGTCGAAAAATATATAAACAAAAAAAAGGAGAAACCGCCAAAAGATAATTTGGAGACCGTTTCCGACTCCAAGCCTTATGAGAAAGAAAGGCGAAGAAACGATTATTTGGACGATTTCGAAATATCCGTCGAAGAATTGGGAACCGATAAGGAAACGCCTGACATCGATTCAACATTAGGTTCGACGACATCTTCCGATTTAGTCGAATTGAGCGGTATGGATGAGGACGATGCTTTCGATTTCACCTGGTCCGATTTTTCTTTGGATGTGGAAGAATTACACGAAGGTGCGGATGATTCCGATTATGAAAAGGATAATGTAGGTGAGAATGCAGGTATCGATCCCGTTCAAAACACAAAACAATTCGACGGGTTTAGAGCGGAAAAACCCCAAACATTTTTAACCGATAAAAATCAAAATGATGCCCCCGCCGAGGATAACCCGCACGATTATAATTGGTTTATAAATGAAATGCGAAAAGAATTATCGGAGCCGAGGCGAGAGGAAGTGGCGGTTCCAAAAAAGGTGGAATCTTACCAAAAGGATAAATTGCCCGATACGACATCGGATCCATCTAAAACCTCTACACAAATCCCGCGGGACGAATCGGTTTCGGGGGAATCTTTGCGAGCTACTGAAAAATACGAGGAGTTTTTATCGGCATTCAAAGATGAGGTTAAAGAAATAAATGAACTTGAAGAAGCCGCTAATACTTCGCTTTCTTCGGAACAAAGTTCAGAAAACCCCGAGCGAAACTCCGACACCGAACAGGAGAATGAAACTAGTGCTGAGGATGATCCTCAACCCAAATCCGCCGCTATCTATGAAAGCTATAACGGTTCCGAGCCATCTCAGAATTCCGAAGCTGATGAAAAATCCCCTCCTATTGATTCCGAGCGGTTTACCGAATTATTGGCGGAACGATTGGCGGAGAAGTTAGCGGATAGGATTCTCCAACAACTCCACACAATTATTGATAAATCTGCCTTAAGCGAATTAATCGGCTCGAATCTCAAGGATTTGGAACAGAAGGGTTGATCATAAGGCATTTATTCATATCTGTAAATATTCCTCAATCGGAAGTATGCATATAATTTTATTGGATTTTATCCGAAATGCTCAATTAATATTTGCTTGACATTTGATTGTATTTTTATATTATAGCCCATCGAAAAAGGCGGTGTAGCTCAGTTGGTCAGAGCAGAGGAATCATAATCCTCGTGTCCGGGGTTCGAGTCCCTGCACCGCTATTTCTTATCTTCAACCTTAAAATAACCCTTCCCTCATTTTAGCGGAACCGAGTCTATCGTTTATATTTCTCCCCGCTAAAAAAGTAAGTTTGTTTTTTCTTGACATTTACGATAATACAGTCTTAAATTAAATCGAGTCTCAAAAATATTTATTAACCGTAAACCCTTTTATAATGAGGTAATTAATGCTAAAAAGATTACTTTTTGTTCTCTTGTTTTCACTTTTGTTCGTTTCCGGGTCTATGGCAAAAACCTGTATCCAATGCCATAGCAAGATAACACCAAATATAGTCTCCGATTGGAAGTTGAGCAAGCATAGCCAAAATGGTGTTAGCTGTGATGTTTGCCATGGAGATGCACATCATTCCGCCGTGGATGTGAACAAGGTCCAGATACCGACCCCCGAAACCTGCGCTGATTGTCATGAAGAGAAAGTCGAACAATTCAAAAAGGGCAAGCATGCTCTTGCGTGGGCTGCTTTGAACGCTATGCCGACGACTCATTGGCTGCCGATGGAATTGCGTGATGGTAAAAAGGGTTGCGGTGGATGTCATAAGATAGGGATCAAATCGGAAGCGGATTTGAAAAAGTTGAAGACGGAAGGCGAAGGATTCGGAGTAGCATCCTGCGATGCCTGTCATACGAGACATACTTTTTCCGTTGAAGAAGCTCGTCAACCTCAAGCCTGCGAAACCTGCCATATGGGGTTTGATCATCCCCAATGGGAGATGTATTCCGCATCAAAGCACGGCGTCCGCAATTCATTAAAACAATTAGGGGTTTTGCCAAAATCAGCTGCCGCTCCCACCTGTCAGACCTGTCATATGCAGGACGGCAATCACGAGGTTCGGACTGCTTGGGGATTTTTAGCGGTCAAACTTCCCATTGAGGATAAAGAATGGGCTAAGGATCAAACTACCATTCTCAAAGCTTTGGGAGTTTTAGATCCCGATGGGAATCCCACTCCGAGATTAGATGTAGTTAAGGCTGCCGATGTGGCTCGCTTAAATAAAGCGGATTTCGATTTTGAACGCGAAAAGATGATTAAAGCCTGTAGCCAATGCCATTCGGCTAATTTTGCCCGTAATGAACTTGAAAAGGGAGACGGGATGATTAGACATTCGGATCGTTTGCTTGCGGAGGCGATCGATATCATTGCCGATTTGTATAAGGACGGAATCCTCAAAAAACCGGAGACTTATGCGTATCCATATCCGGACCTTTTAACCTTCCACGATGCTCCCACTGAAATAGAACAGAAACTGTTCGTAATGCACCTCAAACATCGTATGCGGACATTTCAGGGGACTTTCCACGCCAATCCCGATTATGCGCTATGGTATGGGTGGAGTGAAATGAAACGGGATTTGACCGAGATTAAGAGGCTGGCGGCTGAAATGAGGGCGGAACACAACAAATAAATTTTCGGATTAAAATTAATAAAGGCAGCCGATTGATTAATCGGCTGCCTTTTTGTATCGAAATTGAATCCTGAGTTATTTCAGGAGGGTCATTCGTTTGGTTAGGGTTTTGCCGTTGGCGGTCAGTTTGTAGAAGTATATGCCACTGGAGTAGTGCGAAGCATTCCATATCACGCTGTGATAACCAGCCTGCCG
>JALSTH010000062.1 GCA_026983835.1 Candidatus Zixiibacteriota bacterium | reverse complement strand
CATCCAATTATAAAAATCAATACCCCCCTTCCCGAATCGCTACCTCAGGAATTCTTCAGATGGGAAATAGCAACCGCTGTCGCCGGCTGGGTGTTGAAAATAAATCCCTTCGACCAGCCCAATGTGCAGGAGAGCAAAGATATTGCCAAGAAATTCATTGCCGATTACGTCGATAAAGGAAACATCGATTTCGGAAAATTAGAATTATCGGAGGGGAATATCTCACTATTCGGTGAAATCGAAGGTTCCGACATCAAGACAGCCATACAACATTTTATAAAGAGAGCCCAAAAAAAAGATTATATCGCTTTGATGGCATTTATAAATCCATCGGCGGAGAATCGGGATATGCTTTTTGAGATACGCAAAATTATCAGGAATAAATTTCATATCGCTACAACTTTAGGCTTCGGACCGAGGTTTTTACATTCCACAGGACAAATGCATAAAGGAGGACCGGATAATGGTTTGTATATCCAAATTACGGAATCACACTCCGCGGAGTTGCCTATTCCGGGGTTACCCTATAGTTTTGGGGATTTAATCGATATGCAGGCATTGGGAGATTTCCACGCCCTTATCGCCCATAAAAGGAAAATAATTCGAGTTCACCTTTCTGATGGATTGGGAGACTTCAAAAAACTTTTTGAAGATATGGAAGGTATATAATCACTAATGGCTACTTAATTCATCAAAAGACTTTTCGGTAATATTATCCAATATGCCGTTTACAAAGCGACCCGAGTCTTTAGTGCTGTATGTTTTGGCTAATTCTATCGCTTCATCAATAGCAACTTTCCTAGGAATATCGGGGAAAAAGATTATTTCACAAACCCCTATCCTAAGAATATTTCTATCGATCATCGCCACACGAGGGAAAATCCAATTTTGGAGATTTAGCTTTATTATCTCATCAATATTTTTCTTATTTCGAAGGGTGGTTTTAAAAAGATTTTCGCCAAATAATGCGGCTTTTTCCTTTAGGTTGTGCTGCAAAACACAGTATTCCCACATTTCGCGAATTCGTTCTTTATCCTCTTCGAATTCACCCACATCTACCGCATAAAGAGCTTCAAGTACAGCTTGTCTTGCTTCGCTTCTTGGACTCATATTCTTTTTTCAAGGAACGGGGTTTATTAACCCAATTACAGAGCTTTCGGTTAAATATTTTTAAATAAATTAGCCATCTCAATAGCCGAAACGGCGGCATCCCAACCCTTATTCCCTGCTTTTGTACCAGCCCTTTCAATAGCTTGCTCAAGGGTATCGGTGGTAATCACACCAAAAATTACCGGCACTCCCGTATCGAGGGAAACTTTTGCAATGCCTTTGGCAACCTCACCCGCAATATAATCAAAATGCGGAGTGCCTCCCCTTATGACTGCGCCGACAGCAATTACGGCATCGAATTGTTTCGATTCGGCGAGTCTCTTTGCGGCATAAGGTATCTCAAACGAGCCGGGGACTCGGACCACCGTTATATCGTCATCTTCACACCCATGCCTATCCAAGCAATCCAATGCTCCTTCAAGAAGTTTCTCCGAGAAAAATTCATTGAAACGCGAAACGACGATAGCGAATTTTTTTCCGCCTGCCGCTAAATCGGCAGAAATTATCTTCGGCATAATATCCTCATTTTATTTGTTTTTCTTTAATTCAAGCAAATGCCCTAATTTATCCCTTTTGGTTTCCAAATAATGGAGATTGTATTTATTATTCTTAACCTCAATTCTAATCCTGTCGGTAACTTTCAATCCATAACCCTGAAGCCCGATTATCTTTTTGGGATTATTGGTCAAAAGCCTGATAGTTGTCAAGCCCAAATCCCTCAATATTTGTGCCCCTATCCCATAATCCCTCAAATCCGCCTTGAATCCCAATTCGATATTCGCTTCAACCGTATCCCTCCCATTTTCCTGAAGATGGTACGCTTTTATTTTATTCACCAAACCGATTCCTCGCCCCTCCTGACGCATATACAAAAGTACGCCCAACCCTTCCTTCTCAATCATCTTCATAGCTTCCTTTAACTGCTCCCCACAATCGCAACGCAAAGAATGGAACACATCTCCCGTTAAGCATTGAGAATGCACTCGCACCAAAACATTTTCTTTACCGCCAACATCCCCCTTGACCAAAGCGACATGGTCATTTTTATCGATATCACTGCTATACAAATATAATCGAAAATGTCCATACTCGGTCGGTAGGTCGGCTTCAGCAACTTTCTTTACTAATTTCTCGTTTCTTTGACGGTATTCAATGAGATCCTTAACAGTTATGATTTTAAGATTAAATTTCTTGGCGATTTCCATTAATTTGGGAACCCTTGCCATATTACCATCATCATCCATTATTTCACAAAGCACACCGCCCGATTTCAATCCCGCCAAACGCGATAAATCCACCGATGCTTCAGTATGTCCCGCGCGGGTCAACACCCCTCCACGCCTTGCCCTTATCGGGAATATATGCCCGGGGCGAGCCAAATCGTTTGGTTCGGTGCTATCGTCGATTAGAACTTTTATAGTCTGCGCCCTATCAGCTGCGGATATGCCGGTTGTGGTATCCTTTACCGCATCGACGGAGACATAAAATTTTGTTCCGTGTAAAGCGGTATTAACCGAAGCCATCGGTTCCAAATTCAACTCCCGCAATTTATCAACCGGCAAGGCGCAACAGATCAAACCTCTTCCTTCTCTTGCTATGAAATTTATCGCTTCCGGAGTAACCTTCTCCGCAGCCATTATAAAATCGCCCTCGTTTTCCCTATCCTCATCATCAACGACAATCACTATTTCGCCGTTTCTTATAGATTTTAACGCATCCTCAATTTTATCAAATTGGTACATTATATAAACCAACCCTTCTCTTTTAATTTTTCCAAGGTCAATCCGCTTTTATTATTTTCAAAGGTAAACATTTTCTCTACATATTTAGCGATTAAATCGAATTCTATATTTACGATATTTCCTATTTTCTTAAAAACCAAATTTGTATTCTGCAGTGTATGTGGAATGACACTCACAGAGAATTTATCAGAGGAAGAGACATCAGCCACAGTCAAACTTATTCCTTCCACCGCAACCGAACCTTTCATAACCAAATAATTGCCATATTCCGGTGGGTAAGAGATTGTGATATCAACTTCTTCCCGCATCGGGCTTATCTTATTAATTTTCCCGACACAATCGATATGCCCCATCACAAGATGTCCCCCCAATCTCGAGGAAAGTTTCATCGATCGCTCAAGGTTGACTTTATCACCGACTTTCAATTCACCGATATTGGTTCTTTTGAGAGTTTCGGCAACAGCCTCCACCTCGAAAGAATCCCTATCATAAGCTATAACCGTCTGACATACTCCGCTGATGTTTATGCTATCACCAACTCTCACATCTTTGATGACAGTGGCGGAGCTTATGCGATATATGATTCCATTCCCCCTCTTTCGTTTCGCTATCACCTTGCCAACTTCTTCGATTAATCCCGTAAACATAATTCCGCCTTATCAATTGTATTTGGGATATCCAATAAAAACCGAATCCTTCCCCATCGTTTCCCAACTAAAATCATCAAAATCGATAATTTTTAATCCGAAGGCTCCACCGTTTATAAAATGGGTCCCCTTTCCAAAGATATAAGGTGTATGGGAGAGAATAATTTTATCGACTGCTTTCTCTTTTAGAAAAGAATTAAAGACCTCTCCCCCACCCTCGACCAATATCGAATTTATATTCTCTTCCGCCGCCCTTTCAAGCAGAGCGTTTATTGAAAACCTCTTCGATTTCGACTCAAGAACCCACACCTCAACCCCATTGGAAATTTCAAAGCCTTTACCATAAACATTGGATGAGATTGCGATTATAGTTCGTAATCGGTTAGTCTTATTTGAAAATAATTTTAAATTCGATGGGAGTTTTTTTCCATCGGAAATTATGATCCTATTTGGATTATGCCCCCTAATATGTCGCACCGTCAAGCTCGGGTCATCCACAATTGCGGTATTCGCCCCAACTAAAACCGCATCATATCCCGACCGAAGCTTATGCACATATTTAAGAAAATTCCGTCCGGAAAGATAGCGGTCGCCAAAGGACGGAGAATAAATATATCCGTCTAATGACATCGCCGCCTTAACAGTGACAAAAGGTTTGGCGGTTAGTTTATTTTTGAAATATATCTCATTAAGCTTAAGCCCTTCATCCCTCATTAAACCGATGCGCACTTTTATTTTACTCCTCCGAAGTTTGCGAAATCCTTTTCCCAAGACTCGAGGATCCATATCGCGATTGGAACAGACGACTTCTTTAATGCCCGCTCTAATAATCGCATCCGCACAGGGAGGGGTGTTGCCGTAATGTGTACAAGGTTCAAGGTTCAAATAAATGGTTGAGCCGTTCACAGAATCTCCAGCATCTTTAATCGCATTGACTTCGGCATGGGGACCTCCATAGTTTTTATGATATCCCTCTCCCACTATTTTGCCATCTTTAACCAAAACAGCCCCAACCATAGGGTTGGGAGAGACCCTTCCCCATCCCTTCAAAGCCAACTCAAACGCTCTTTCCATAAAAGTTTTATCTTTTCCGTCAAATCCAACCATAAAAAAAACCTGCTTCGAGGATATACTACAGGGTTGATGATATAAACAGTTGTATATAATTTACCATCAACCTTCTCCCATCCGGACTTTAACCGTCGGCACCGGGATTCCACCAGTTCAGCTTTTGCTCGCGGGCTTTTACCGCCGGCTGAGGAATTTCACCTCACCCCGAAGGCTCAATTTAATTTACAAATCTTTTACTAAAAGTCAAGCCGATTTATATTTCAAAACCATATAATCTTCTCTTTGAATTCCAATAATGAAATACCTTGGGTCCATAATAAAAACAAAATACGGCTACACCCCATCCAGCAAGAACATCAATCATATAATGATAACGGAGGTACACCGTCGCAAAAAACAACCCCAATGCAAACGGCAGAAAAAACCAAGCGAATTTTCTCTCATACTTGAAAGCGAACAACAAGCATAATAAGATAACGGCATTATGAAGACTGGGAAAACAATCGCGTTTGGTATATTCCCAATCATCCAACTTTTGACGGATGGTTTTCGATAAACCTCCGCCTTTTATTTTAGTGGAATATTGATCGGCGATAATATATCGCGGACCAACCGCCGGCACTAAAATATAACCCACATAGCCAATAAAAAAACTAAGCAATACCGCCGCCGACAAACGCCTGAACGGTTCATATTTTCCCTTGACATATAACATCAATGCCAAAACCGGAGGGAAAAAATAATAGGTCGCATAAGAAATAGTAGCGAAACTAATCAGAGGCTCAAAGAGGAATCTCTGCAAATAAACGGAATAATGCATTCCGAAAATTGTTTTTTCCAACTTTGAAAGGATATTATCCATATCTTTAGGATTAATTTTATCGATCAAAATCGATATATTGGAATAAACGACTAAAACAAAAAAAAGCGGCGCAAAGTCACGCAGCACCGCCCAAAATCTACTTCCAATCTGTAATTTAGGTTTTGCATCGAAAATTAAAATCATTCCTAAAGCGATCAACAAGGATATTTTTTCCGCATCGTGGAAAAGGCTGAGATATTTCCCGTTAAAAACAAGAAAAAACAGAATCGGAAGCAAAAAAATAAGACTTCCAAATTCCTCGAATCTAAAATGGAATAAAATTGTTTTTAGAGATTGGCTATTTTTCAAACTAAAACAAAAATACTAAATAGACCTTAACCAATACTTTAGGTAAATTCTGTTAATCGTTTGTATATTATGCAGTAATCCCATTCGATACACTACTAATTATGTGCATAAGATAAATGTTTGCCATATTCCTTGACTCTATGAATAAAAGCCTCCAAACGAATTGATTCTCCCGTTTCCTCCAAACCCTCATAGGATATATTCAACCAAGGAAAATCGGGATAATCCTCACGAATGCTTCGAGACAGAGCGGTTACCGTATTCCCCGGCATACAGGTAAAGGGCATAGTATTTATTACACCCGACGCCCCCAAGTTTATTAAATCAACTCCCTTTCCAACAGTAAGGATTGCTTCACCACCAATATTTTTGGAGAGATATTTTTCCGACAGTTTAAGGATTTCATTAATCGGTTTTTCTTTGAAAATATCGGGAAACCGCTTCAATACCTCGTATAAACGATGCTCTTCCGCATACTGGAGATGCTCCTGCAATTTGCTTTTGATGACGCCGATAATATCCCTATTATTTCTGCTATTTTGTCCATACATAAAAGATGTATATAGAACCCATTCACCAAAAGTCGCCAAATAAACCTCACAACCCAATTTTTCCAACTTGTCAATCAATCGGTTGTTTGAAAAACGATTATTCCGAATATATATTTCGCCGACTACTCCAATAACAGGTTTTCGGTTTCCCGAAGAACGAATTTTGCGGAAAGATTCAGCGACTTCCTCCAATAATCCCCTACTACAATCTTCCCCCCCCTCCAAAACCTCCTCTAATCTTTTTATTGCCGAATTATATATCTCCTGCGCCGCGCCTTCCTTTGTTTCATAGGGCCTTGTATAGTGAAGCATCTTCAGGAGTATATCGGTGGAAGCCATAGCAACCCAAGCATCTTTTCTAAAATTATTTTTTCCCTCGATTAATTCAGAATATGAATCCCCCGATGTTGGTGAATAAACCAGCACATCCTTAAATCCCAATTCATCCAATACTTTTCGATGCAAGCTTTGGTATTGCCCAAATCGGCAGGGTCCCTCCGATGTTGGCATAAAAAAGGCACTGCGGGTATGATCAAATCCTTCGCTTTTCACCAGCTTTACCAAATCACCGGTTGTTACTATTGCCGGAAAGCATTCCCGCCCGGAAGTGAATTTGCGCCCATAGTTTAAAGAAATCTCATCGGGTTCCGGCAATACTTCGGTGTCCACCCCGTATTTGCGTAAAACCGCAGCAAATCCATAGGCGTGGTCACACATATTGGGCATATATATTTTATATTCGGTTATATCCCGTTGCCTTGTTGCAATCGTCCCAACATCAAACCTCTTACCATCTACGCCCTTTATATTATCCAAAAATGCTTCTATTCTGGTTATGAAGCCCGCATCCGCTGAATGCTCATCTATTTCCAATTGGAGGAACGGCTTATCCCCCATTATCGTTTTGAATTTATGAGTGATGAAAGAATCTGGACCGCAACCGAAATTGGTAAGGTAAACGGCAAAAAGATTTGGCGTTTTGGCAATATATTCCGCCGCCGATAATATCCGTCGTCCATAATTCCAATACATAGAAAAATCGGTACGGGATTCTATCTCATCGGTGGGGATAAAATCCATCGGGATAAACTGGACTTCCAACTGCCTGATTTTATCCGGAAGCTCCATATTAGCCCCATAATCGCATATATTATAAGGTCTGCCAACAATAACCAAAGCCTTGCCGTCCTCGGGAAGTTTTTTGAGAAATTCTATTCCCTCATCAATAAGCCTTTTTTTATAATCCTCATATTTTTTGAAAGCTTTGTGAACGGCTTTTCTTATTTCCCGCTTACTATTCCCCAATTTTTCGCTAAGCCCGTACAAACGCCTACTTACCGATTTTTCACCAAGATGCAATTCGATATCAGCGGATATTATTTTATCAATTAGATCTTCCCGTTTTCCCCTAACAGCTGATTTGAAAATATAGGGCATAGATTGAACATACGGACAAAAATACCGCTTGTACTTACCATCATACGGACCCCTAAACATAGTTATCATTGAAGGAATGAAAACATAATCTATCTTTTCCATATCGATATTTGCAATATGACCATGAGCTATCTTTACGGGGAAGCAGGTTTCCGAAGCGACTATATCACACCCTATATTTATAACCTCGCGGTTTGTCTTTTTCGTAAGCGTAATTTTGTGCCCCAATTGGTAGAAAAACTCCGCCCAGAATGGATATAACTCCCAGGTTGATAGGGATAGAGGTATGGCAATATTTTTTACCCCATTCCTCAATTTCCTTCCTGCTTGAAACATTATCCTGTTTCGCAAGGCGATTGTATCTTTTGGGAGGTGTTTTGGTTTGTTGCCCGATTCATATTTTTCACAGCGGCTCCCGTAATATAAATCGACATCATTTTCCCTTTCGACTTTATGGATATGGCAGGAATTGGGGCAATCCTCACAAATGAAACTCGTTATCTTGTATTTTCTGTTATGAATATCAAAACCCTTGAAGCCGGATTTGGCATCTTCAATGCTTTTCATATGCTCCCGCGCCAACATAGCCGCCCCGATCGCACCGGTAACATCGTGGTGGGGAGGGACAATAACAGGTTTACCCAATACCTCTTCAAAAGCAGCCACAACAGCTTTGTTCCATGCAACACCACCCTGAAAAAATATCCTATCCCCTATTCGCCTATCACCTACCACTTTATTAAGATAATTATAAACGATAGAATACGCCAAGCCAGCCACTAAATCCTTTTTTTCCGCACCGGCTTGCTGATGACTTACTAAATCGGATTCCATAAATACGGTGCAACGCTCCCCACAACTGATAGGCCTCTCGGAATTAAAGGTCAAATCGGCGAATTCATCTTTTATATCTATATTTAACTTTTCTGCTTGCTCCTGCAAAAATGATCCCGTCCCGGCGGCGCAAACTTTATTCATCTCAAAATCAATTACGACACCGTTATCGATGCTTATATATTTACTATCCTGGCCGCCTATTTCAAAAATAGTATCCACCTTAGGGTCAATAGAAATGGCGGCGACAGCCTGACAGGTGATTTCGTTTTTCACCAAATCCGCCCCGATGAAATCAGCTGTCAAATATCTACCGGAACCGGTTGTAGCCGCACCTAACACCTTGAAATTTTTAGACAATTTACTTTCTACCAACTCCAATCCCTTACAAACAGCATCAAGTGGCCTTCCTTCAGTCATCAAATATTCACGCGCCAATACATTATTATTCTCATCAATTACCACCACATTAGTGGACAATGAACCGACATCAACTCCGAGATATCCGCTATTAACCGAAGTGTGATTATCAACTGATTCGGTTATTCTATAATATTTCCTATCAGGAAAATTAAATCTCAATTGTGGACGAGCATTATTGTTATCGGTTTCGGGGGGCTTAATGATAATATTTTCCAATTTCGGGAAAATAAAACCATTTTCTCCGGATATTTTAACACTTATAACCGCTCCGGCAGCACCCATAGAAGCATATCTTTCGGGTATTATCAGCTCATTATCTTTTAAATCAAACACCTCTTTAACGGCGCGAGCCATCCCCGCATTGGCGGCAACTCCCCCTTGAAAACTAATAGGCTTCTCCAAAACCCTTCCCCTCGCTACAGTCCCCTTAAAGTTGCGGGTGACGGCAAAACACAAACCCGCAATAATATCATAATCCGGTGTTGCTATTTGTTGCAGGTGTATCATATCGGATTTGGCAAACACGGAACATCTGCCCGCTATTCTGGGCGGGTTTTCGGACTTCAGGGCAAGTTCCCCGAATTGATTCTCGATATTAATATTTAATCTCGCCGCTTGCTGATCAAGAAAGGATCCGGTTCCGGCGGCACAAAGGGAATTCATGGAGAAATCCGATAAAACGCCGTTTTTAATGGTAATGAGCTTACTGTCCTCGCCTCCCATCTCGATTATCGATTTTACTTGTGGATAATAATGAAGAGTCCCCTGAGCCTGCGCTATGACCTCATTTATTTTAATACCACCAAAAACCTTAGTAACCAATTCCGCACCCGATCCCGTTACCGCCATTGTCCGTATATGACTCGGAGGGAATTTATCCCTTATGTCCGCTAAAGTATCCGCCACCACTTGAAGGGGCTTCCCTCGAGAGCGGATATATCTGTCATAAAGAAAATCGCAATCGTTATCTAAAACAACTGCATTTACTGAAACCGAGCCTATATCAAGCCCGATATATAAAGGGGATTTGTTATTTGCCATCTCATTCCTTTGATGTTAAGCTTATCGATCTCCGTCTGAAAGATAATAAAGTTCCCACAACAATCAAAATCGCCCCAAACCAAACAAAATTTATCAATGGCTTTTTCGAGACTTGAAAATACAGCGTCGTTTGACCTTCCTCATCCAAAGTATTAAATCCCTCAAAAGCCAAAGCTATCTCGCCATTATCGGCTTGCAAACCGGTGATATGTATTACACCACCAAAATCAGTATGAGCGGGTACCGAATGAAAACCATCCGAATGCCTTTCAATTTTTGGAAATATGGTGTAAGATGTATCATCATAAGAAAGAATCAATTCTGCCGCAACCGAATTCATTCCACCATCTTTAGCGTTCATTTTAGCATTAAAATCGATAAACTCGATCCGATAATTCCCTACTTCCTTTACCTCTCCCTTTTTAAATGAGAGATGCACCTGTTTGTTTGGAATATCCAATTGTGAAGGAGATATATATAAATCATAAAATGGATATTTCTTAATGTAGGGCGTTCTTACCATCCCCGCTTCGGAATCCGTAAAGTCTAATTCGGCGATAAAATCTTTACCCTTTTCAGCAACTGCCAAATTAATTTTATCTTTATTCCTTTTGATATGCTCCACACCCCTTAAACTAAAGTCCCTACCAAAAGCATAATCGCCACCTTTGGAAGTAACAACAAGATTATTTGAATCCGAATAACCCGTAGAACTAATCGACCCTATTATTAGCAAAGCAACCCCGATATGGGCGGTCATTCCCGCCGTCAGGCCTATATCCCCTTTAAGCCGTTCGAAGAATAATATCCCATTCGCCATAGCAGCTGCTACGGATGAAACAAGCAAAAATAAATGCATAAATTCCATCCTGTATATTATCCCTATTATCGTAGAGACAACAGCCGAAGCGATTATAGCGATTATCCTTTTATTCAGGTAAGAACCCCTTTTGAATTTCCATATGGAAAAGGGGAACAGCATCATCGCTACGGTCATAAGTATTCCCAGAGGAATATGAGTAGTAATATAATATCGAGATCTAATCGCAGCCGCTTTCCCTAAAATCCCGGTAATAATCGGGGCGGATGTTCCCAATAATATTATAACACCCGATAAAGTTAGGAACAGCAAAGTTAAATACACAAAAAAATCGCGGGAGAAATAAGATTTTGAAATAGGGGCGGAATCTATTTTTCGCGAACGGAACAATAAGAATCCCCAAGAGAATATCACAAAAAAGCCGAGCGATCCCAATAGATAATTGTTTAACCCTAAATCCACAAAGGAATGAACGGAGAAATCAGCAAGGACACCTGAACGGGTAAGAAAGGTACCATATAATACCATTACATAAGCAGTAGAAGCTAAAAACAAATTGGTCTTTCTCAAAGCACCCTGTGCCTTCTCCACTACCATCCCATGCAATAAAGCGGCGGAAAATAACCACGGAACCAAAGAGGAGTTCTCGACCGGATCCCAACCCCAAAAACCACCCCATCCTAAAGTTTCATAAGCCCAATATGCCCCCAAAAAGATACCCAAACCAAGTGCCATTGTCGATAATGCCACCCATGGCATTGTTTTCCCAACCCAACTATCATACTTATTTTTTATCAGTGCAACTATCGAATAAACAAAGGGAATCGATAACGCCGCATACCCTATAAATACAATTGGAGGATGAATAACCATCCAGAAATTCTGCAGGAGCGGGTTTAGGCCCCTTCCGTCCGGCGGGATAACCGAATTTAGAGTAAAGGGATTTTTTACAAACAGTAAAAGATACAAAACAAATTGCGTTAAAATATAAATCGGCATCACTAATATCTCATCCTTCCCCGATTTATACATCACCCAAAAGCCTAACAAAGCAGCAATGAAAAGCCAGAGCAAGAAGGTTCCTTCCTGCCCTCCCCATAGTGCGGAAATCTTAAAGAACAAAGGAAGATCGGTGCTGCTGTATGCATAAACATAGCGATACTCGAATCTATTGCTCAAAAACAGATAAAACAAATAACCGACTGCAATCGCAATAAATCCCGCAAAGATATAATAAGCAATACGGGCTGAAATTAAGCTTCGCTCCTCTTTCCTGCCAATGACAATATAAAGAACTACCGATAGAAGTGCTCCCCCAAATGATATTAATATGGAAATATTTCCAAGCATTAAATTCCCTTGCTGTTATCTTTATCCGACTCCATCCCTTGATATTTGGAAGGACATTTAATTAAAAGACGATTTGAATGGAATACCCCGCTTTCGTATTTTCCGATAGCTACAATTTTATCGGCTTGATCGAAATTACCCGGTTTGGGTCCCCCAAGATATTCAACCTCCATTGTATCACCGGAATCATCCTCCCGCAAAGCGAACTTCAAAGCTCCGGTTGTAGTATCTATTTCCGAATACGAATTTACCACTTCCCCGATAACCTGAACGGTCTTACCCGAAGAACGCGCCTGCCGGAAGTCTACATAAGGCGTCATCTGATCGCTAAATGAGGAATATGCTATATATCCGAAAATTATGACAATTGCTATGGCTAAAATCAATCTAACTTTTTTGACCATCCTATTTTTTTACCTCAGTTTATTCGATTTTATGTTTATTGTTGAGTTTTTGGACTTTCCTGTCCAATCGAAATATATAAAAAAACACTCCCAACCAAATCAAGAGGATTACAATCATTGCAACATAATTAGCTTCCATATTATTCCACCTGTTCTTTTCCTCTCCTATAAATGTTTATCCTTGATTGTAAATTGTAAATCCAAAAGAATAAAATCGTAAAACAGACAAGAGAACTAATAAAAATAAATAAAATCAACGGCGGCATTTGGATCTTACCGCTGGAGTTGACCACCGTGTCCGAAGGGTGGAGCGATTGGTAAATCCGTGGGACTATAAAAACCAAAAATGGAACAGTGATAAAAGCGAAGATGGAATATACAGCCGAGAGCGATGCCTTCCTCTCC
>JALSTH010000061.1 GCA_026983835.1 Candidatus Zixiibacteriota bacterium | reverse complement strand
GACAATTCCATTTCATAGGGTTGTTCTTAATGAGGATAATTTCCGAAGGGGGGATATTTCAACACATTATATTCAGGATGTTTTAGGTGGAGCGGTTATCGAAGAGGATGCTCCGAAAGATGTCCGATATGCTGTTGCGGTTACCGTATCGGCGACCAGATTGATTGATGAACGAAAAATGGTAATTAGCAGCAAAAGGGATGCATCGCGAAAGAGTGAATGGAAGTACGCCTTCAGGGTAAGGAAGTAAGAATTATGAAATACCATATTCATATCGGTGAGCAGGAAATCCCCCTTGAATTATACAGGGACGGAGAAACGATTAGGGTAAATAATGGTAATAGAGAGATACCCCTCGATATCCATTACATCGGTGATGGGTTCATCTCGGTAATTATTGGCGGCAGACAGTATGATTTATATCTTTCCGAGAATTCCGGGAATATGGTAGTGCATATCGGCTTCAACAAATTTGAGGTTTCCGTATTGGATGAACGGGAAAAGATGCTCTCTGAATTTGCGAAATCCCATTCATCGAAAACTAAGCTTTCGGAATTAAAGGCTCCGATGCCCGGTCTTGTTGTAAAAATTTTAGTGAAAGCGGGGGATGAGTTTAAGAGGGGGGAGGGTTTAATTATTATTGAAGCTATGAAAATGGAGAATGAGCTGAAAGCTGTAGATGATGGCAGGGTAAAGGAAATTAAAGTTTCCTCGGGCGATGCAGTCGACAAGGGGACAATGTTGATGAAATTCGAGTAAAGTAAAATGGAAAATAATTCAAAAAAGAAAAAATATAATTCTTCCGGAATAGAAATAAATAAGGTTTATACCGCGGATGATTTGAAATCGAAAGAACGAAGTCTTCCGGGCGAATATCCTTTTACGAGGGGTATCTACCCTAATATGTATCGGGGCAGGCTTTGGACAATGAGGCAATACGCCGGATATGCTACGGCTGAGGAATCGAATAGGCGGTATCGATATCTCCTCGAAAAAG
Organism: Candidatus Zixiibacteriota bacterium; assembly: GCA_026983835.1. Lineage (GTDB taxonomy): Bacteria > Zixibacteria > MSB-5A5 > UM-FILTER-46-8 > UM-FILTER-46-8 > JALSTH01. Next base: position 1,879 of record JALSTH010000061.1, on the reverse strand, counting down.
GACAGACTGGACTTTCGGTTGCGTTTGATCTCCCGACTCAAATCGGATATAATTCTGATCATCCGTTGGCAGTCGGTGAGGTTGGGAAAACGGGGGTGGCGATAGACAGCATAGAAGATATGGAGAAATTATTCGATGGGATTCCATTGGATAAGGTTTCCACCTCGATGACCATAAACTCGACGGCGGCCATATTATTAGCGATGTATGTGGTAACGGCTGAACATCAAGGAGTTGAGATTTCATCCCTGTCGGGGACGGTTCAGAATGATATGCTTAAGGAATATATCGCCAGAGGAACCTATATATTTCCTCCGGAGCCGTCGTTGCGTTTGGTAGTGGATATTTTCGAGTATTGTCGCGACAACATTCCCAAATACAATTCTATTTCGATATCGGGTTACCATATCCGCGAAGCCGGTGCTACTGCCGTGCAGGAGGTGGCATTTACTCTATCCAATGCAATATGTTATATTGAAGCCGCATTAAAGCGTGGAATGGATATAGATAGTTTTGCTTCCCGCCTTTCTTTTTTCTTCAATGCGCATAATAATTTGTTTGAGGAGGTGGCGAAGTTTAGGGCGGCGCGTAGGATTTATGCTAAAATAATGAAAGAGAAATTTAAGGCGAAAAATGAAAAATCGATGATGTTGCGATTCCATACACAAACCGGCGGATCTACATTGACGGCCCAACAGCCGATGGTAAATATCCCCAGAGTTACTTTGCAGGCGTTATCGGCTGTATTGGGTGGGACACAATCACTTCATACCAATTCATATGATGAAGCTTTTTCGTTGCCCACGGAGGAATCCGCAACGCTGGCGCTGAGAACCCAGCAGGCTATCGCTTACGAAAGCGGGGTGCCTGATACCGCTGATCCTTTGGCGGGGTCGTATTATATCGAATGGCTGACCGATAAAATTGAGGAGAAGGTCTGGTCTTATTTGGACAGGATAGGGACTATGGGTGGGGCACTCAAAGCAGTGGAGAGCGGATTTTATTCGGATGAGATTCATAAAGCGGCTTATGATTACCAAAAGGGAATTGAAACGGGAGAGATTAAGGTGATAGGGGTCAATTGCTTTCAGGTAGAGGGTAAACCAAAAGAAAAGATGCTTAAGGTGGACGATGCCGTCAGGGAACGGGAAATTCAAAAGCTTGACAACCTTTACAGTTCCCGCGATAATAAACATTACAAAACTGTTTTAGAAAGTTTGCGGAAGGCCGCTCGGAAGGATGATAATTTGATGTATCCAATAATAGAGTGTGTTCGGGCAAAAGCGACTATCGGTGAGATATGCGATGTGCTGCGGGAAGAATGGGGCGAATATAGGGGGGAATGAAATTGAAACCGAAAAAAATAGCTCATATCGGAATAGCTGTCGAAGATCTTGATGAGACCCTTAAAATATTCTCCGATCTGTTCGGGTTGGAATGTAAATTCAGAAAGGTTATCGAAGAACAACAGATAGAAGTTGCTGGAGTAGATATCGGGGAAAGTTCGTTAGAGTTCTTTATGCCACTGACCCGGAACTCGACGGTAGGTAGGTTTATAGAGAAAAAAGGTCCGGGTTTACATCATATCGCTTTTGAAGTTGATTCCATTAAAGATTGGATAGAAAAGCTTGAAAAGGATGAAGTGAAAATAATTGACAAGAAGCCACGCAAGGGAGCGAGCAATCATCTTATATCTTTTTTGCACCCTAAATCCACGGGGGGCATTTTAATCGAGCTTGAGGAATATTGATGATCCCGAAGGGAGTTAAATAAAGAGAGGTTAAAATTGATTTACCATTCGACAACTATAATTGGATTGACACATAAAGGGAAAACCGCCATGGGTGGCGATGGACAGGTTACCCTTGATGATACGATC
>JALSTH010000060.1 GCA_026983835.1 Candidatus Zixiibacteriota bacterium | reverse complement strand
ACCATAATGCTTTCTGTCGGTGGGAATCGCCAGACCTATGGATGCGGATATCAACCTGCTCGGTTCATTGGTCGAATTCTTGCTCATTACCATATAAATAATCTGTCCATCGGATAATCTGGATAGTCCAACCTCTTTCGGAATCAATTGACAATAAGGAGGGAATATGGATGAAACCGTAACGATATTGTATTTTGCAATTCCGGCGTTCCTCAACGCCATCTCAAAACTTGAAAGCTTTTCGGGATGTCTCCCTACGCCTTTGGTAAGAAATACCTCTCGAGGAATTAACCCCACTTTCCAACCTCGCTTTTTTTAACTTCATCATAATTTTATCACAAACAATAAAAGCGCAACAAATTTCGGACTTCCAAAAACCAAACTTTACTTAATTATCCTCCCTCAACTCCTCAATGGCCGCTCCGATTACCAGAGGAAGAGCTATGGTTACATCGCAATTCACGGTGACATTATTGACATTTTCGGTGTATTTCCCCCACGAAATCGATTCGGAAAAAGTGCAACCGCTTAGCCCTCCATAAACAGGTGTATCCGTCGTTATCAATATCCCATACTTATAGCCGCTGAATTTATGAGTCCATTCTCCCGGCACGAAATCTAAATACTCCAATAAGGGAGTAACCTGCTGAGCCCAATTTCTCGGAACTCCCCCACCGCATATAAGGGTTCCGCAGGAATGAGCTTTCCTTATTATTTCCGCAAATCTCATATTATCCTGTAAACCATCCCAAACTATCCGCTCACTTTCGCTTCTGTGCGAATTATAATGATTTATGACCAACCCCAACTCCGAATCATTGAGGGCGGGAACAAATATCGGCACATTTTGTTTATAAGCTGACTTTAAAATCGATGGACCTTTTACAATCGACCCCAAAAAGCGGGTAATGGCATCCGAGGTGTTTCCTTCGAGATAAGGGAAATGTTTTTCGATTTCATATGCGGTGTCCACAAAATCCTTGTCGCTAACGAAAGTGTCATACACTCTGTCGATAAATTTGGCTTTGAGCTGAGCATCGGATTTCAGTTCACTGTGGCGGTAATGATGGTACCCCATCGCTTCCACCAAGTCATGAGAGATATTAGCACCTGTGGAAACGATTACATCGACCAAACCATTTTCGATAGCATCCCGAATTGTATTACGAAGCCCTCCAGGAACCAACGCCCCGGCTAAAGTCATCACCACAAGATTGTCTTTATCCCTAACCATTTCCGCCAAAAGCGATGCCGCCCTTCCCAGATTTCTCGCTTGAAAAGACATTTTCCGATAAGCTTTCATTAAATCACGGAGACCCATCATAGAGCTGGGGATTATACCTTCTACGGGATGAGAAACATATTTATATCTATCTTCAAGCGGTTCGCCCATTTTATTTCCTTTTATTTTACAAATTATCTTGCCGAATCGATAATATTGATAATCGCCTTTTCCACTTCATCGGCAATTCGGTTTACCTCGGCACTATCTACAAATTGACCGATAATAGTTGGCCTTAAGCCTGCTATGTAAGTTTTGCCATCCCTTATATATACATTTATTTTGCAGGGTAATAACAAACCTATATCAGCATTTTCCGTAAGAATGCCGTATGCCGCTTTGGCATTACAAATTTCCACAGATTTATATGCTTCCATTTTAAAACCCTTACTTGCCAATATGTCATCGAAATTATGAATATGCAGAATCTTAAAGCCATTTTTTACCGCTTCATCCTCTATGGCAGAAACGGCATCCGCAACCGTTTTATGAGTTTCCACAGCATAAATGAAATCTTTCATTTTCTCTCCAAAAGTTAGTCGTTCACTTCTTCGATTGTAAAGTTGGTTATTATCTTCACTTTAGGCTCCAACGATTGTCCCACGGAACAATATTTATGGTGGGACAAATCTATAGCCCGTTCAACGAACTCCGGATTTATATTTCTACCACGGAGAATAAAATTAAGTTTTATTTCCGTATAATATTTCGGATAATCTTTAGCATTGGTCCCTTCGACCTCAATCCGAAACTCCCGAATATCTTGCTTTTGTTTCTTGAGAATGCTGATTACATCAACTGCCGTGCATCCCCCTAAGGAAACCATCAACAAATCGGACGCCTTAAAGGCGGCATTATCGCCCCCTATATTTTTCGAAGTGTCCATTAAAACTGAATGATTATCATCATCCGTAGCAATAAATGACATCCTCCCCGCCCAACGGACTTTTATCCTTTTACTCAAACATCTCTCCTAATCTCTGCCATTAACCTCGATTAATTAAAAAATTACTTAAGAATACAAATTATTCACATCTAACATAGATATGTCAATATATTTAAACTTCCCAAATATTACAAAAAAAGCGGGTGTCAAACTATGCACCCGCTTAGTAATTCCTCGGATCAACTTTATTTGAGCAATGTCATCCTTTTAGTGTAAACATTATTCCCAACAGTTAATTTATAGTAATAAATTCCACTGGAGTAATCAGCACCATTCCAAGTAATCGAATGTTCACCTGCGGAAAGAGTTCGGTTTATCAAGGTGGAAATTTTCCTTCCCAATAGATTGTAAATATCCAACTTAACAACGCCGTCGGAAGGATTTGTGAAATTAATCGTAGTAGCGGCATTGAATGGGTTGGGATAATTGCTTACCGAAACATATTCCGTTGGAACATCCGGATTCGATAGGGACGCGAATCCGCCGGAAAGATTCCAATCGGAAGCATTGCCGATATAATTTGTTGGCGTTACGGTAAATCCGAAATAGGATGAATCGGTTTTGAGGTTCGGATAATCCCCACAATACGCTATATAAGTATAATCTCCGGCAGGAGCATAAGCCGGGACATCCTGAACAGCATCATCAGTATGCAGAATCTGATATTCGCCCATAGGAATATTATTGTATTGCTGAACAGGACCGAACAAACCATAACCTGGGACCGAAATCATAATCCAAACATCCGTGGAATATGGGGTGGGAGTATTGTTCATCAGTATCCCATCAAAACTGAAAGAACCTCCCGGCGGAACCTCTACAGGCACATCATTCGGAACCATATAGATGGCCATAAGAGAACCATAGGGTTCAGCTCCCCTATCGCCGTTGTATCTACCGCTTCCGATAGCCGGTGATTCCTCCCTTAAACGATAATCGTAATCTTCGAATAGAACAAATTGCGGATCTTCGTGAAGCTCCCCCGTACCGGGAGAGGGATCAAATGGATCTATTACAGTGCCACCTCACGAATCGCATTTCTCGGCGTAATCGTATTTAGTGGAATTAAACACGATATTATAGCCAACATAGACAGGAAGATAATACTCGTCCGCCAAAATACCATATAGGCAATCGGTGATGATATTATCGTAAATTGTAATACCCGGGTCAGTTTGATGGTCCTTTTTGCATCGAATACCGGTATAAGTGCCATTAACAATAGTATTGTTGTGCACTATTCCGCAAGAGCCTACCCCGTAGAAAATGCAAACTCTAAGGCCTTGTTCGTTGGCTACGGTGATGCAACATTCGGAAATATCTACCTGCGAATCCTGTATATAGATTCCGCTGGTGGCATCGATAACATAGATATTCGCACCGTTGCCCACGATTCCAACATAACCGGCATTGTCAATTGTCAAATCTCCTTCGTATTCGATGGCCGGATCGAGGACGACATATTTGTCGTAACCGTTTCCGGGACCGGCATTGTCGAAGACTTCTTGAAGACTCTGATAGCCATACGCTTGTCCCCATACGATAAGCGTCATCGCTATCAACAAGACAGCGACTCTTTTCATAGGCGTTCTCCTTTGATTGAGGGTTAATAATTAAGGGCTTTTATAACAATATACAAAAATATTGAATATTGTAAAGGTATTTATAAGAACAATTTAGAAAAATTTTTAGAATATCCTACTACTTACCTCAATTACGAATATATAAAATTGCGATATAGTCGGCAAGCATTTTATTCCCAACATTACCCCCCGATGATTTGGACAGGTTTCGCAATTTATCTGCCCATTACCTTCCTTGAAAGCTCAAGTTAAATTACGCCTTTCGAATTCCAATTCTCTTAACGATATTAGGTGTCTCCTTTTATTTAAGTTTCTTTCTTATCGAAGGGCACCCCTTTTGTCGCTCTATATTATATATTTTACACTCCTTTATATATTACCAACAAAACGGCATTGGTGATATTCCAATGCAATTTTTTATAAACCTGCGGAACAAATGACAATTTATACGGGTTTTGAAAAATTAAATGTGTTCGTTAAACAACCCCTTCAATTTCAATTTGGAAATTGAAATCGTTGGAATATATTTTCATAAAGGGCAGATAATTATGATTAAGCCTACAGATAAAGTTGAGGAGCTGTTGGAAAAATATCCGGGCATAAACCAATTCCTATTGGAAAAGGGAATTGTTTGTGTCAAATGCGGAGAACCTTTTTGGGGAAGTTTGGAACAGCTAATAACAAATAAGGGAATGGACATCAATTCTGTTATGGCGGATATCAATGCCCATTTCAAAGACGACGAGAAAAATTAGATAAACCACAAAAAAGACTACCAAACCGAAATCAATTCTCGATTCGCGGTTTAGTAGTCCTATTAATCTTCGCTTTTATCTTTTATACTTTTCTACACCAATGATGTACAAATTTTCGCCATAACAATCCTGAGCTACAATTGCCGGAAAATCCTCCACATAAAGCTTCCTGATAGCTTCCGCTCCCAAATCCTCATAGGCTATCACTTCGGCTTTTTTTATCGAACGGGCAATCAAAGCCGCCGCTCCGCCGATAGCAACCATATAAACCGCCTTAAATTTCTTCATCATCTCCACAACCTCGGGGCCCATTTCTCCCTTGCCGATCATACCTTTCAAACCCGCAGCTATCATAGTTGGCGAGTAGGGGTTCATCCTGTATGAGGTGGTAGGTCCTGCGGAGCCTATCGGCTTCCCGGGTTTTGCCGGTGCGGGACCCACAAAATAAATAATCTGTCCCTTCGGGTCAAATGGTAATGTTTCCCCCTTGTCGATAAGATCAACCAATCGCTTATGCGCAGCATCGCGGGCGGTGTAAATTGTTCCGGTGATTGAAACCCTATCCCCAACCTTTAACGATTCAACTACTTCATCTGTCAATGGAGTAGTGATTTTTTTCAATTCTTCGCTCATATCTTGAACCTCGCATTTATTTCATATTGAATTTATTATAAGTCAAATTACAGCTTCTTTATGCCTTGCAGCGTGACAATTTAAATTGACAGCTACCGGGAAAGATGCGATATGGCAGGGATGTGCCTCGATATGGACTGCCAATGAGGTTGTTCTTCCTCCCAATCCCTGCGGCCCTATGCCCAAGTTATTTATTTTTTCCAACAACTCTTTTTCCAAATCCGCATAATACGGATCGGGATGAACACTACCGACCTCCCTCAACAAAGCCTTCTTCGCCAAATAAGCGCATTTCTCAAAAGTTCCTCCAACACCCACCCCAACAATAATAGGCGGACAAGGATTTCACCCGCTTCGCCGCACCCTATCAATTACAAAATCTTTTAACCCCTCAACACCATCGGCAGGTTTCATCATTTTAACTTCCGACATATTTTCAGAGCCTCCACCCTTCGGGGCTACTATGATTTTAATCTGATCACCCGGAACTATTTCGAGATGTATCACCCCGGGGGTATTATCTCCCGTGTTTTTACGGCGTAACGGATCTTCCACAATGGATTTCCGCAGATACCCCTCCTTATATCCACGACGAATACCTTCATTGATAGCATCATTTATATTCCCCCCGACGATACAAACCTCCTGCCCCAACTCCACAAATACTACCGTAAAACCGGTATCCTGACACATCGCTACTTCTTCGGTATCAGCGATCTCCGCATTTTGGAGTATTTGTTTAAGGATATTTTTCGCTAACGGGGATTCTTCGGATACCTCGTATTCTTTCAAGGCTTTCAGCACATCATCAACCAAATGATAATTCGCATCCATACAAAGCTTCCGCACAGTCTCCGTTATTAGGTCTGCTTCTACATTTCTCATTTATCAACTCCTAATTATTTATTGATGTCTTCAAACCGGCTATAAGGTTTTCCATACAGGTATAAACGGCCCCTATTTTTCTCTCCCCGAAATGCCCGGCGGTGGTAATAAGACGATTGGTTTCATCTATTATTACTTCCCCCTTGCGGGTATTGACAGTTATACAGTTATAACTTTCGATGCTTCTCTCCGTTTTGGGATTGTTTCCGACAGTAACCGTAAGAGGTACCTCAGTAATATCGCTAATGGCAGCGGCTAAAAGTTCCACCGCCAATCCACTGGCGGCTATCGGTTTTTTACGCCTGTACATCTCCCGTAAAAACCTTCGAACTTCATTATTTACAAGTACGGGGTTCGGAGAGCTGCCGTCCAGCTCCGATTTCGTATCATAGACTATGCCGGGAATAACCAACCCTTCGATCCCTTTGCCGATCTCCCTATCTAAATCGACTATGTCGCCCATAAGATAGGTAGTATTAAAAGGAGGACTAATTGCCTCTTCTTCGGGTAAGGGAATAACAGCGGGGAGAATATTAACAGCGTAGAGTTTCGACCTCTCCAAAAAATAATATAACAATACCACTTCCCAAATATCGGCTTGGATATCCCCCTTCGTATCAGGTAATAAAATCCCAACTTTTTTAGGTTTGCTGGTTTTCATAGCCTATCATACAAGCGGGTATTAAAATTATAATAAAGATCAAAGGAAATCGATGGTTATTCGGAATAAACCGAAACCTTTTTCCTATCACGCCCCCAGCGCTCAAATTTAATAACGCCATCGATTTTGGAGAAAATAGTATTATCCTTCCCGATACCGGCGTTAACCCCGGGATGAATCTTCGTCCCTCTCTGCCGAACGATTATGGAGCCGGCAGTTACAAATTGCCCCGAGAACCTTTTAACTCCCATCCGCTGGCCTTGGGAATCCCTACCGTTTCTCGAAGAACCTACGCCTTTTTTATGTGCCAATTCGAATCTCCTTTCAAATAATCGCTAAACTCTTAATATACTAAAAATAATCCATATCGCAAGTATTTATTTAACTTTCCTTTGAAACAAAAAAACGATATTCTAATACAAAGCGCTTTTTTCTTTTTTGATCAAACTCGTGACAATTAACATTATCAAGGTGATCAATCCCATAACCACCAATACTACAATGATGAGGTTAAACCAATGATATTCGCTACTTCGAGCATAAAGGATTAACTCCTTGCCGCGGAAATCATAATTCGTAAAATTCCATTTAAGATTACTTCCATCAACCGAATCCGCATTGGTGGCTTCTATCCTCCCGGGAAGAGATAAAGAAAGGTTAAAGTAATATCCATTATCCGATATATCATAAGCACCCCAAATATTGAAACCGTAATCCTTTATCGTATTTTCTATTACGGAGTCACCGTTTTCAACAGCTTTTTCTATTGTCCTCATAAGATTTGGTGTACGGAAAGAAATGGGGAAATAGGATATTATTTTATCGACGACCACGGTATGAAGCGAATCGAAGAAATCCCCGTTATTATTCAATACCGCAGTGTCATAAAGCAACATTTTCACCAATGAGCTCCAATAGTCATTTAAATCATCCTTTATATTTTGTTTTCTGTCCGCGATTATTTTTGAATACCTTCCCGCCTTCGGGGAATTTCCAATATATTCCCAAAACGAATTTTCCCCATCCGTAATAAATTCCGAAAGGTTGGACATTATCGAATCCGCATCTATGGAATCAAAGAATATCTCTTTGTACTCATAATCGGTTTTGAAAAACCGCTTATCGCAAATACAATTAATTCGGTTACCGGAGAAAGAGTTGGAATCTTCGGATAATTTCCTATAATCCCAAAACCAAGCGGACGGATTCTTTCGGGCAATAATCCAATGAAGGGAGTATATCGAATCAAGTTGAGTTTCAAAATGTTCCGAAACGATATCCGACGGCAAAACATATTCACTCTCCAAAAAGCCTTTTGCCTTTACGGTATCAATTGAAGTTTTATATTTATTGCCCAATGAATCGGTCCCCATAGCCGCAAGTTCTATTTCCCCGCTTCTATTTAATCGTCCATAGGGAAAAATTTCCGATTTCAGTTTTGTGCGGACATTCCATGAGATACATCTCGTTTCCGATATCAGCACAAAAAATAATGATAGACCAATCAATAGACGCATTAAATGTTTATGATAACCCATACATTCTCCAATCAATGCTCCTCAGCTTCACCGGTCATCGGAACAAACCGCACCGGAATAACCTTTTGCTCCACTACCCCAGTATCACTTTTTGTGATAGTCATAAGCTCCTGCCGATATGTTCCCAAAGGCATAACCAAAACGCCTCCATTCTTTAACTGCTTTATTAATTCCGGCGGAATATGATTTGGAGCGGCGGTAAGCATAACCGCATCGAAAGGTGCCTCATCCCGCAAACCCCGATAACCATCACCACAATGAACATAAACATTCTTATAACCGAGTGATCTGAGCGTAGAGTCAGCTTTATGGCACAACTCCGACACTATCTCTATAGTATGAACTTCGCCTGCTATTTCAGATAGGATGGCTGCTTGATATCCAGAGCCCGTCCCGATTTCCAAAACTTTTTCCCCACCCTTCAAATGCATCAGCTCCGTCATCAAAGCTACGATATAAGGTTGGGAGATGGTTTGCCCATAGCCGATAGGCAGTGGACCATCGTCATATGCTTCATTTTGATAAACCTCTGGAATAAATAAATGACGGGGTACGGTGCGCATAGCTTTTATCACTAAACTATCGGACACACCACGAGAGATAATCTGTCTTTCAACCATCTTTATCCGCTTAAAGGTATAATCAGCAACATCATCTCCGTTATCACCGGTTTTCAATTTATCACCTCCATCGAACATACTGATTCTGGCTACAACTAAAAGTAATAAGATAAACCCCCAATTAAACCAAAGCCTTATCAAAAAAACACCGCTTTGTTTATGATTGCCATCCCCTTATCTTTTCCTTGAACTCCTTTATCAATCTCTCAGCTTTGGCTTTATTGTATGATTCAGCGGTAAGATGGAAATAAGCCTGCTTGCGGTCCGGCCGTATTAAAAGCCAAGCATCATCATATATAATTCTTACGCCATCGATAAGCTGACGGTTCATTTTTTCGGTATAGTCTATTAGATTTCGCATCACCTGCCCCTTTTTGCCCCAACCGCAGGGGACTATGTCCTTAACCATTGAAAGTTTTTCCCACTCCCCACGGATACGCCCCAAAGGGGTTTTTATTTTGGCAATCATCTCAAGTATCTTTACTAAGGCGAACATCGCATCCGCCCCTACCTGAAAACCGGGGAATATAAATCCCCCCCGCGTCCCGCCCACAAAATTCACTCCATTTTTATGGAACGCTTCCATCATCGACAGATGATCATTACGGGTGCGGATAACTTTGACGCCATATTCCTTGGCAATTACATCCACTCCCATCGAAGCCGCCACAGGCACAGCCATATTCCTTATTTTATTTAATTCCAAAAATAATGAAGTCACCAAAAGAAGCATTTTATCCGGAGCGATGTATCTGCCGCGCTCATCTATCACATCCAATTTCTCCGCAGCAGGATTAATCATAAATCCGAGTTGAGCTCGCAGCGTTTTTACTATGGATGATAATTGATAAATCCTTTCCTCCACCTGCTCGGCGCTCTGATACTGCCTTTCCGGATCCTGATAAGCATTGAGCGAAACGGTATCGATACCCAATGATCCCAATATGGAAGGGAATATTTCCGAGGCTCCGCCATAGGAATAATCGATGACTATTTTATACTTCATCGATTTAATCGCCTCAATGTCCAAAGCATCCAAAAATGCCTGCCGATAATTGTCTATCGCTCGTCTGGGATAATCAATCCTGCCGGTCTCATCGACTTGAGCCCGCCGAAAATCCTCCCTGAAGAACAACCTTTCGATGCTTTTGGATTTATATTCGGGAATATCCATCCCGTCGGCATCGAAGAACACAATATCTATAACCTTATCATCAACCGGAGAACGGCGGGTATGATAACCGCCCGCTGATTTACCATAGCGGAGTTCATAGCGAAGCACCGGAATCGGGAGCATTTGAAGATCAAAGACATTGACGCCCGCCGAAAGCAATCCGCAGTTTAATGCCCTGCTTATCATTCTCGAAGACAAGGCGGCATCCCGACAACAAAGGACATTGCTGTATTTCCCTAAAAAGGCTCCGTAAGCCGCCCCTAATTTGGCAGCGAATTCGGGGGTCAGCTCCGTATTGCCTATTCCCGATATCTTGGCATCATAGAAAAGCTCCCTATTCCAGCTATCCCCCCACACTAGCGAGGAAGATAAGATCGCTCCATCTTCCACTTTTTTATCGGGCCAAACCTTTACATTGGCTTTGACAATTGCACCCTTCCCAATAACGCAGTTATCGCTGATTACAACATTTTCATTTATCTGAGCCCCCAAGCCGATATCGGCGCTATTACAAATAATAGCCTCATTAACAAAAGCTCCATCCCCAATTTTTACTCCATCCCACAAAACCGATCTTGTTATTGACGCCCCCTTGCCTATCTTACAATTCGATCCAATCACCGAATTGAATATTTTGCAATCACCTTCAATATTCGTCTCAGCGCCTATAATTGCGCTCCCGCTAAATTTCACCTTCCTGCCGATGTGGACATTACGGTCCGCCCATATTTTGACACCGTCCTTTTGCAATAGATTGCCATTGATATCGACTTTTACTTTACCCTCAAGAATATCCTGATGGGCTTTCGCATATTCAACCAAATTTCCCACATCCCGCCAATAACCCGAAGCAATATAACCATAAAGGGACTCTTCCCGCTCCAACATCGTTGGGAATAGATTTTTGGAAAAATCGAATTCGGTTTTTCTGGGGATTAATTCCATTACTTCGGGTTCGAGGATATAAATACCTGTATTTACCGTATCGCTGAAAACCTGTCCCCAAGTCGGTTTTTCCAAAAAGCGGGTTATCAAGCCGTTCTCATCGGTTATTACAACACCATATTGGAGAGGATTTTCCACTCTGGTCAGAACCATTGTAGCGGAGGCTTTTTTACCTATATGGAAATCTATACAGGCTTTCAGATCGAAATCAGTCAGCACATCACCGGAGATAATTAAAAATCGCTCCCCCAATAATTCCTCCGCATTTTTAACGGAACCGGCTGTTCCATAATCAGCCGCCGCCATCACATATTTAATATTAACCCCGAATTTACTCCCGTCTTTGAAATAATCCTTAATATCTTCAGCCTGAAAATAAAGCAACGCTACAATATCTGTAAAGCCGTGTTTCGCCAATAGTTTAATGATATGTTCCATCATCGGTTTACCGGCTGTAAATACCATAGGCTTGGGAATATTCAGGGAGAGAGGCCTTAGACGAGTCCCAAAACCGCCTGCCATTATTACTGCTTCCATATTACATTTATCCTCCAATTCTGACCTATGGCGAATTTATGATAAATAAACAAGCCCGTCAACAAATTTAGGCGAATTTACGATAGTTTATAACGAATAAAAAAGAGGCGCTCATTATAGCGCCCCTTACACAGGATATTACGGAAATAATTTATTATTTGACCATTGTCCCTTTGGTTACTCTGATCTTTCCGCCAAACTCCATTCGGAATAAATAAACTCCGGTGGAAAGCGGTTCGCCCGAGTTATCTTTCCCATCCCAAATAACAGTATGAAACCCCGAAGTATATCGCCCATCTATTAAAGTTCTAACCTTTTGCCCAAGGATATTAATAACATCTATTTTTACCTGCCCGTTTTTCTTTAGAGCAAATCCAATTCTTGCGCCCGGATTAAATGGATTAGGTTTCGGAGCATCTATACGGAAATCGTAAGGAAGATTGTCCAACTGGCTTTCCGAAACAGAACTAAGCACAGAGGTTGACCACATACCTCTCCCATGTGTCCCCGCTCTTAAATTTCCGAAGGAATCGATTAATATATCATCAATAAAAACATTCGGTAAACCGTTTCCATAAGGCTCCCAATGGCTACCTAAATCGGTTGAATGCATAATCGTTATGTCGTTGGCTATGAACAGGTTAGATGTATTGCTCGGGTCAATTGCTAAGTCATTGACCGGCAATAGGGGCAAATCACCCGTTATGTCATCCCAGCTTAAACCTCCATCGGAAGTGCGAAACACCACCGAATTGCCATAGCCGGAATAAGTCGCATAAGCTACCAATGGGTTTATCGGATCGGCTACAACACGAGTGCAATACCTATTCGGAAGACCGCTGGATAGCTCCTCCCACTCCTGAGACGATGGATCGCCTTTCCAAACCAAACCGTTGGACAATCCAACCCAAACAATGTCGGGATCCGTCGGCGATTGGCTCAACGAAACAATCGACGCCGACAAATGAGGGGAAACCGGTTCCCAATATGATGCGCCATCATCGGTTTTGTATACTCTGTCGGTAGCGGTAAACAAAATACCGTTATCCAAAGGATCCATTATAACCGGGGTAACCCAAGCCCCATCTTCCTCAATGCCGTTCATAATATCAAACCAAGAGCCACCGCCATTATTTGTTTTAACATGGTTACCATTTTGCCATTCGGCATAAACAACATCATAATTTTTATAATCGATAACGCAATACCCTCCATCCCCTCCATACACATAATCCCAATCACCGGTACCGCTCCATTTGGTTGTACCCTGATCCTGTGAACCGCCATAAACGATATAATCGTTCTGCGGGGCATTGCCGATAGCGTAATACTGTAGGGTACAAAAATTCGTATTGCGCATTTCCCAATTGGTTCCCGCATCAAATGAAGTAAATATCCCGCCATCACCGGCCGCCCAAATATGACCGTTATCATTGGGATCTATGGCAAAAGCATGCTGATCGGCGTGTACATATGAAGGATCGCCGATTGAATAATACCACCAGCTTATCTGCTGCCAGCTCTGTCCTCCATCAAAAGATCTATACAAATCGATACCACCAGCATAAACAATGTCAGGATTGTTTGGATCGACGGCTATAACATTGTCGTACCACCCCTGTCCGCCATAAAAATTCGGGCTATCCGCTCGCAATTCCCAAGTATCGCCCCCATCAGTCGAACGATATATCCCCAAGAGTCCCGCCCCACTGCTGATGATGGTTGCAAAGCCCGCATAAATATAATCGGGGTTGTTTTTGCTGATGGCCAAAGATGTAAATCCTATCTGTGAA
Organism: Candidatus Zixiibacteriota bacterium; assembly: GCA_026983835.1. Lineage (GTDB taxonomy): Bacteria > Zixibacteria > MSB-5A5 > UM-FILTER-46-8 > UM-FILTER-46-8 > JALSTH01. The sequence goes on along the minus strand of JALSTH010000060.1, from coordinate 89 downwards.
GTCGGAGGAAGTCCATTAGTTAAATGTTCCCAAGTTGACCCGGCATCCGCAGAACGGTATATACCGTTTGCGCCATTCCCCCAAGCGTT
>JALSTH010000059.1 GCA_026983835.1 Candidatus Zixiibacteriota bacterium | reverse complement strand
ATTCCGCCCCGCAACTGACAGCCAATCCACGATAATCGCCCGCATCCACTGATTTGGCGTGCGCCGTGGAGTCCCAGTCGGCGTAGTAATTATAATGACTTCCCTCACTATGGCAACTGCCGCATTGCTCGGCATCCATTTCCAATACCATCGTAGTATCAAACGCCCCCGCGTGGTCGGCATCGACATAACCCAACGAATCACGATTAGCCCAATTATAAACCGTCGAATCTTCGGTCGGATGACAAACCGGGCTTATACAGGATTGATTGCTGTCGGCGATGGCATGGGTCGTCCAGTGCAACGATCCCGGATGATGGCAATTCTCACATTGCATACCTTCCAAAGTAGTAAATCTTACTTCGTCATAACCCCCATTGTTCACGCTCGTATCCCAGCCGGTAGTATGACAGGACAGACAGCTTTCATCATCCCCATGGCCAGCTTCCATAAGCGCATTAAATGCGTCGGCATGCTTAGTCTCCGTCCATCCATCCACTATTCCGGGCCAACCCACATTTTGCGGTTTATGGCAATCATTGCAGGTCTCATAGCCTATGTAATAGCTCGCATAATCCACAACCGGCGGAGTGTATGTATCAACATTTATGCGGACCGAATCGAGCAAGCTGTCCGTTCCATCGAACATCGACAAATGAATAAAATATTTTCCCTTTTTATCCGGAGCATTCCAAATCGTGGTACCGCTATCGGGATCGGTTATCCGCCCTGCGGGAGCAGTCCAATAAAACTCAATCGCATCACCGTCGGGATCGGTATAGTCAGCGGTCAAAGTCAGCGCTTCACCCGCTCCGATGGAATCATTGGGAACACCAGTTACTATCTGTCCCTGCGGCAGGCGGTTGGAAATAACAACCTTATCCTTCCCGCAGCCGGAAAGCAACAACCCCACACCCACAATGATAATCAAAAACAAAATCCGTATCCTATGATCTCGCAACGCACTCCTCCTATCTAAAAACATTAATATTTCTCGTATCCGCAGTCATAAGCATAAAACAAACCTTCAACAACTTGAAAAATAAAATAATAAAAGATTTATAGTCAAGGAAAAAAACAAGGCTTCTCCTATCCTTCCCGTAAAGTCGCCGATAATTTTCTCATTTGTGAAATCCTTAAGTTCTTATCATCAATAAACAACTTTCATATCCTATAAATACTTTCCTTTAGTAATTAAAAGTTTTCAATATAAAACAATCGGACCTCGCGGTCGATGTATTTGGCATCCGTTCTATTCAACAAAAGGTCGCGTAAATCGAACTCTATAGAAACCGCATCGCTTATAACCCACTCCAACCCGATATTTAAAAATCCCCTGCCCTCGCCATATTGTGCATATCGCTTATTGTCATTTAATGCAAAATCATACTCGCCGATGAAATAGACATTACTATTCACCTGTGTCACGATTCCCATATAAGGCGTAGGATCCTTATCCTTATCCCATCCCTCCTTGGAAAGATTAACCCCGGCGGTGAAGCTTACGACATTTCTATAGACCAAATATGATTTTGTGGCGACGATGAAAAAACCCTTCGATTTCTGCGCATAACGCTTATTCACTTTATCCCAAGAACCGCTACCTTGAGAACAATAGCCAAGCGACAGGGTTGGGTAGGTCAGACTTTTTGATAATAATTTATATTTTATCAAGAACTCCATATGCGGGTTCCAATTAGGCTTCCCCTCCGAGAGCAATTTGCCGGAGCCATAGGATAACCCTATGGTCAACCTATCCAAAAGCCCGACATTCAAGGCGGCCTGTGCGCCGCCGTTGGTGAAAGTCTGAATATCGAAATCAAAACTCGCACGGGGCAACACTTCCGCTGTTATCCCATCTATTAAAATCCGTCTTTCCAACCTTTCAGCTTTTTGATTGTAGTATTGATCGACATCTACTTGGGCGAAAGCTTGGTTTGAGCCTATTCCTACGGATAGAAGAAGTGCCGAAAGCGATAGTATGCATATCATCCTTTTCATATAACTTACCGAGTTTTAATATATAATTTAAATAAGATTATAAAACAGATATCCCCTCTCGTCAATATGATTTTTCGGGTATTTCGCCTATCCTCACGCGAACAACAAATAAAAAATACGGGTTAACTGAATATCCCGAATAGCCGCAAACAATAAGAATATGCTCGCTACCAGCTATCCTGCAGACTGCGAAATTTCCCCCCGGATATCATCACCTTCATTAAACCAGTGATATGTCCCTTCTCCGCATCGATAACCCCGCTTAATACATCGCTTTCCCCAAGCGTGTCCCTGACAGCTTGATAAAATCCGAGTATCATTTTCTCCAGTTGGAATGCATAACCTAAGGCATCGTCCTTATTTTCGATAGAATCGACACCCTTGAAAGGTCCTCTATCTTTGGAGAAAAACTCCGAAATAAACATCGCTTTTAAATATTCATACTCTTCGGGGGAAGCACTTATATCCTCTTCGGGCGCTACCGAGTTCAATAAATCACCAAACTGCCTTCTATGTATTTCCTCATCTTTTGCCAAACGAGCAAAAATTTCCGCGACTTTTTCATCCTTATGGAATCTGTTCGCCAACCGGGCGTAAAATTTGGCTCCGGCTTCCTCAGTCGCTACCGCCAACTCTATACATTTCCTTAAAGTGAATTCTTCATTCATAGATCGATCTCCCCGATTAATATATTACTTTATTTATCAAGTAATAAGTTAATTGCTCATCAAGGTTAATGTCCAATTCTTTTTCCCAGCCTATTATATGTATCCAATACAAGATGGAGGTTTGAATATCCGCCGGAATGAAATAACGGATATCAACTATGGATATCAACTATGATAAAGAAAGGCGCAAAATATAATGCTCCAAAATTGGAATTCAATAATTTATCCTACGGATTCGGCGGAGGGATATGTTCTTCGCCTTCCTCCTTTTCAGCAACTTCGGGGCTAATCTTCGGTTCTCCGGATATTGCACTCGGTTGTTTTACTTGGGCCTCCACATTAGCCTCAAGGGGCATATTGCGGATTGCTTTAATTTCCTCTAATAATTTTTTGTTTTCCTTTTTCTGCCTGCCGATTGTAGTATGCAACCTTAAAAAATGAAACATCGATAATGCGAACCAAAAGATTATCCCCAATACAAAGGATTCGAACAACACTAAAATCAGCGGTATGTCCTCATATTTGTGATTTAGCAGGTTCACCGAGACTTTTTGATATGAATTTTGAATGGCAAATCCCATCAGTAAAAGAATAACCACTGTGATAATAAAATATCGAATAACCCACATAGGGAGACCTCCGTTCTTATTTATATGATGTTTATTATTTTACCCGATAAACGATAGTTAAGTCAATATATTTTTATCCGCTTTCCTTTCCCTATGTAATTTCTGCAAGGGTTAATCACCTTCCAAAGAAATATCTTCCGAAATATTATTTGGACTAAATGCGACTTTATTCCAAAACATCATCATATTAAAACCTTTTTTCCGATGCGGCAGGAATTTTTTATTGACGGTGATTAAGGTGAAATTTATAATTACCGTATGCCCGCGGAATACCGAAAACAGCTCCACCAATCGGAAAAATCAGTAAATCTGTCCGGAGGTTTGTTGTGGATCCGGTATTGATTGGGTTTATCCTTTATTTGGTACTAATCCTCATTGTCGGCTTCGCCACGGTTCATTTGACAAAAACCCTTGCTGATTTTATCCTCGCCGGGAGGAAATTGGGTCCTTGGGTGGTGGCATTCTCCGAAAGGGCATCCGGCGAATCGGCTTGGCTTTTGATAGGATTACCCGGGTTGGCGTTGGCATCGGGTTATAACGCCGTCTGGCCTGCCATCGGATGTTGTTGCGGGATATTATTTTCCTGGCTGGTGATATCCAAACGACTTCGCTTAAGCACCGAAAATTTCAACGCTTTGACAATTCCCGATTTCCTCGAAGCCCGTTTTAATGATAATTCAAGAGCATTGAGGATTACAGCGACTATAATCATCGTTTTCTTTTTTACGCTGTATGTCGCCGCTCAATTTTTGGCGGCCGGCAAGGTTTTGAACGCTACTTTCGGGATGAGCAAATTGATAGGGATGATTTTAGGGGCTGGGATAATATTATTCTATACTATAATGGGTGGATTTTTTGCGGTGGTTTGGACCGATTTGTTTCAGGGGATTATTATGCTTTTCACCCTCGTTGTATTACCCATAACCGGGATTATCGAGTTGGGCGGAATAAGTGCTCTAAATCAAGGCATAGCGAAAGTCAATCCCGCACTATTAAGCTTGGGCGGCGACAACACCGGCTGGGCGATGATTAGCTCCATACTTGGAGGATTGGCGATAGGCTTGGGATATATGGGACAGCCACACCTTATAACCCGATTTATGGCGATTAAAAATCCAAAGGATTTGAAAAAAGGGACCGTCATCGCTATGGGGTGGGCGGTATTAGGATTTTTCGGGGCGGTGTTCATCGGACTTGTGGGATTATCGATGTTTGGAGCCGAACATTTCGCCGACACCGAAAAAGTTATGCCGATACTGGCGAAATCCCTTATGCCTGCCGGACTTGCCGGGATTATGATATCCGGGGCAATCGCAGCTATGATGTCCACCGCGGATTCTCAACTTTTGGTAACGACCTCCGCGCTCTCCGAGGATATCTATCATCAGATGATAAACAAAGATGCTCCGCAAAATAAGTTGGTGGCTATCTCCCGCATATCGACGGTAATTATCGGTATGGCGGCGTTCATTTTGGCCATCTCTGCTGAGCAGTTGGTTTATTGGCTGGTATTATATGCTTGGGCCGGCTTGGGGGCATCCTTCGGACCTCCGCTTCTGCTTACACTTTGGTGGAAGAAGACAACCAAGCAGGGCGTATTGTCGGGGATGATAGTCGGGACGCTAACCGTTTTGATATGGTATAATGTGCCTTTTCTAAAATCGCTTTTGTATGAGTTAATTCCCGGATTTACCTTATCATTGATAACCGTTTGGGCGGTCAGCCTTTTTACCTTCAAGGAGGATACGGCTTCGCGGATGTAGGAAAAGCCACCGAGGGGAGTCGAACCCCTGACCTGCTGATTACGAATCAGCTGCTCTGGCCATCTGAGCTACGGTGGCGGCCTTAATCATAGAAAGTTTCTAATTTATATCGGAAAAAATCGGAGGGCAAACATATTTTAGCGATTCCTAACAGGAATATTTACAATTCGTCGGTGATAACGGATTAATATACTTGACCATAAATTGAGCGGTTTATATATTTTGCGTATAATCAACAAGACGAGGAGGAATTTATAATTATGGGAAAAACCCTGGCTGAAAAAATTATCGGGGAACACGCCGGTAAAGAGGTTTCCGCTGGAGAGATTGTTATCGCCAGCGTCTCAGTTGCTTTGGTTCAGGATGGGACAGGACCTTTGGCTGTCCGTCAACTGCAAAAACTCAACCTCGAAAAAGTGGCTCATCCGAACCGTACAGTTTTATTTTTGGATCACTCGGCTCCCGCATCTCGCAAGGAGTTGGCGAACGACCATATTACCTTGCGCAAGTTTGCGGAAAAGACAGGAGCCCAATTATCGGATGTGGGCAATGGTATCTGCCATACGGTCATCAACGAAGATTATGTTAATCCCGGGGATTTATTGATCGGAGCAGATTCCCACACCTGCACCGGTGGTGCGTTATGTGCTTTTGCCACCGGTATGGGATCCACCGATGTGGCTATCGGGATGGCTTTGGGGAAAACCTGGTTGAGGGTTCCGGAGACATATAGGGTAAACATCACCGGTGAATTCCCGGTGGGAGTTTACCCCAAAGACCTCATCCTGTATCTCATAGGGATGATAGGCGCCGATGGCGCAACTTACAAGTCATTGGAGTTCGGAGGACCCACAATAGATAAAATGCCGATGGAGGGCAGATTCACTTTATCAAATATGGCGGTTGAAGCCGGAGCGAAGGATGGTCTTATCGCCAGCGATAACATAACGAAAGCTTATTTGAAGAAAATGGGACGGGGCGACAAATGGCGGGAGATAAAGCCGGATCTGGATGCCGAGTATGAACGGATAATCGATATCGATGTTTCCACCCTTAAACCAACCGTCTCCTATCCGCACACCGTTAACAACACCCGCGATATCGATCAGGTCGTAGCGGACAAGATAAAGATAAATCAGGCATTTTTGGGGACCTGTACAAATTCCCGTTTATCCGATTGGGCGATATTCTCCTCGATTGTAAAAGGTAAAAAGAAGGCTCCCGGCGTACGGGTTATCGCCATCCCCGGTTCCAGAAAAATCGAAGCGGAACTTATAAAGTACGGTTATCTGCAGACACTTTTGGAGTTTGGCGCTATGGTGCTTCCTCCGGGCTGTGGACCTTGCGTCGGCGTTCACGGTGGGATATTGGGCGATGGGGAGAATGTAATCAGCACCCAAAACCGTAATTTCCGCGGCAGGATGGGGAATCCGGAAGGCAATATCTATTTGGGTTCGCCGGCGACTGTGGCTGCCAGCGCGATAGCCGGTTATATAGCCGATCCAAGGGAATATTCGCGGAAACTGAAACCATTGGGGACGGTCCCCGATGCTAAAATTTTAGCGAAGAAAAAAGCGGCGGCAAAAGCCGAAAAGGCAACGCCTAAAAAGAAGGCCGTCAAGAAAACAACCAAGAAGACGGTGAAAAAGACTGCGGCCAAAAAGAAAGCGGCCAAGAAAACCGCTAAGAAAAAGGTCGCCAAAAAGATAACGAAGAAGGTCAAGGCGGCAAAGAAAAAGACAGCCAAGAAAAAAGTCGCTAAAAGGAGAACGGCCAAAAAGAAATAGTTCTGGGCGGTAAATTGTAATGGGATTTTTACATCCCGAATCGAGGAATGTTTGGTACGATAATCCATAATAAGGAGTTTATAAATGCTGTTGAAAGGTAAGGTTCATAAATTCGGGGATGATATCTCCACCGATCATATCGCTCCTGGAAGACTTTTCCATCTGCGGAGCAACCTCCCGGAATTGGCGAAGCATGTTTTGGAGGATGCTGATCCGGACTTCGCAAAAAAGGTTCAGCCCGGAGATTTCGTTGTTGGGGGGAACAATTTCGGTTTGGGCTCATCGAGGGAACACGCCCCCACAATAATCAAGCTCGCCGGTGTAAGTGCGGTGTTGGCAAAATCTTTTGCGCGCATATTTTATCGCAATGCCATCAATGTCGGTTTACCGGTATTGGTCTGTGATACCGAAAATATCAATGCCGGTGATGAGCTTGAGGTGGATTTATCCGCCGGCACGATAAAGGATATAACCACCGGTACGGAAATAACATTCGCTCCCCTGCCCGATTCGATGATAAGAATACTTAACGATGGCGGCTTGGTGGCTCATATCGAAAAGCACGGCAATTTCAAACTCGACTGATAGTCGATGCACTAAAAAAAGCCCCGGGATAAATCGGGGCTTTTTTTAAATTATAAATTCGTTTTATATCTTATTGTTTTATAAAGGTCATCAAATATTTTTACCATTTTCTTGTTTTCACTTATATTTTCTAAAAGTTTATCTACTTTGTCATACTCAATAGAAAAGAATTCTTCAAATAGTTTTTTACCCCTATAAATATATTCTTCTTCTGGTACATATATATTTCCCTTGAGAATCTTCCTATTAAAATAATAGAGAATAGGCTTTAATTGATCAATATTTTCGATATCCAAGGATCGAACTAACCCTGCATATGTTTTCAAAAATTTTCTATTTATATTTACAAATTTTCCGGTATCATGATCATCATTATATTTAGCTTCAATGTAATAATAGGTTCCACTTTGTTTATTTCTGAATAAAATATCGACATCACCTTTATGGCCTACAAGATTCTCCCCAGTCCGCTGACTTTTAATTATATTTTTTAATAATGACTTAAATCCCTTACTGATATCGGGGTAATTTCCATTTTGGCAATTTGTTATAAATTGATCAATCAAATTATCCGTTTCGTCAGTAATTTGTAACGATACATTTTTTCTACCAGAAATGGATTCTATGATTTCCAAATTTTCTTCGCCTTCGACAATTCGATGCATCAAAACTTCTATAAAATTACCGAATTGTATATTTAAGGACTGCAAAAGCCCGCTCAATATTCTATATCTAATGGGCATAAAATGTATTTTGGCTTCGTGCTTTTTAGATATTTTGGTAATTTTGCGACCGGAAATTGTATTATCCAATATCCTTTTAATTGCTTCCTCAACAATTTGTTCAATTCTATCTATTGACATCCAAATAATTACCAAAGATGTTCTTTTGTAAATTCTTGAATCTTTTTAGTGCCCAATCTATATAAAATGATTCTTTCTCTATCATAGTAAATCTCCTGTTATGCTTATAAGCGGCAACGCCTGTTGTGCAGGTACCCGCGAAAGGATCAAATACCAAATCCCCCTCTTTTGTTGAAGCCAAAATCGCCCTTTCTATTAGAGATAGAGGTTTTTGGGTAGAGTGTATCTTTTTCCCGGAATCGTCCCGCAATCGTTCAATGCCGTTACATATACTAAAATACCAATCGTTTCTCATTTGCTTGCCCCCATTTTGCCTTTTCATTTCTTCATAATTAAAAGTATAATTTTTTATCTTTTTATCTTTAACAGCCCAAATTAAGGTCTCCGTGGCATTTGTAAATCTAACACCCCTAAAATTGGGCATAGGATTTGATTTAATCCAAACAATATCATTTAAGATCCAAAAGCCCAAATCCTGTAGTATGGAGCCAACCCTGAAAATATTATGATATGAACCTATGACCCAAAGCGTCGCACTATTTTTCATTACCCTTTTAACTTCTTTCAACCAATCCTTTGTAAACTCATCATAACTCTTGAAACTATCGAACTTATCCCATTTATCTTCAACCCCATCTACCTTTGTCTTATTCGGACGATATAATTCATTTTGTAATTGCATATTATAGGGCGGATCGGCAAATACCATATCAAAAGAATTGCTTTTTATCATTTTCATTACTTGGATACAATCGCCGATAATTATCGAGTTGACTATATCCGCTTTACCGTCAAAATTATCTATTCTTTTTATATCTTTTTCCATTTTTTCACGAAAAATATATTGTCCTACCAATTATATTAACATAAATAGTTATAAATTCCAAAAATTATTTGTCTTAATTAAACAATAATTTTATATTATTTTTAAACAAAAGCCCCGGGATAAATCGGGGCTTTTCTTTCTTTAGTCTTTTGTTCTTTGTGCGATTCGGTTATTTCCCCAACCTTATCTTCTCGGTATATTGATAAGCGGCAAGTTTGCCGGGCATCACTCCAAATGTTATCACCCCTGAAGGAATAGAAATAAGGTTATCCTTTACGAATTTACTACCGTCATAGGTTAAACGATTCAGAACGCCTTGATCGTCAGCAGCGACATATATCTCATTTCTGCCATCGCCGTCGAGATCGGTTATCAGGGTTGCATGCTCAAAACCGCTGGATTTGTCATCGATTAATTCTTTGCTCCATTTCCCATCGTTGTAATGCAACACCCATACGCCGGACTTAAGCGGGGAGACAACAATATCGCTTTTGCCGTCACCATCCACATCACCCGCACAGAGAAAACGGCAGAGCATATCCGGAAGTGTCATTACAACTTTGCTCGTTATTTTACCTTTATTGAATTGGTATTGCTTTATGGTCACCTCCGCCTTTTTTCCAGAGGCGACTTTGGACATCTCCGCTTCGACCGAGCCGTAAAGCTCAGGTCTGCCATCCCCATCGACATCCGCACAAAGTATCTCCTTTACATGGCGGGCCGGGAATTTCTCCACTATCGTTTTATTGAAATTCTTCCCGTCATATTTATACATCTTTATCATCCCCGGCTGAACTGTCCCGTCAAGTTTATTTGGATTGCTCGGGGTGGCGAATATCTCCATTACACCATCGCCATCGATATCGCCCAGTTCTATTTCATGGACAAATGTATTCGGTTTGTAATCTATCTGTCGGGCATCCCATTCGCCGTTTTTCTCGGTAAGCACCATCACAACTCCCTGATCATGGGTAGCGATGACGATATTATCCTTCCCGTCACCGGTTACATCACCAATTTCGAAATCCCTGAGGCGGTTTTGCTTTCCGCCAAATTCGGTTTTGAAAAGTAACTTACCGACCCATTTTCCATTTTGGCGTGTCCAATATTTCAGCATCGCCTCATTCGCAGCGATAGTCAACAATCCGGTCTCGCCGGCGGGTGTATTATAGGGGATGGCTTTATGGAAAACATTACTTTGGGAATCTTCCACAACTTCATAATCCCAGCCGGAATCGGTTTTGTAAACCAAAACCATCTTTGCCGCTCCGGGAACGGATTTTACCTTTCCGTCGGCTCCCTTTACATCGTGGAACTGCGCCTGTGTCAGCACCAAATCGGGCATACCGGTAAATACTTTAGGTTTTTCCTTCCCTCCTCCGCAACCTCCGAGTAGAAAAAAGGACAGGGCAACAATAGCAATCAGTTTCTTATACATCATCAATACCTCTTTATTGGTTATGAAAATAGACTTTCCTTTTATGATATGGAGGGGTTCGTCTCCAACCTTTCCAATTGATTCGATTCCCCCAAAAGAATTATTATATCCCCGGGTTCCAATAAGGTTTCAGCTGAAGGGTTTCGAACCATTTTCCCCTCCGGCTTTCGGATACCCATAACCGTCAAACCATATTTCGCCCGCAGATCGAGTTCCCTCAATGTATGCCCCGCTAAGGGGGAATTCTCCTTTATAAGGAGCTCTTCGATGCTTATCCCTATGCCCTCCTCAAAACCCGCTACCTGCAAAAAATCAACCACATTAGGCCTGAGCGTTGCCAACGCCATCCTCATCCCACCGATAATATGGGGGGATACCACACGATCGGCTCCCGCCCTTCGGATATTCCGCTCCGCTTCTTTTGAATCCGCACGGCAGGTGATAACCAAATCCGGGTTCAAATGCCTTGCCGACAGGGTGACATACACATTATCCGCTTCGGAAGCTATGGTGGAAACCAGTCCTTTAGCTCTTTTTATACCTGCGGTTTTGAGGGTTTCGTCATCGGTCGCATCACCTTGAACGAAGATTAAATCTGTTTTGGCAAGTGCCTCCAAATGATTTATGTCATTCTCAACAACAATGAGGGAAGCTCCCCGCGATTTAAATTCTCGGCATACCTGACCTCCCACCCGGCCATAGCCGCAAATTATATAATGGTTTTTCAACTTTTTAATTTGTTTTTCCATTTTTCTTTTCCCCAATATTTTCCGCAACTCTCCTTCAACCACAAATTGCCCTAACACCCCAAATCCATAAGCCGCCGTCCCAACCCCGAAGAGGATAAGTATTATGGTAAAAATTTTCCCTTCCGAAGTAAGGATATGAACTTCGCCGAAGCCGACTGTGGATAAGGTGATAATTGTCATATAAAGCGAATCGTAAAAACCCCAGCCTTCAATAATAACATACCCGAGAGTCCCCACTGCCACCACCAAGACAATCAACCCAAGTAGTTGCTCTATCCTCTTTGTCTTACTTCTAAAAATCATTTCCCCAAATGGTTTATTTATCCTCTACCGATTATTTGTAGGATAGAGTTACTTTCCTCTTCGATTTCGCTTTTGATTTTTTCGCCAAATATTCATCGAACTCTTCCAATGTATGAAATTCGTATTCATAATTAAACGCATATTGGGAGATAAAACAATTTATATCGCCATCCTCATCATAGCCGTAATCTCTGCACATATCAGGCCTTTTGTCATAAATGCCGCAGGTTTTATCAGGAAGTAGCTTATCACATTCCGTATGGAATTCGATATACCACAAACCATCCTCCACAAACACCGATATATTCTTATGGGCGAGATACCAACGGATGTACTCCCGATATTCCCTATTTGTCGGGGCTTCGATTTCGATGGCTATGTTATTACAACATCTGGCTCCGCAAGCCTGACATACTTCTTTGGTAATCTTTTTTACCTTACTGAAATCCAACTTTTCAACCTCTACTTCTCAAGCCATCAATATAAAAATCATTGCCCCCATAAACAATCATTTTCAAGCGAAAATTCAAACTACTAAAATTAAAACCCGAGTGTTATTATTTTCGATTACTCTGGGAAATTTCCGTTCCCTCGATTTCCAATAACTTAACTTTCAAATCCAGCCCGCCGCCGAACCCCCCCAAACTCCTATCGGATTTCAATACCCGATGGCAGGGGATAATAATCGGTATCGGATTATTCGCCATTGCGGAGCCTACGGCACGGCTGTATTTCAATCCCCCCAACTTTAGAGCTAATCCGCCATAAGATATGGTGTCACCATAGGCCGCTTCTTTCGGTAGGATATCGTAAACCCGCCTGCGAAACGGGGTTACTTCCGTAAGGTCGAGTTTGACGCTAAACGACTTTCGTTTCTTCAGGAAATACTCGTTGAGCTGCCGAACGATGTCCCTTAATTCATCCTTGGTCGATTTTACAGGGAAATTCCCTTGACGGGCGAAATTATCGATGGCTTTATCGAACGATTTTACAGCCATTTCTAATCGGCATAATCCATTGGCGGAGCCAAACAAAATAATATCACCCACTGGCGTTCCGTCCATAATCGAATAGAAACAATTGTCAATCTTCTTATTTTTATGATCGCGCATACCTCTTCCCCGGCATAGAACGGACATACCCCGATAACTCCATCTCCAAAAGACAATTGAGCAAAGCGGGGATTTCCAAACCCACCTTAAGCGCTAATTTATCGATATTCAACCCTTCACCACCCAATGCCTCATAAATTAATTTCTGTGTATCATTTAATCCTTCCATAGTTCGTTTTTCCGATTGGGAAAAAAGAGGAGTCTTAAATTGTAATTTTAATTCCTCAAGGATATCATCAGCCGATGTTGTCAATTTAGCCCCCGACTTAATCAGGAAATTCGCTCCCTCACTGGATGCGGAGTTCGCAGGTCCCGGAACGGCAAATACATCTTTACCCTGTTCGAGGGCGTGGCTGGCGGTCAAAAGCGCCCCGCTTTTTATCCCGGCTTCAATTATCACCACCCCCAAAGATAACCCGCTGATAAGACGGTTCCGCTTCGGGAAATTCCTGCCTTCGGGAGGAACCCCGGGCAGAAATTCCGAAAGAGCACAGCCGCGATTTACAATTTCGCCGAAGAGGTTTTTATTTTCGGGAGGATATACAATATCCAACCCACACCCCATAACCGCAATTGTACCACCATTATGCTCCAGAGCTGATCTATGGGATATTGAATCTATACCCCGGGCGAAACCGGAAACTATAATTATCCCGGCTCTTACCAATTCGGAACTGATTTTCTCCGCCATCGATCTGCCATAAGCGGTAGCTTTACGGCTCCCTACAATGGCAATTGAATTACCCTGCGTTAGGGAGATATCCCCTTTGTAAAACAGGA
>JALSTH010000058.1 GCA_026983835.1 Candidatus Zixiibacteriota bacterium | reverse complement strand
TGATTTTCATCTTTAAGCAAATTCGAGACCTTCCGATAAAGGGATTATGGAAACAAAGTTAAAATTATCATTCATAATAGTAATATCATTATCCGTGGCTGTAATTTGCGGGGGCATTACCTTTGGGGATGGTATTGACAGCAGTAAGATCTATATGAAGAAAGCGTCAAGGTTTTATGAGCCTTCTATTCAAGAAAGTCTATATCGGGAAGCGATACGCACCAAAGCGGATTGCGCGGAATGTTATTTTGAATTGGGAAAATTATTTATATCCATAGGGGAATATCCGTCAGCTTTATCGGAGCTTTATTTCGCCCGGGAATTCAATCCGGAGCTTGAGAACCTCCATTATTATTTCGGGTATGCTTATGAGATGCTGAACGATTTTCCCGAGGCGATAAGGGAGTATTCTCTTTGCATAAAAAAGGACAAACAGCTGAAAATTCTGGCGGAGGCACATCTGTCGATAGGGACTATTTATGATGCTATGGCTCTGCCCGAATCCTCCGCAGTGCATTATGAGGAAGCGATACGATTGGATAGCACCTCCGCAACCGCATATTACAATTTGGGGATTAGTTATGATGACAGGACCTTATATAAAAAAGCAATCGAGTGTTATTATAGGGCGTATCAATTGGACGGCACCGATAGTGACGCACTGATAAATATGGGGGTTGATTACTGTAAAATCGGCGAATTTGCAAAGGCTATAGATATTTTTAAGCGAGCGCTGAAGCAGTCGCCAGACAATTACAAGCTGAATTACAATTTGGCAAACGCCTATTACTTGGCTGGCAACTTAAAATCGGCAAAGAGGTTGTTTGAGCATACGATTTCGATAGAACCCGGGAAAGCGGAAAGCTATTATCATTTAGCTCAAATATGCGAAAAGCTTCGCGACTTCAAATCAGCAAAAGAGAATTACGCCAAATTCATTAAACTCGCTTCCCCCATTTATGAGATCGCTATTCAGCAAGTTCGCCAAAAACTTGACAGCCTTAAACTCCGATAATTTCCACAGCATTAAAAAGAAGACGAGACAAACAATCCCAAAAACGGGGTATCCTCCCATTGTTGCTTATTACGGCGTTTGCTCTCTAAATCGAAAAACGGGCTGAATGTCAGGTTCTTTCTTATCGTAAAGCATAACCCCAAACGAACATCGTTCATATTAATCCTCTTTTGGTCGGAATCAAACCGAATCTCATCAGCAGTCCATAGTTTCAATCGGTTCAAAGGGGTTAAACAGCTAATCTGAAAATAATTCCGATAGCGATAAAACTTGTCGGTGATATGCCATTCATTACCGTTTTTATCCAGAAATGAATATCTTCCCCATCGGTATTTGGCAATTATATCCCCAACAAGCATATTTTTTGTAAAATGCCCTTTATAAAGTAAATCCTTAAAGGCATAGTAACCCCGAAAGGAGAATATCTTTGAAAAGCCGTAAACCCCACCGATAAATACTTTATTCAAAACTAAACCGCTTTTGCGAAAACGATTTTCCTGTCTTAGAAAGAGGGAAAATGTAGGTTTGGTGTCAGAAGTTGTTCCGGAAGTTTTTAGCAAAATCTGACTGTAGATCCTTGTCTCTGCAGAACTATTTGTAAAACAAATGGTTATCAAGGCAACAATTACAATCAGGAATTCCAAACGATGTCTCATTTATATCACCTGTTTGTCTCGATATTCTATGCCGCCAGAAGTCCCCAAAGCATTTTGACCGCTATTCCTAACAAAACTATTCCAATTATGAATTTAACCTGTCGGCGTTTCAGTTTCTCGGTCATTAACCAAGCCCCAATCAATGCCCCTCCGGCGGAACCGATGGCAGTAAAAGATAACAATTTTATATCCAGATGTCCCACTGTTGCGTGCCCCAAGAAACCGGAAAACGACGAAAAGATGACGATGAACGATGTAGTTGCCGAAGCGTTTTTGGGGTTATATCCCAACCAAACTAAAACCGGGACAATAAAATTTCCACCACCGACACCCAAAAGTCCTCCCAGAAATCCGGCGAATGCCCCAACTCCCAAACCGGAAACTAATCGTTTCATCCCCGAGGCCTGAAAGGTATGCTGTTTGGATTCATAGAATAACATCATCCCGGCGGCAAAGAGCAAAAATCCCACAAACAACCATAGAAGTATGGTCCGATTTAATACTTGACTGACATAAGCCCCCAGAGGGGACAATGCGGTAGCGACAATCAATATCGGCACCGCAACATCGAATAGGACCAATTTTTTCCTGATAAACCTATAAGACGCAAATATCATAGCAATGGAGTTGAGCAGAAGGGCAGTAGCCATCGCTATATGTATATCCACGCCCAAAGCTATAAAAACCGGGATAAGAATGAAGGCGGCACCAACACCAGCAATAGTCAAAAGTGCGGTGAAAACAAGGGTGATGGCCCCCGCCGCTAATTCAATGCCCATAGCTATCTCCTTTAATTGGTGCCTTAATCCATTTACTTCCGTGTAGCTTTTTCATAACATGGCAAGCATACTTTCTCATCCTGCATTGGCCTCCCATAACTTTCAACAACCATTTCTCCGCAATGATCACAAACAAAGCCGGAGAAAGAGTGCAACTTTTTGGGAACCGCATAATCGAATATCTCTCCCATATTCAGTATCATTTCTTCCGGGGAGTTCATAATTCTCTCTATTAGCGGATTTACAACATCCTCAGGAACCTCAGATGCCGGGATGCCTTTTTTACGATATTTTGAGAAGAATTCCGTTTTCTTATTTGACAACATCGCATCTGCTTTTGGGCATACTCTAACAGCTTTACCGCTTTGGGTATCGATAAGTGTCATACCCCACTTCCCATAATGTAGCTTTTTTATATTACCCTTTCCAAAAGTGCAACCGGTTATAGCCTGAATTCCATCGGCGAAACAGGTGGCGTAATGGTCTTCGCCCAATTCCAAAAGAGCCAACAGCTGGCTGTCCTTCGATCGCTCGACCCCGAGCTTATTCATCGCGGCCGCGCCAGCCCGCAATCCCATCGGCATAGCAGGACATTTGTGGCCATGCAAGATCAATCCAGCTTCAAAATAATTCTTTGGGTCTATCATATTTTACTCCTTTCGATTAGCGCTATTGACATTATAACACAAAAGATAAAAGTTTATTATTAAACGAATTGGAATTTGATAAACATTGACCGTTATCAAGCACCTTCATTTTTTATGAATTATTTCCCCCCAATTCCTTTAACCTGCCAAGGTTCAACACCTGAAACTTGTTCGGTTTCAAACGGTGTATCACACTTTGCGCCTCCAAAGCAGATATACCTCTCGAAAAAGTCTCCGGAGACATACCTAAAAAAGAAGCATACTCGGCTGCCATAATCGGTAAAGAGATTATGTGGAAGCCACCACTTCCATCTAATTGCGACGCAAGGGAATATAAAGATGCCGCCACCTTGGACAGAGAACCTTTGCTTGACAAGGTTTCTATTTTATTCAATGCCTCTCTTAATCTCTCGGATAGATATTTTATTAAGAATAAAGCTACTCTCGGATTACTTTGAATTATTTTCGGGAGTTCGGTTTTGGTAATAACCAGTATTTCACAACCTTCTATCGACTGGGCATACGCCGGGTATGTCCCTCCATCGAAAAATGGCATAAATCCGAATACGGTCCCCGATCCGAATATATAAATAGTTATTTCCTTACCTGATGAGAGTAGCTTGTATATTTTAATTTTCCCGGAAATCAACACAACCATCAAATCGGCTTTTTCATCTTTCCTCCATAGTATTTCCCCTTTCCTCAATGAGCGCGACGAAAAGTACGGCTTGAGAACTTCGATAATCCCCGAAGCAAAATTACCTTGAAACGATTTGTCCAATTCACCGAAGAATAATGTATCATTTATATTCGAATCTTTCTTATCCAACGATTTTCCCTTTCCATCCATCAAATTGGTAATTTGAAAATATGAATCAGCACATAATAAATTCCCACGCCGATGAAGATAACAGCCGTTATTCGCCTCATCCAAATCTCGATTTTACTAACAGCGTTGAAAAATTTGCCGACAAGTTGCATACTTAAGGCTATCACCAAAGCAAAAACAATCACGGGGAGTCCTGTCCCAATACCATATACCGATGGCAAAACAAATGTTGAATGATATTTGAGGGAAAGCGGTATGAGGCTTCCGAAAAACAGAGCCGCCGATACGGGACAAAATGAAAGGGCGAAAATCATTCCCAAAAGAGAGGCTCCCCATATTCCGAGGCTATCGATGCGATTTTGGAGTTTACCGTTCATCCCCAATCCCGGTATTTTTATTTTATATAAATCCAACAGAGCCAAACCGACGAATATCAGAATAGGTCCCAGATACAGATTTATATTTTCCTGCAAGAAATAGGATATCTCGGGGATGGACAAAGACAAATAAACTATGATGAAACCCAAAACTAAATAAGTAAGCATCCTTCCAATTACATAAAGAAGCCCTGAATACAAGGCATAACGGGTCTTTTCCACCCTCTTGCCTATATACGAAATCGCAGCGATATTTGTAGCCAGCGGGCAAGGGCTAATAGAGGTCAATATACCCAACCAACAGGATGATATAATTGCCAGAGGATACGATTCCATCAGTTTCCCTCAAGGTAACGGCGTATTCCACTTTGTACATATTCTATGAATTTCTCCTTATTTTTCAATAATTGCCATACCTTTATCAGATTTTCCCACTTCACTTCTTTTCCATCACGAATATCGGAAATGACCAATGATTTGGTAAATAGCTTGTAATCCTTTATGTAATGCTTATTCTCCGATTTATCGATATTAATTGATTTAAATTGTAGTTTGCCGGATTTCAACTCATCCGCAAATCCCGTTTTTATAGCTTCCTGGGAATAAGCTTTTATCTTCTTGCAGGATGAACATTCCCAAGTAGTATGAAAATAATAAGCGATAACTATATGTTGAGGAGTTGTATTGTCGGGCTTTTCCCCGGATGTTCCGGCGATGCTCTCCGAATTGGATTTATTTTTTGTGGATAATAGCGCTCCCGATTTCACAGGGCTTATTTCAACAAAAAACAGTAGAACGAAAAAAATAAAAACAAGAGATCTTACTTTTCGATACAACATAGGGCAACCTCATTGAGATACAAAGATTCACAATCAATCGGGAGGCTTACCCGCCCAAGCGGGTAAGCCCTTAACGCCATAATAAATAATACTACAAACAAGACGGACAAAGGAGCTTCCCATCCTTCGATGTCAGTTTATCTACAAAAGTTGTCTCTCCGCAATTATCGCATGGGGCGGCATCGAAAACAGATGGCTTCTTTTTGAAGTCATAATCGACGACAGGGCCTATTTCGAGGAAATTATTCTCGGGCATATTCAGAACATTATCCAAAAGCGGAGCCAAGACATCAGGAGGCACTTCCTGCGGTTTCTTCCCCTGACGGCGAAGTTTTACGAACGGTGATTGGAGCATTGTTTCCGCAAAATCCGGTTTTAAATGCACCCGAACCGATTTTTTATTCTCCGTGTCAATTAGGGTGAAGGCGAATTTATTGTAGTAAGTTTTCTCGATATTTGATTTGCCATAAGTGCATCCGGTAGCGGTCATTAAGCCATCCAGGAAGCATCCGCCGGCATGGGCTTTACCTGTTTCCGATATGAGGTGAAGTTCATGGGCTTGCGAACGCTTTACGCCTAAGGCTCTCATTGCCGCCAAACCTGCCCGTAATCCCAACGGCATTGCCGGACAGCGGTGTCCGTGAAATTTAAAGCCGATTTCCAAAAGTTCGTTTAGATCGTTCATTTCGATTCCTCCATTATTGTTTTATTGTTTTTTCAAAGCGGGAATGTTTCTGCCTGTCGAGACAGGCGGTATTTTGCCTTCTTTCCCGCAAAACTTTTTTCACTGCCGACCATATTCTATGTTTTTTATAGAATCCTCTTAACTCTTCCAAATCATTTTCTTAAGCTCTTCTAAAGAAGGTACTTTCCCGACAACCCTGACAACGCCGTTCACCACCAAAGCTGGTGTCATCACCACGCCATATTTAATAATTTCCCTAATATCTTCGACCTTCTCCAATTTATATTCGATTCCCAATTGCTTAACGGCTTGTTCAGTCCTTTGCAAGAGTTCCTCGCATTTGGGGCAGCCGGTTCCCAAAATTTGTATTTCTCGCATAATTGTCCACCTTTCAAAAAAACAAACTATCGTTTTCCCAAAGAGATTTTACCACCCATCATATAAATATAAGTTGTGAGCCAATTAGTGAGTAAAACCACTACGCCAAAGAGTATATTCCCAACACTCATCAGAGCCCAACCGGACATAATATTGCCGACGACACAACCCGTAGCCCAAGCGGCTCCGATTCCCACCAAAATCCCTCCCAAAAGGGCTATGATTATTTCATCCGGGGATTTCGGTAAGAGCTTGAAACGACCCGACATTTTTGCGGAAACCATAGAACCGATAACGAGACTGACTACCAACACAACCAACCACCAAACTATTTTCTTCTTTGGATTTTGTGGAATTAATCCTTTCCGGTTTGAAACAGCAGAGGGGGGTTTATTATCTTGCTTAGTTATGACTATTGGTGCACTTGTCTTATAGATATGATTAAAACCGCTATCAATCAGTATTAACTCGGTATCCATCACGCCGTGTGTTACTCCCAACGGATAATTTCTTCCGCTGGCTGCCGATGACAAATAGCCCGGTATCATCAACAATCCTATCGCTAACCCCGCAACCCACGGTTTCCACTGCCTAAGCATAATCCTTCGTAGCAATGATTCGTCCGTAGCGGATAATTTAGATTTGGATTTATTCCTATGTCTGTGGAATAAAACGAATAAAACGGTCACCACTATAAAGAATAAAGCCAAAAGCCAATAAGATAATCCCAATAGGGATGGGAGGCTTACAACTCCACCATCGGACATTTTTACAATATATTTTTTTGAAGCCGAGTGGAGGGAGCGCAAGGGACCGTATTCAACCATCATTATCCCGATCGGGATGGTGGACACTGCTACTATGGAATTCAAATTCCCGGTTGCCGCTTTGTATAGACATCCGCTTACACAACCACCGGCTAAAACGATTCCAATACCGAAAACAATTCCCCCGATTATGTAGTTCAGGTAAGTGAGAGGTTTGGGATTTAGATTTACCCAACCCAAAGAATTGATAAGAGCTATACCGGCCATAGCGGTGACAATAACCATCCACAACCCAAAAGCTTTTCGTTTATCATTGAACATTATTATTTCGCTCATAGCCGAAGAACCACACAGATCGCCTTTTTGCAGGAAAAAGCCGAAAAGAAAGCCTATTGGTATAGCCGCAAGCACCCAAATCCGAAGTATTATCGCCAAAATGGTTATAACGATTATACCCAATAAACTAATCCAAAAATAGATCTCCCAGTTGATGCTTTTCGATTTTCCTTCCATTATCGATTCTCCATAAAATAAAGCTTTTTCATATTCTATTCTATTCTATTAATTGCCTACAAAAGCTCCGAAAATCATTCCGGCGATTGTCGCCATTACGACTACCAACGAGATAAAAGCGATTGTTTTCTTATTTCCCATTATGGTACGAATTACAAGCATATTGGGTAACGATAACGCAGGCCCGGCAAGGAGCAACGCCAATGCGGGACCCTTACCCATCCCATTACCCAATAACCCCTGCAAAATCGGAACCTCCGTCAGGGTGGCGAAATACATAAATGCGCCAGACACCGAAGCGAACAAATTGGCTCCCAAAGAATTACCGCCAACCGCTCTGCTAATCCACGCTGACGGAATCAAGCCCTCATCTCCAGGCCTGCCAAATAAAATACCGGCCACGAAAACCCCCACAAACAACAAAGGTAGTATCAGTTTTGTAAACCCCCATGTTTGCTCGAACCATTCGGAGATTTCACCCCTGCCGAGAGCTGTTATGATCGAGAGGCCAACAACGGCAACGGCAAACGGTATCAGAGGCTCGGAAGGAATCAGCAAAGCAAATATAAGCGTTGCTCCGCAGACGATCATTACTTTCCACCAACCTATTTTCATCCACAATACTAAAATTATCGCAAACATTATCTCCATAATGCCGGTTATCAGCCATTTATTCGAGTATATCCAATACCACAAACTACCGGGATCATCAGGTTTCCCCCAATTGGCGAAGATCAATATCCCAACCATTGCCGCAAAATAAACGGCATCGCCCCATAAGGACCTTTTAGCTCTTTGTTCAGGAACAACCATAGACACATCGGACCTTTTACTCTCCTCTTTACGGAAAAGCAGATGCATTATAACGCCTATTATCACGCTAAAAGTTATGGCTCCAACAGCACGGGCAATTCCCAATTGGAACCCCAAAACGCGAGCAGTTAGGATAATCGCCAAGACATTGATAGCCGGACCGGAATATAGAAATGCCGTCGCTGGTCCCAATCCGGCTCCCATTTCATATATCCCCGTAAAAAGGGGCAAAACGGTACAAGAACAAACAGCAAGAATTGTCCCGGAAACAGAAGCAACTCCATAAGCGACAATTTTTTTGGCGCCGACCCCCAGATATTTCATCACGGATTCTTTACTGATAAATACCGCAATGGCGCCAGCGATAAAGAAAGCGGGAATTAAGCAAACAAGGATGTGCTCCCGCGCGTACCATTTGAGCAAATAAAACCCTTCAAAGATAGCATTATCAACCCTTTTATTCCCTACAGGAAAAAAGTAGATTGTGAGGAAAATGGAGATTATCCAAAAAAAAGGTTTTTTTTCGCTTTTCCAATTCATTTGAAATTCCTATTACGGTATAACTATATGGCTATATGGTCATAATACCATATATATGCCAAAAAATTATTTCTCTTTTCCTATGATTGATATCCTTTCTTTGGCATCAAGCTTAATAACTGTTTCTATGCAACCGAAAAAGTTCAGCACACAACGGAATCGTAATCGGTAATAAACCGATAATCCCCGTTTTTCATAATTAACTATCCCCGCGTTCCTTAATACTGACAAATGTTTGGAAACGGTCGAGGCGTCTGCGCCGATCATCTCGGTTAATTCACAAACACATCTTTCATTTCGGGACAGCTCGTCCACAATAAAAAGGCGCGTAGGGTGAGCCAGCGCTTTGGCTATTTTAGCTTGGGCTTTGAACTTTGCTAATAAATCTTTGTCCATTAACATTTCCAATAATAAAATGGTTATTTGGCAATATAACCATATAAACATCCCTGTCAAGCTTTATTTTATTTTTTTATTGTTTTTTACAATAAATCCTGAATTTATAACGATTGCATTGAAGATATAATCCTTAGGCTGTTATAAAAAATAAAAGGACCAAGGTTGAGTTGGATTGAGATTCTTTTGCTTGCTTTTAGTTTGGGATTGGACGCTTTTTCCGTTGGGATTGCGGTTGGGGCGATATCCTTCGGTTATCGGCAGATATTCCGTTTGAGCTTTCATTTTGGCTTATTCCAATTCTTTATGCTTATTATAGGATGGGGAGTTGGCAACTATTCATTGAAATATATTGGGCCATACAATAATGTAGTAGCCTTTATAATTCTATTGTTGATTGGGATAAGGATGATAACAGAGTCCTTTGGGGGCGGAAACGCCCCAGAAAACCTGACGGATCGCAGTAAGGGGTGGTCGTTGATTTTTCTTTCCTTCGCCACGAGTATAGACGCATTAGGAGCCGGATTTAGCATATCTCTTGTTGCGGAGAGACTATTTGTCATCGGTATCACAGTCGGTATTGCTGCGGCCTTAATGACTTTAACGGGAATGATTCTTGGGAAACGGATTAGCAAACTGGTTGGCAAAAGGAGTGAAGCTTTCGGTGGTTTTATTTTGATATTGATAGGAATTAAAATCCTGCTTAACTTAAAAATTTGATTATGTTTGACGGTAATAATATAATAATGTCATTTCATAATCGCTACAAGATAACTTTCGATGGCGATAGCGCGAAAATTATTATATAATTTACTAAGCAACAGAAAAAAAGACTTCATTAATATTGTTATATTCGTTAAATTACCCATCGAGAAGTTAGGAGGTTTTAAGAATTATTTACGAAAAGAGGTTTGACTATGCGTAGGATAACGACAATAGCGTTCTTTATTGTTTTTATGTCCTCTATTGCCGCGTATGCAAACCCCGGTGATATAATCTGGAGTCATACATACGGCGGTTGTTCCTCGGATCATGGAGAGTGTGTTCAACGAACTAATGACGGCGGTTATATTGTAGTCGGTTATACTTACTCCTTCGGCTCGGGGGGAAGCGATATCTATTTGATAAAAACCGATGCAGAAGGCGATACTATGTGGAGCAAAACCTATGGAGGCTCGGACTATGATGAAGCATTTTATGTGCAACAAACTAACGATAGCGGGTTTATCGTCGCCGGGTATTATGGTTATAACGGGGTTCCCGGGAGTCACGATGGATATTTAATCAAGACCGATGCCAACGGCGATACGCTTTGGAGTCATATGTATGGCGATAGTACCGGTGGTGATTGGTTGTCTTCCGTTCAGCAAACCGACGATGGGGGATATATCGCCCTTGGAAGTACCCAATCTTTCGGTGCGGGAGATTGGGATGTTTACCTTATCAAGACTGATGCCAACGGCGATACTATTTGGACTAAAACTTATGGAGGCGTAAACTTAGATCAGGGATATTTCCTTCAACAGACCGATGACGGCGGATATATTATCGTTGGCTTTACCGATCCCGGTGCGGGGAAATACGATGTTTATTTGATTAAAACCGATAACAATGGCGATACGCTCTGGACAAAGACTTATGGTGGAAGCGAAGTCGATGAGGGGAGTTGGGTGGAGAGAACTTATGATGGAGGCTATATAATAGCGGCTTCCACCAACTCTTTTGGAGAAGGTGGTTTTGATTTCTACTTAATAAAAACCGATGCCGATGGTGATACGGTCTGGACACGAGAATACGGTGGCAGCGGAGATGATATGGCCCTTTCCGTTAAACAGACCAATGATGGGGGGTATGCCCTTATTGGCGGTACTGCTTCCTTCGGGGGAGGCAACGATGTTTATTTGGTCAAAACCGATGCCGATGGTGATACTGTCTGGACTCAAAACTATGGAGGCGATAACGGCGCGAATGAATATGGAACTTCGGTACTGCAAGCGGCAGATGGTTCGCTTGTTTTTTCCGGAGATGCCTCTTTAGATGTGTGGTTGGTAAAAGTGGAAAGCGGGTTGGACGATGTGTCTGATGATAATGAAATTCCTATCGAATATAATTCCGTAAATAATTACCCGAACCCTTTTAATTCTTCCACCACTATCGAATATAACCTAACGAAAAAGCAGAATGTAAAATTGGAAATCTATAATCTTTTGGGTCAGAGGATAACCACCTTGATCGATAGTTATCAACAAGCTGGTAGGCACGGGGTTATTTGGGATGCAAAGGGTTATCCCGGCGGGATTTATTTCTATAAACTCACGGCAGGTAATACGGTCTTCACGAAACGGATGACTTTGCTGAAATAGGATTCTGGGGCAACTGCGATGCGTGCCATTGCAGATAAGATACAAATCCAGTTTTCTATTATGTTTGAGCGGGCTCTCGCTTTCGTGGGAGCGATAAAATGAAATCGGGTTTCAAATCGTTTTACAGATTGAAACCCGATTCCTTTTTCTGCTATTTCAGTAGGGTCATCCTTCTTGTTCTCGAATAGGTTGAAGTCGATAACCGATAAAAATAAACACCGGACGAAAAATTAGAACCATTCCATCTAACCGATTTGTATCCCGCCGATTGATACCCATCGAAGATAGTTGCCACCTTTTTCCCCTGTAAATTGTAAATTTCCAGTTTCACATTATCGCTTTCGGAGAGCATATAATTAATCGTCGTCGTCGCATTAAACGGGTTTGGATAATTAGTCAGCAACTCGGTTTCTGATGGGAGTTGGGTATTATTGGCGGTATCGTCAAACCATCCCTTCAAAAGCCATCCGTTATCCTCGGTATTTGAGCAAATAGGGGGCTCGACGGTAAATTCGAAAGAAGTGAGATCTATCGGGTTATCGGGATAATCTCCGCAATAAGCAATATAAATATAATCGCCTATGGGAGCATAAGTCGGCACATATTGGGTGATTCCGTATATGGTGATGGTTTCATTTGGGGTGAGGGTAATATCGGGATAATACTTCACGGGACCGAAGAGGAAAGAATCTGTAACATCTATCATTACCCAGACATCCACCGTTTGAGCGCTGTCCGTGTTGTTGGTCAATATCCCGGTATAGGTAAATGATCCGCCCGGGGAAACTACAACCGGCGGATTATCGGGTATCATCTCGATCGATACCGTCGCTGTGAAGGATGAAATAAGCTCAAAAGGATGGGGTGTGATGGCGGATACCTCATCTAACCCCTGATGTACGGTTAAACGAAAATAGCAGTCAGTCGAATTTATCCCATTAGGCCAGATTAATTGATATTTGCCGTTATTGGGGAGATTGGAGGCTATCGTTTGATAAGGTCCATCCGGACCGGATGCCGAGAATTCGATATCCACCGAGGATGTATCCCCATTTGGTAGAACCGCCGATAACCACTCGATCCATCCCGCCGCTCCACCGCGTAGGACTTCGTTGCCGTGCGGGTATTCCGGTATAATTGAGAGTGATTGGGGAATTGAGATTTCCTTATAAGCGCGGCAATGATTCCGAGAATTCCAGAATCCACCTTCTTCATTAACGATTGCAATATCGCCGAAGCCGTTATGATCGAAATCGGCGCCAGCCCTGAAAGCTTCCGCATTGCCCGGATCGGGGGTTGTAAATCCGCTGATAAGCGTCCAAGAATTTCCTCCATCGCCGGCGAATATACCTACCATACCGTTTCCGTAAATGACTATATCGAGATTACCATCACCGTTCATATCGGCGATATCGACCATTTGCACATCGGTATAAACATCTATACCGTGCGTTAGATTAGTCCAGGTTTGCCCATTCTGATTCAGTTTCCATACCCCAACGGTTCCGCTCGATAAATTTACAATTGCCAACTCGTCGGCTCCATCGTTATCGATATCACCTAAAGCGATATCATTATATCCATAGTTTCCCGGCGGAGTGATACCACCGCCTATTACAGCGGTGAAATTCCCCGTCCCATCCCCAATGAATATAGCCGAATCGCTTGTAGTGGCAGCGATATCGAGATAACCGTCACGGTTTAAGTCACCGAATTCCACATACTCGTTAGAATTTCCGCCAAGATATCCATAGATATGAGTCCAAGTTCCATCACCGTTATTACGATAGACTTGGAATGCGTTCCCTCCACCGAAGGAAGCGCTGACTAAATCGAGATCGCCGTCCAGATCAATATCCCCGAAATCGGTGCCGAACATTCCCCAGTCTTCACCGGCGGTGGCTAAACCATCATCATACGGCATCCAGTTCAACCCGGTTCCATTTCCCAAAGCAACTTCGATTAATTGGTCGCCGAAATCCTCGCCGGAGTAATTG
>JALSTH010000057.1 GCA_026983835.1 Candidatus Zixiibacteriota bacterium | reverse complement strand
GGGATTGGTGCGCACCGCTGAAATATTCAAAGAAGCCATAATTATCAAGCGACCGTCCGGGTAGGATATCTTTCCCCGCATCCTCATCCAACTGTTTCAATTGTAGCTTTTCATCATAATAATTGACTTTCAGTTTCTTCTTTGAGTTATTCTCCTCATAAGTAATCCAATAAAGCCCTGAAAGGTTGAGGGCTTCTTTCAAATTTACGCTCAACGACCTCAGCATTTCGTAAAAATCGGATGTTCGGGATAAATCCTGCGAGATGTTGTCCGCTATGTCGAAGATCTGCAATAACTCTTTCAGGGAATCGAGCTTGATTTCCAATTCCAGCCTGTCGCTTTCGATACCGGAAAGGAGTTTTGTTAGGCGCGTGAATTGGTGGAATAAATAATCCAATACAAATCTATCCTGCTTATCTTTCAGGGGATCTCCGTGCGATATGAGGAAAACCGCGGAGACCTGATTATCATCTAGCACAGGCACCGCTGTTTTTATATATTTACCATCCCGAGTGTCGCTTTCCACTATATCCTTGGATTTTACGGCTTCGTTTACCATTGTTTTGTCCCGCGCTTCGATATACTGCCGATTTCTTTCATAGGGACCGAAATATCCTCTGCAAATCAACTCTCCGCTTTGGGAGTTGGGGATATAAAATCCACAGCCGTTGAACCCAAAGACATCGCAAATCCCCGGCAGGAAATTCTGCGTGATTTCTGCGACTGTTTCGCCCTTAATCAAAGTAAAGGATAATTTTTGAGCTACTTTATGACTCTCAAGCGACCTCTCATAGCCCGATATTCGGCTAAAAGCGGCTATTCGAGGAAGGATTATTTCCGTTAGGGGGAATAGGTTATGATAATCATCATTTAATGGCTCGGCATCCTTATTAAAATTGCTGATCAGATAATATGTATATCCCTCGAATTTGCCAAGTATAAATACCCTCAATGTGATTATCTCATCAACAGAAGTCAATCTCATTGAAGAGGTTTCCCCTCTCTTGGCTTTTAGATTTCGGAAATAATCCGTTGAGCGATTCGTCGAGAGATAATCCACCCACTTCGGGCGATTATCGAAACCGAAAGTTTCAATCTCTTCAAGGGATAACCCCATTTCATTTTCGATTCTCCGCACGATTATCCCCGAATCGGAAAAACCATAAGGACTAAGATATCGGAGAACCTCCAACATCATTTCCCCGAAATTCTCATAGGAAGCTATCCTTATTAAAGTCTCTTTTAATGTAGTATTTGAATTGTCATATGTCAGCAATCGTTCTTGATCTCTTGTTAATGCTGCTGTTCTCCCTTCGATAGTTTTTTCGTCTTTGTTGCTTCCCGAGTTATGATCTTTGACTTGAAGGTTCGCGGGAGATTCCTCAAGCCTCATTTTGAGCAGGTAATACATTAACAATAAATATCCGAGCAATATCATCGGAAGGAGAAACGATCGAATAAAGGGATAAGGGGTAGAGAGATTTGCCAAGGGGCCAAGATCCATAAACACCCTTATGTTCATCCCCTTATTCTTTTGAACATTATTATGAAAATTAATTACAAATTCACCTTCCCCTTTATTGCGGGGTTTATAAAAATATTCCACATCGGTATCGGTATCATTTAGATTTTTGTATTCCGCCCAATTTATTTTGGGTATTTCGCTTTCCGGCAGGAGTTCAATACGCGCTCCGACTATTTGACCCAGCGATTGAAAATAATCCGCATCCAAGCTTTTAGTTAACCTGATAACCCCATCTATCCCGCCCGATTTTTGTGAAGGGACCGTTTCTTCAATAACGAGCAAAGGGGTGTCGTTTATGTAATCTATTGTAAATTCATCTGAGATGGATGGATAAGGAAGCAATTTTTGTTTTCGCTTAACGGGATTTATTCGCATCAACTTTTTTGGGGGAAGAACACCGGCGGAGAATAAACTTTTACCGTTTTTGGCGATAATCGAGATACCGTCATAACTTCTGTAATCCCTCTTTTTGGGGCTTAGATTCACCGACAGCCAGCTTGTATTCCTTTTCAATAAGGCTCGGTGAAAGGATTTGGAGGAAATCATATTTGTAGCAGCATCTTTTAATCCTTCCACCGAATGCCTAATCTCCGCAGTTATTGGGGATACGGACCGCCTTAACGCTTCATCTTCGGTTTTGTGCAAATCGGTCTGCATACGGTTAAGGGGGAGAAAGATGAAAAGCGATGGGATTATTAAACCCGCAATACCGATTAGGATATATTTTATGTTTATTTTGCTGAAATCTTTAAAATCCATTTTGTCCCTGATTCCTTATTGTTTTTTCGGTTGCGGGATTTCCCTGCTTTTGTTTCCCGATAAATGTGTCTCTTTTCCCGCCCCGTTTGTCAGGGAATAAATTTTCTCGCTGTTGTGTTGGATAATCTCGAGATACCTTTTCAGACGGGGGTTAACGGGTTTATCCTCCGTATTATTGATAAGTTCGACGCTTCCCATTATACTTGACAAGGCGTTCATAATATCATTTCTCCAATTCGCGTTTCCCTTCAAACGATGCGTGCTGTTATTAAAATTGAAACTCGTTAATTCTTTTATGCGGAGTCTTCTAATTTTTTTGCGAAGCTTAATACCCTGCAGGATCAAACCAAGTCTCATACCGACTGCGGCGGCAAAATTGATATCCTCCGCTCCTATCGATTGGCGGTTTGTGTTCCTCATCTCCCCCAAGGAGATAATCCCCAATTTTTGCTCACTTCCGATGATAGGAATTAGCACCGCACCGGATATCCCCGTATAATAGAGCAGCCGCTTTTCTTTTTCCTTCATTGTCAAACGCTGGTTATTGAAGTCGACTACTATCGGGTGATTGTTTTTCAGAGCCATTAAATGGAATTGAGCGGATTCCGCAGGGATTATATTCAGGGATTCCTTATCCCAATCCAAGTCGCGGGTCTGGTATAAACCGACGGTAAAAAATTCCTTTTCCTGTTCATCCAATAACATTACCCTGCAGGATGTTATGGGGATTATTTTGGTGAAAGTCTCGGCTATTTTGCGGATTAAGTCCTTGAATTCCCGTTCATCGGAAGTAGCTTTCGGTTTTTCCGCCAAATAAGACAGCAGTTTCTCACGCTTATAGTATTGCTCCCTCAAGGTTATGGAGAAAAGGTGTTCCGCTATTATCGGAGCGATGAACCGAAGCATATTCAATTGGTTTTGATTATAGGTTTTCCCGTTGCTGTCGGTCAACAGTATCGCGCCTATCATCTTCCGCCTTTTGTAGAGAGGCACACCGATACAATTCGATGGCGGGATGGAGAGGTTATACTTGGCGTCCTCCTTTCGGGGATTGAAATCGAAAATTACGGGTCGTTTGCTCCGTATTACCCTTCCCAAAAGCAAGCCGTCCCGTGGCACAACAACCCCTTTATCCACCAAACTCTTCCCCGAGTCGGAATAGACGAATCGCCACATATTTTCCCCCCTGCCATCCAATCGGGCTAAAAACAGGTATTCATAACCGATGTACTCCCTCAACTTATCCGCCATTTTGGGCAAAGAGACATCTTCCTTATGCCATTTATTAAGTATCTCCATTGTGGAGAGGTATAAATTGATATACCTCTGCTTAACCGAAACTTCGCGATTTGCCTTTTCATAATCCAAACAAGCCCCAATTCTACCGGAGAGATATTTCATAAACTTTTCCATCGCACCCCGATATTCATAATTAGGCGGAATAATAGCCCCCAAAACTCCCCAGTGGCGGTTCTCGGTAATTATCGGTTGCCCGATATAGATATATCCTCCGCCGTTGATTATATCGATATTTCTTGGAGATAGACTTTCCAAAGGTTCCGAGCGGGTTATTCTCCCTTTGGTAAGGGCATTTCCGGGAAGCGAATTTTTTATGGGGAATTCCCGTTTATACCAATTGTTGTTATAATCGAAAGCTTTTCCGTTATAGAATTTCAGTGTCCCGCCTTTCGGTGATACAAGATGTATAAAAAGAGCTTTTAGCTTGAAGCTGTTGGCGGTATAGGCGCATATCGTTTTTGAAACTTTTTTTAGATCGCAACCGGGATAAATCAC
Organism: Candidatus Zixiibacteriota bacterium; assembly: GCA_026983835.1. Classification (GTDB taxonomy): domain Bacteria; phylum Zixibacteria; class MSB-5A5; order UM-FILTER-46-8; family UM-FILTER-46-8; genus JALSTH01. Next base: position 53,393 of record JALSTH010000057.1, on the reverse strand, counting down.
CGAATCGGCAGCCCTATATAAATATCCTACGCCATCACTTAATTTTGACCCGGACCGCAATTCGGATATTTTCGGAATGAGTTCCAAAAAGCCCCCGGATAGAAATATAATCCCGCCGATATATCCGATTGCGCCCTCCAATACAACTTTGTTTGGCCCGTTAATAAAGGAGGGTAGATTACCTCCCGAAATAATATCCCAGAAATTAATGGATCTTCCCAAAAGAACCAAACCCGCACTGATGTAAATTTTCTCCCAAGCGGAAGAAGGGCGTAAATATCTTTTAAGATGGAATATTATGCCGAAAACAAGGACCAATAAACCATCTATAAAAATATCCGGCAGAGCGGAGCCGAGCATTATTCACCTCTCTGTTATGAGTTATAAGAATTGCAATCAACAAAGTTATCGGCAGATTAAGGACCACCCTTTATAAATTATCGCCTTTATAAGCGATGAAATCCCCCGACTTTCGATAAAAAAGAAGATGAAAAAATGTATTGGAAACGGAGATCGTTTATTATATTCCTTCCTGTATATAATTATGATAAGCGAAGAAGGTTATGGATCGTGGCAAGTAATAGGGATATAATAAGAATCGGAACTCGGGGAAGCAGGTTAGCCCTCATCCAAGCGGAAAGGGTTATCGAAAAACTAAAAGGAGGTTTCCCGGAGTTAGGGTTTGAAACTGTAATTATCAAGACCAAAGGCGATAAGGATAAAACCAGCCCCCTCGTCGATATCGGCGGAATAGGCCTGTTTACGAAAGCAATCGAAGATGCCTTGTTGGAGAAATCCATCGATATCGCTGTCCACAGCGCAAAGGACCTCCCTTCGGATATCGATGCGAAATTTGAAATCCCCGCCGTCTTGGAAAGGGGATCGGTAGAGGATGTTTTGCTGACTCGGGACGGACGTCCTTTGGATATGCTGCGGGAGGGGGCGTTGATAGGCAGTAGCTCCCCGCGACGCATATCCCAACTGCTCCACCTCAAGCAGGACCTTCGGTTTGCCGATATACGGGGGAATATGGATACCCGAATAAAAAAACTGAAAACGGGAGCTTATGACGGTATAATTTCGGCGAAGGCGGCCGTCGAGCGCATAGATATCGATAAAAGCACTTACAGTATCATCCCAAAGAATTTGTGTTTGCCGGCGGCCGGACAGGGGATAATCTGTATGGAGTGTCTGCGCGATAATTCCGAAATATCCGAACTTCTGAAAAAAATAAACCACCTTACCACCTTCCAACGGTTGAAAGCGGAGAGGTCCTTTTTACGGGAATTGGATATCGGGTGCGGTTTGCCGGTTGCTGTCTTATCTGAAATCGATGGTGGCAGGATGAAGATTATCGGCAGGGTATTGGATGCAGGCGGGAAGAGAATAGCGGAGGAAACCGTTTTCGGAAAGAGGGATAAGGCTGAGGAATTGGGGAAACAATTAGGGAAAAAGATACTGCCTCAAGCAAATGAATTGTTGGGCAGATAAAAAATGCGAAGCGAAACGAAAAGCGGCATCGTTTATCTTATAGGTGGCGGCCCCGGAGATGTCGGATTGATTACGGTTAAAGGGCTTGAATGCCTAAAGAAATGCGATGTTGTCATTTATGATCATTTAATTCCTCTGGAATTGCTTTACCAAACACCCTCCGATGCCGAGCTAATCGATGCTTCCAAGCATTCAGGGAAACATAAGCTCAAACAGGATGAAATCAATCAGCTGTTGGTTGATTATGCTAATAAAGGCAAAATAGTCTGCCGCTTAAAGGGGGGGGATCCTTTTATCTTCGGACGCGGGGGGGAGGAAGCCTTGTTTCTAAAGCAGTATGGGGTCCCCTTTGAAATTGTCCCCGGAATAACTGCCGGCAGCGCTGTCCCCTCTTTTGCCGGCATTCCAATAACGCATAGGGGGATGGTTACACAGACTGTTTTCGTAACCGCCCACGAAGCTGACCTTAAAAGTATCGGGCAGGTCGATTGGGAACTTTTGGCGAAACTAAGATCAGCCTCCATAATCGGTTATATGGGGGTGAAAACTTTACAAAATGTTGTCGGTAAATTGATAAAATCAGGACTGCCTCCCGATACGGATGTAGCTGTCATCTCTCGAGGATGCTCCCCCGCTCAGAAAACGGTTGTCGGGACGCTCGGTAATATTATCGATGTCGTATCGAAAGCAGGGATAACCCCGCCGGCGATATTTGTTGTCGGTGAAACGGTCAAACTTCGGGAAAACTTGAAATGGTATGAGAACAAACTTCTTTTCGGCAGACGGATTGTAATCACCCGTGCTGTTGGCCAATCGCAGGAACTTACGGCGGACTTGAGGGAATTGGGAGCAGAGGTGATATTGTTTCCGACAATTGCCACGGAGTATTATGCTGATGAGAAGCTTCAATCGGTTATCGACAGCGGCGCAAAATACGATTGGATAATCTTCACAAGTGCAAATGGGGTGCGGTATTTCTTCGATGCTTTAGCCGAGTGTAAAAGTGATATAAGGAAATTTCGGAAAGCGAAAATTGCGGTAGTCGGAGCAGGCACCGATAGAGCTTTAACCGAAAAATTTATAAAATCCGATTTTACCCCTCAAAGATATTTGACTTCCGAGTTGGCTGAAGAACTCCATAAACGGTTTGGGGTTTCGGGAAACAAAATCCTCCGTGTAAGGGGCGATACCGCCCCATCAACGGTTGAAGATATCTTTGAGGGGTACGGGGCTGCCGTTGAGACCTTGACAGTTTATCGGATAATCGTCGGAAAACCTATTCCCGGCATCCGCAAAAAACTCCTCGAAGATGGAGCGGATTTAATTACCTTCACCAGCCCTTCGACCGTAAGGAATTTTGTTGAGATAATCGGGATGGATAATGCCAAAATGATATTATCGAAAGCCGATATCCTGTCCATAGGTCCCATAACTTCGGAAGCCGTCCGCCAATTCGGGTTGACAGTCGATGTCGAGGCTTCTCCGCACTCCATCAAGGGGATAATCTCCGCAATTGTGAAATGGCGTAATGGGAAGGGGGACAGCTAATTTATTGCTTGAGGACTTCCGCTTTTACTTTGGATTTAAGGTGCCTCATCTTGAGATAATAATATGGGTCATAGACACCGTCCAATATGTTCTTTACAAAGGAAAGCGGATAATGGGCGTGGATACAATCGCGGTGGAAGAAATATGGATTGGTGCGGGTATGGTTTACACCCACTAAGGCTGGAAAAGCAAAGCGGTAGAACTTTTTAATTTGAGCATAGGCATAACTGCTGACCACTTTCTCGCTCCCGTCGGGAAACGCCATCGCTTCGATCGGCTCACCCAACAGCTCTTCCAAAATATGCTTAGGTTTAATCAATTCCCTTTTCACACCTTCTTCATTTTTAATTTTGGATATATCGCAATGGGTATGGGTGTGCGGAAGGATATAATGGCCGTCTTTTTTCAAATCCAATAAATCATCCTTCGACATTACCACGTATTCCTCTTCGCTCAATTGGCTCGGCGGTATTTCATTATGATATATATTTTCTGTAGCAAAGGATAACATCTCCGTTTTGGATTTCAGTTCCAATATCATTGTGGGGACAAAGAATATCGCCTTAATCCCATATTTTGACAATATCTCTTTTGCCGCCGTATAGCTGGAATAAAGGCCATCATCAAAAGTCATCAATAGATTTCTGCCTTTTAATTCGGTGTTGCTGTCGTTATGCTTATAAAAGCGGAAAAATTCCTTGGGAGTGATTATTTTTCTGGTTTCGTTTAGATAACGGACAATTCTATCGAAGTTGTTCGAATCCTGTCTCTTTACATAGTGGGTGGTGGTTATACGGATATTATCCTTCGGCTGTAAGGATTGCGATAATTTACCGAACCCCGCAAGCCTGAATATCCTGCCGGATAACATTATCTGCTTTTCGGAGAATTTTCCCATTAAAATATTATCAATCTGAAATAGGCATCAAATGTAAATAATTATCGGTTCCTTATGGGTCTAATCTTTTAAACTCGATTGGCTTGATCACTAATGAACGGTTAAAAGATTTAAAGACCTATTATTTTCCATATCGGCAAAAGGGTTTATTATTTAATATTAATTTTGTAGCATAGAATTAGTACTATTATTGAAAAGGTCAAACAAGTAGATTTATGGCACCGGACTAAAATAAGGGCGGGTTGATAAGCCCGCCCTTTGCCTATGCCGCTGAGTGACCGGTGATTTACTTAAGGCTACACGCTTTTGATTTTACTAATTGCTACGCCCGCCTATTGCATATCTGGAGAAATGATTTATTTGAAAGTCGTAATACCCGTCGCCATCTGAATCATCCTCGAACTCCTGCGGTTCCCATTGTTGAGTTGTGGGATTCCAATAAACCAACTCCGCGCCGTCGAATTGGTCGTTTTCATCGTAATCTTCTATTGCATCCGCTTCTATCCTTAATATAACCGGGACATCGAAAACCAATCCATTGGGCCCAAAATCGAAGGTATAAACCATACCATTTTCTGTGTAGTAAGAGCTCCCCTGACAGGTGAGTTCGGTCCAATCTTCAACAGCCCCTTCCGGGATTATCAATTCCGCCTCATAGCCGCTGCCGTCAAATTCCATACTACCGCCACCATCATTAACCCAGCCATAGACTCCATCATAAAATGAGAAATAATATACCCGTCCCCATCTCGATTGGATTTGCTCTGTTCCAAAAGGGGCTTGCTGGGCATCCTGAGTTATGGTTGGAGCCACCGGCGCTTGTTTTCCGCATCCGTTGACCATAACCACGCCGAAAAGCAACGCAGTTAAAATTAAACTGCTGAATATCAACCTTTTTCTGTTCTGCATTATTCTCCCCCTTTTGCGGTTTTTTTTGTTTCTTTTGCTTTCCCCATAAGGAAACAAATACCGAACCGACTCCCCAAAAAATAATAATGAAAACTCTAACTCTATGAGCGACCGAAAATTAGATAATCCCATCAACCTTGATATTGTTAAATCCGACTTGTTTTGTCCGATAAAATTATTGGTTTTGCCCTATAGGAGTGGAATAAATCCAATATAAAAAGGCTGCCCCATCAAAGGGACAGCCTTGAAAAAGTAATGTGGTTTGGATTACTTCAATAAAGTAGCACGCTTGGTGAATACCTTATTCCCGGCGGTTAATTTATTGATTGACAAAGCTGTGTTGGATTGATATTGTTTGTTTATGGATAAACTTACTACAACCCCTCCCGAAATCCCATTTTTGGGGCGCAAGAAAGAGCTTGAATACCTACATAAACGGATAAAGAATCCCGGCTTGACGATTATCAAGGGACAACCGGACGGAAGATAATAAGGCTAATGTTGCCGTAAAATAGACTTGATTGCAGGGGGGCGGAATAATATAATGCTTATAACTTTTTAATTTATATCGGCGGTTAAAATGGATAATAAAAAGTTTAAGGCAACAATTATAAAAGTTCTAAAACAAGATTCCCGTCTTTGGGATGAGAAGTCAAAAGAGCTTAACCAAACACTTTTGAAAGATTTAATCGATAAGTTGGATGAAAAACTAATCGATCTTTTGCTAAACAACGAAGAAACAAAGGATAAATTTTTTATTAAGATAAAAGATGTTTTTGTCTTGAAGCAAAACGATCTCAAATTTTTCTTAGATGAAAACAAACTTGACAATTCCTATACGCAATATAAAAACAAAATCGGCTTGCGGATTGGCAATAAATTATTAAGTGAAAGAAATGAAGTTGTTTTGGACTGGCCCTTCAAGGATTGCGTGCTTGAGGGTGGAATGACCAAAGAAGACCAAAAAAGAAACGAGATATTTTTTAATGAAATTTTAGCAAAGGATGAAATCGATCGGCTTTTTGATCCAAAAGCGCTGGTAAATTGGAAAAGATATACCGCCAAAGGCGAGGAAAAAGTAAAAGAACTTAAAAGAGATAAAGACGGCACAATAAAAGAAAATTTAATTATCAGAGGGAATAATTTACTCGCCCTACATAGCCTTAAAGAGCAATTTACCGGCAAGATAAAGCTGATTTACATTGACCCGCCTTATAATACAGGTAATGATAGCTTTAAATATAATGATAATTTCAATCATAGCACTTGGCTGACTTTTATGAAAAATAGGTTGGAAATAGCAAAAGAGCTATTAAGAAATGATGGCGTTATTTTTCTGCAGTGCGACGATAACGAACAAGCCTATTTAAAAGTTTTGATGGATGATATTTTTGAAAGAAATAATTTTATTTGTAATATGATAAGAATTGCAAAAACGGGAGGCGGACACGACAGCCAATTTTTGGCAATTGAATACGATTATATTTTATTTTATACGAAAAAGCAAGAACAATTTGTAATTAATAAAATGACCGTTGATACAAATAAAGATAAAAAATATAGGTATAAAGACGAATATTTTGAAAAACGAGGGAAATATTATTTGAGAGATCTAGATTATAAAGGGAGCTATTCCACAAGTTTAGATTATCCAATAAAATTGCCAAAAGGAAAAGAAATATATCCTGGCGGTAAATTTGGGAAACCTAATACTTGGAGATGGAGTAAGAAAAAATTTATATGGGGATTAAAAAATGGTTTTATTGAAATTGATGACAAAAAAGAAAAAATTTATATAAAACAATATCAATATGTTGATAATGATGATAATATACGATCTAGAAAAATCCCCTATAGAGCATTAATAAAATTTATAAATTCCGAAGGCGCAAAAGAAATAGCATCATTATTAGATTATAAAGCTTTTGCCTATCCAAAACCCGAAAAAATGATGAAACATATATTTGATATTGCGACACAGCCAAAGGACATAATCCTTGACTATCATATCGGTTCTGGAACCACTTGTGCCGTAGCCCACAAAATGGATAGACAATATATTGGAATTGAACAAATGGATTATATCGACAATATTACCGTTGAAAGACTTAAAAAAGTTATTGCGGGGGAACAAGGAGGAATTTCAAAATCTGTAAATTGGAAAGGTGGAGGGGATTTTGTTTATTTAGAGCTTGCCAAGTGGAACGAGGAAGCCAAAGAAAAAATATTGAAAGCGAAAAGCTTGAAAGAATTGGAGATGCTCTTTGACGAACTTTATGAGCGATATTTCCTCAATTACAATGTGAAAACAAAAGAATTTAAGGAAAAAACCATCAGAGAAGAAGGATTTAGAAATTTAAGTTTAGACGAACAAAAAAAACTGTTTGTGGAAATGCTGGATATGAATCAAATGTATGTTAATTTCAGCGAACGAGCGGACAAAAAATATAATCTCTCCAAAGATGACATCGCTTTAAGCGAGGGATTTTACAACATCCCCAAAAAGTAAGTATGACCGAACAAAATAAATTATTTATGAATGACGATTTATTTTACAAAATCAAAACCTATCTTGATATTGCCGGAGAATCTTTTGAGGTACCGGATTATATAAAAAATAATTTAAAGCACGATTTTTGGACATGGCAAAAAAACGCTTTACAGTATTTTAATGTTTTTGAAAAACGGAAAGATAAATTTGTAGATGACAAAAACGAGCCAACCCATTTGATGTTTAATATGGCGACCGGCACCGGCAAAACCCTGCTTATGGCCGCTTTAATTTTATATTATTATAAACAAGGCTATCGGCATTTTATTTTCTTTGTAAATCAAAATAACATTGTTGATAAAACCGAAAACAATTTTATCAACAAAAATCATACCAAATATCTTTTCCGGCAAACCATTGTAATTGACGATAAAACCATCAATATCCGCAAGGTGGAAACTTTCGATGACAATGACGATATTCAGATTAAATTTACTTCAATTCACAAGCTTCATAACGCGGTTTATTTGGCAAAAGAAAATTCCGTTACGCTTGAAGATTTACAAAAGATGGATTTGGTGATGATCGGCGATGAGGCTCATCACCTTAACGCATCAACAAGGAAAAACCGACAAGGGGAAATAAATTTGCCAATGGAATTGAAAAAAAATGCAAGTGAAAAGGATGTTGAGAAAAGCTGGGAAGATACGGTGATAAATAAAATTTTAAGAAAAGGCAAAGCTGAACAAGAAACGGAAAATAAAAATGTTTTATTGGAGTTTACCGCGACCATACCCAAAAATACAGAGGTGCAAGAAAAATATCGTACAAAAACTATTTATAAATTTGAACTTGTCGATTTTTTAAATGCCGGATATACCAAAGAAATAAATCTCGTTTCCACCTCACTCAAAAAGAAAGAAAAGATCTTACTTGCTTTGCTGTTCAACTGGTATCGTCATCAAATTGCTCTCAAAAATAAAATCGCCAATTTTAAGCCTGTGATCTTGTTTAGAAGCAAGTTTATTGAAGAATCAAAAAAGGATTATGAGGAATTCATTTCCCTTATTGCTGATTTAAAAGTTTCTGATTTTGATTTTTTGAAAAATGTTGAGAGCAGTATAAAAGAAGATCAACAAAATTTGTTTAAGGTGTATGAACAAGGCAGAAGCCGGGTAAAGCAAATGCTTGCCTTTATTAAGGATGAAAAGATAAATATCCGAGAAATAGTTGATTTTCTAAAATATAATTTCGCGGAAAGAAATTGTATTATAACCAACTCAAAAGATAATAAAGCAACCACGAAAGAAAAAACAACTGCGGAACAAGAGCAATTGCTTAATAGTTTGGAAGATAAAAATAATCACATTCGGGCGATTTTTACCGTCAAAAGGTTAACCGAGGGATGGGATGTATTAAATCTTTTTGATATTGTGCGTCTTTATGAAGGTAGAGATGAAAGTCATCGAAACGGTCAAAGAATTGCCGGACAAGCAACGGTTCAAGAAATACAGCTTATTGGTCGTGGCGTACGATATTTCCCTTTTGATTATAACGGATATGAGAAAAATAAAAGAAAGTTTGATAATGACTTAGAAAATCCAATTAGGGTATTAGAAGAATTTTATTATCATAGCGATAATGATGTTCGCTATCTTGATGAGCTAAAAAGGGAACTTAAAAATAGAGGATTTATTCAAGATAATCGTGTGATTAAAAAATTTGCATTAAAAGAAGATTTTAAGCAAAGCGTATTTTTTAAGGAAGTAAAAGTTTGGAAAAATGAAAGAATAAATAATCCGGAAAGAAAAAAGATGGCTATTAAGGAGCTAAGAGAAAATTTAGTTTTTAAATATGAGATAAGAGGAATAAACTTAAAAGAACAGCAAATTAGTTTAGATAAAGACAGAGATGAAACGCTTGCGGAAACCGGGAAAAAAGACAAAAGGACAATAAGCGTAAAATTTTCAGATTTTGAGAAGCATATCATAAAAAAAGCAATAAATAAAAAGGCTATGGCGGATTTTTCGCTTTTACGATTTGATAATTTACGGGAGGAATTGGGTATAGAAAGTATCGACGATTTTATCAGCGAAAAAGTTATCGGGAATTTTAAGTTTAAGATCAATATAACTATGCCAAACGATAAAAAAAAACTAGACGACTTAGACAATAATGAGAAGTTAGAATTATTATTAGTTTTCTTTGATGAATTTACCAAAAAACTTAAAGAAATAGCAAATCCATATTTAGGAACAAAAGAATTTTCGCCTTTTTCTTTTGAGGAATTATTCGGAAAGGAAAAAGAGAAAAGTGTGCTTATTGATCAAGAAAGTAAAAGATTGGAAGAAAGTTTATTGCAGAATAAGTGGTATGTGTTAAATGGATTTAATGGAACAAGTGAAGAAAGAGAATTAGTAAAGTTTATTGAAAATAAAATAGGAAATTTACGGGATGAATATAATGAGGTTTATTTACTTAGAAATGAAGAAGTGTATAAAATTTACGATTTTGAGCGAGGTCGTGGTTTTGAACCGGATTTTTTGCTCTTTTTAAAAGGCAAAAATCGTAATTTGTATTATCAAATTTTTATTGAACCAAAGGGTGGGCAATTTGCGGACAAAGAAGGCGGATTTAAAGAAAGTAAAGAAGGCTGGAAAGAAAAATTTTTAGAGCAAATTTCCAAAAAATACGGAAATGGTAATTTATTAAAAGCAGAAAGCAAAAATTATAAATTAATTGGACTTCCCTTTTTCAATGAGCGATTAAAAGAAAAATTTGAGGATGAATTTGATAAACAATTACTAAATGGAAAAACCCAACCTAAAATTCGATAAGCTATTATCTTTTCGTTCCGCGAGAGAAAAAATGGTAATTCATTTATCGATTTTTCCAATAATAAAATATTGTTTTGCTTAATTAACAGCGTTATTTCTCTTCCGGTTTCATCAGGGGGAAGAAGATTACCTCGCGGATGGAATGAGAGTCGGTCAAAATCATTATCAGTCGATCCAAACCACACCCCAAACCCGCAGTCGGCGGCATCCCATATTCCATCGCCGTAAGGAAATCCTCATCGATAGGCGGCGCTTCCTCATCCCCCAACCGGCGGAGCTTCTGCAATTCGGCGAATTTCTCCCTTTGAATAATCGGATCGTTCAGTTCCGAGAAAGCATTGAAAACCTCCTCGCCCGCAATATACCCCTCGAAACGCTCCGAAAGTCCCGGTTTATCGCGATGAGGCTTCGCCAAAGGGGAAATATCCGCCGGGAAATCGGTAATGAAAGTCGGTTGAACCAAATCCGCTTGAACCAGCTCAGAAAAGACCTCCTCCACAACCTGCCCCCAATTCCGCTTTCCGCCGACATCCACCCCAAGCGATTCGGCATATTTTTTAGCCTCCGCATAATCCATCCCCCTGAAATCGACGCCGGTTTTCTCCGCTGTCACCTCCAACATACTTACCCGCTTAAACGGAGCCTTGAAAGAAATAGCCCTGCCCTCATATTCTATCTCGGTCGTCCCGCAAACTTCACCGGCGACAAATTCCAGCATCCGCTCGGTGAAATCCATCATATCGCGATAATCCCAGTAAGCGGAATAAAGCTCAATCTGAGTGAACTCGGGATTGTGAAGGCGATCGACCCCTTCGTTGCGGAAATCTTTACAAATCTCATAAACTTTCTCGAACCCGCCGATGATAAGGCGTTTGAGGTAAAGTTCATCGGCGATACGGAGATACATTCGTAGGTCGAGAGCGTTCAGGTGGGTTTGGAACGGTTTGGCGAAAGCGCCGCCGTAGATAGGTTGCAGGATAGGGGTTTCCACTTCCAGAAAGCCTTGCGAATCAAGGAAAGCCCTGAACGCCTTATACATTTTAGTCCGTTTGATAAAAATTTCCTTGACCTTCGGGTTGCTGATTAAATCGAGGTAGCGCTGGCGATAACGGGCTTCCTTGTCCACCAAGCCATGCCATTTTTCGGGTAGAGGCAAAAGCGATTTGCTCAGTATCTCTATTTTCTCGACTTTAACGGTTATTTCGCCGGTCTTGGTTTTGAAAACTTCGCCTTCGATACCGATTATGTCGCCGATATCCAGAAGTTTTTTGAAAAAGTTGTATTGCTCTTCGCCGACAATATCATATTTAATGTAAAATTGGATTTTCCCGTCGTTGTCCCAGATATGCCCGAATGAAGATTTGCCATGGCCGCGAATCGCCATCAACCTGCCGGCAACCCGCACTTTTTCGCCCGAACCTTCCAATTCCGTGTATTTGTCCTTTATCTCGGCTGAAAGGTGAGTGCGATGGAATTTATATGCGAAAGCGGTTATATTCAGCTCTTGAAGTTTGGATAATTTATCGTATCTCGCTTGGATGATTTCCGGTCGTTCGGACATTATAACTCCTTTTGTTATTATTTTGGGGGAATATATAATAGATTTTCACAGGATGTCAAGCATCTCTTTATACAGTTTGTGATAGTAGCGAAAGACGGTTATTGTATATCTGTATTATTGCCATATTATTATATAATTCTTTGGTTCCGTTGGCAAGTTGGGTTGGAATGTTTCACGGGAAACATTTTCGGGGAGGGATTACGATTGTTTCACGGGGAACATTTTGTCGTCCTCGCGCCTCCGCCTTAAATAAACCAATAGCACCGAGAGGTCCCCGGGGGATACGCCGGCAATCCGAGAGCCTTGTCCTAATGTGTATGGCTTGAATTTATTTAATTTTTCTATAGCTTCCGCTTTCAATCCGGTTATTTCCCTATAATCTATGTTTGTGTCAAGTCTCATCTCTTCGATTTTTGAGAATTTCTCAATCTCCCTTAATTCCCTTTTAATATATCCGCTGTATTTTATCTCCGTCTCAACCTTCTTTCTCATCTCTAATGGTAGTTTGGCGAATTCCTTATCTATTTTCGAAATATCCTTTTCGTATATGCCGGGTATTTTTAACGCATAGTAAAGGGAAAGTTTGTTTTCTCTGTCTTTGCGCACTTTTTCAACCTTCGATATTTTCGCGGGTAATACAAATATCCCTTTTAGTCTATTTATCATCCTTTCAATCCGCTTTTGGGAATTCCTCGTCTTGTCGTACTCGTCTTTAGATATCAAACCAAGTTGGAATGCATATCCGGAAAGCCTTTCCCTCGCATTGTCCTCACGCAAAAGCAGGCGATATTCGGCACGCGAGGTAAACATACGGTAAGGTTCGTCGATATCCAATCTGGTCAAGTCATCGATTAAAACACCAATATATGACTCCGATCGCTTCAATACAAATGGCGGCTCGCCACGCAGTTTTAAGATCGCATTTATCCCCGCCATCAATCCCTGAGCAGCAGCTTCTTCGTATCCGGAAGTCCCATTTATCTGACCAGCAAAATATAGATTCTCGATAATTTTGGATTCCATTGTCGGTTTTATCTGCGATGAGGGGAAATAATCATATTCAATGGCATATCCCGGACGATTCATCTTTACATTTTCCAAACCCGGAATGGTCTTCATCGATTCATATTGAATATCTTCCGGAAGACTTGAAGAAAACCCATTGATATATATCTCATCGGTATCCAAACCCTCAGGCTCGAGGAAAAGTTGATGCCTTACTTTGTCCGGAAATCGCACCACCTTATCCTCAATCGATGGACAATAACGCGGACCAACGCCCTCTATAACCCCTCTAAATAGGGGCGATCTATCAAGTCCACCTCTGATTATCCTGTGAGTTCTTTCATTTGTATAAGTTAGATAGCAGGGTAGTTGCACTTTCCCTTTAACATCTACCACCTTTGAAAAATGCGGCGGAGGATATTCACCTTTTTGGATAATACATTTATCGAAATCTATCGATTTCCCATCTATTCTCGGAGGGGTGCCTGTCTTCAAACGACCCGCTTTTATGCCATAACTTTTGAGATTTTCGGTTAATCCGATGGCTGGCTTTTCATTATAGCGGCCCGCGGGGTAAGATTTCATCCCAATATGAATAAGCCCATTTAGGAAAGTTCCCGTTGCGAGTATAACCGTCCTTCCATAAATTATTTCCCCACCATCACATTTGACCCCAACCGCCCTTCCATTCCTAACAATTATTCCCGTAACCATTTTCTCGGCAATATCGATATTCTCGATTTCCGATAATGCCTTACTCATATTGGTTTCGTATAGTTTTCGATCGCATTGAATCCGGGTTGAGCGGACAGCAGGTCCTTTGGAGCGATTCAATAAACGGAATTGTATTCCTGATTTATCCGCTACAGTCCCCATAATCCCGCCCAAAGCATCTATTTCCTTGACTATTTGTCCTTTTGCCAGCCCCCCGACAGCAGGATTACAGGACATTCTTCCTAAAGAGTCAGCACCCCCAGTCAACAGCAACACCTTCCCTGCCATTTTGGCAGACACATACGCTGCTTCACAGCCGGAATGTCCTCCACCAACTATTATTACCTCATAATTTCTCATTACTTTACTGTTATTGTAATATATTCCTATGGTTTATATTTATGGGCAGGTTTAATATAGGGAAAAAATCCCCGATGACAAGCTTAACTTTCAATTTTGTTTTAGGACGATTTATTGAAACTCATATTATGTTCATAAAATTCATAGTGTCATTTTCGTTGTAATCCCGCTTTTGTCATACGGATACTTTATTTATTGAAAGAATAACTAATGATTTAATTAAAAAAGTGTTTTTTTTTATCCTGTAATATCGTAATTTATTATCGGTAAATTATAGTATAATCAGGAGAAAAAGATGAAAGAACTACCTAATTATGAAATTCCGATCCAAGACCTTAGATGGCGTTGCGATTATGATAATACAAAAATCTGCTCCACCGAAGAGATCGAACCCAGCGGCGAGATTATAGGTCAAGAAAGGGCTTTGGCGGCCATAAAGCTTGGGATAGAAATCGAACAACCCGGCTATAATGTTTTCGTGGTTGGATATATTGGAACCGGCAGAACCACAACCATAAAAAGGATGCTTGAAGAGTTAGGATTGGGGGATGGAGATATTCCCGACGATATTTGCTATGTGCATAATTTCGATAATCCCGACAGACCTATCGTTTTGTATTTTCCCGCCGGATGGGGGAGTAAATTCCGCAACGAGATGAAACGGCTGATCGAACATCTGCGCGAGACTATCCCAGGGGTAATCGAATCGGACGAACTTCGTGCCAGGCGGAAAAGTATAATTGAGGAATTCGAGGAAAAACAAAAGGAGCTTATCCGAAATTTCGAGAAAAGGGTAAAGGATAAGGGGTTTGCAATGACCCAAATCCAGATGGGGACGGTTTTGCGTCCCGATGTAAATCCCATAATCGGCGGCAAGCCGACCCCCCTTGCGGACTTGGAAGCCAAAACCGAAGCGGGAGAATTCCCGAAGGAGAGGTTCGAGGAGCTCAAAGCTGTTTATGATGAGCTTTCCGATGAAATGGTGCAGATATTCAAGCAGACCCGTGATAATCAAGAAGCACTTAACGAAAGGTTGGAAAAACTGCATATAGATGCCATCAGCCCTGTCGTTTCGGATGTAATAGAATCCATCAAGTCCCAATTTAAGGTGGAGAAGTTGGACAGATATCTGGCCGATGTCAAGGAGAGCATAATCAATAATCTCGAACGGTTTCAACGGGGGGAGGAATCTCAGGAAAAATCCAACCCGGACGGATCGCGCAAAACCCCCGATCATTTTTTGGAGTATTCGGTAAATCTCTTGGTCGATAACGGCAAAAGTAAAAACAAACCGATTATCACTGAGGTTAACCCCAACTACAAGAATATCTTCGGTTCAATCGAACGGGTGGTCGATCGTCATGGGTTTTGGCGAACCGATTTTACCCGTATCAAGGCGGGAGCATTGCATCGAGCCAATGGTGGGTATTTGGTGTTGGATGCGATGGATGTTTTAATTGAGCCGGGCGTTTGGCAGGGATTAAAAAGAACTTTGCGTTCCGGCAAGTTGGAGATTCAAGCATACGATCCGATTTTTATGTTCAGTAGCAGCGCTATGAAGCCCGAACCGGTCGAGCTTAATCTCAAGGTTGTGTTGATTGGAATGCCGGAGATATATTATCTCCTGTATCGTCTCGACCCGGATTTCAAAAAGATATTCAAAGTCAAGGCGGATTTCGATACGGTTATTAAACGCACTGACGATAACATCGCCAAATACAATGCCTTTGCCCGTAAGATGGTGGAGGAACATAAGTTGCTGCCATTCAGCAGGGACGGGGTGGCTGGTTTGGTGGAATATGGCGCACGCTTGGCGGGGCGGAAAAGTAAATTATCGACTCGGTTCAATTTGATTGCGGATGTGATGCGGGAGGCAAGCTATTGGGCGCAAAAGGATAACAGCGATACCGTCACCGAAAAACATATCGATAAAGCTATCGATGAGTGGAGACGGCGGGTATCGATGTTGGAGGATAAAATAGGCGAAGCAATCGATGAGGGGATAATCCTTATTGATACAGAGGGTTCCGCGGTAGGTCAGATTAACGGGTTATCCGTCTATCAAATAGGAGATTATTCCTTCGGAAAACCGACCCGTATTACCGCTCGAACTTCTGTCGGGACTAAGGGGATAATAAATATCGAAAAGGAAGCCCAACTATCGGGAGCCACGCATAGTAAAGGCGTTTTGATTATCAGCGGTTATCTACGGAGCAAATTCGCCCAAAACAGACCTTTGTCGATGAACGCAAGTTTATGTTTCGAACAATCTTATGGCGGGGTGGATGGAGACAGCGCATCATCCACCGAAATTTATGCCATTTTGTCCGCACTTGCCGATGTTCCGATACGGCAGGATTTAGCGGTAACCGGGAGTGTCAATCAAAACGGCGTAATTCAGGCTATTGGCGGTGTCAACCATAAAATAGAGGGATTTTTCGAGGTTTGCCGTTCGAGGGGATTGACGGGTACTCAAGGGGTGGTTATACCAAAATCGAATGTGGAGGATTTGATGCTTCGCGGCGAGGTCGTGGAAGCGGTTGAGCAGGGCAAATTTCATATTTATGCGGCTGAGACAATCGAAGATGGGGTAAGGTTGTTGATGGGAATGGAAGCCGGGGTGCAACAGGATGATGGCAGTTATCCCGAGGGGAGCCTATTCCACTTGGTGGAGAAAAAGCTCGATAAATATGCGGAGGCGTACAAAAAATTCGCCATTTCGGAGTCAAAAGAATAATAAGAATGGCGGGTATATAACCTGCGCCCACATACAGCAGTAACTCGGCTGATTCTGACGGAGGTGGGATTTATTGCGAAAATTCTGCCAATGGTATTTATGGTAATGGTGGCGGGATTTACTCCTATTCGTCTAATGCAATAGTAGTGAATACAATTTTATGGGCTAACTTCGCGCCAGATGGCAATGAGATTTATCTGGACAACAGCGTTATAGATGCGACTTATTCCGATATTCAGGGAGGATGGTCAGGCGAGGGGAATATCGATGCCGATCCGCTGTTTGTTGATCCTGATAATGGCGATTATCATCTGCAGGAGGGGTCTCCCTGCATAGATGCCGGCGATCCGAACTCCCCGCTTGATCCCGATGGCACCATTGCGGATATAGGGGCATTTTACTTCGATCAAACCGGCTGTGTGGCGGATGTGGAGATAGTGCCGGATGATGATCCGGTGGAAGTTCCTGCCGGTGGCAGTTTCGGTCTGACAGGCACTATCGGTAGTCCTTGCGATACAACGATTACAACCGATGTTTGGTATGGTGCCGAGTATAACAACCACTTTTACGAGCAAGGGCATTTTAACAATATTCCGTTGGACCCGGATGAATATGTAAATGCGCATCTGGTGCAGGATGTTCCCGTTTATGTGCCTGCGGGGACTTATCAATACTGTGCCTATTGCGGCTATCATCCGAATGTGATATTAGATTCATCCTGCTTTCCGTTCACGGTAACTACGGGTCGTATCGATTCAGGTGTTAATGAATGGTATTGCGAAGGTGGTTTCGGGACAGACAATAATGAAATCCCAAGCGAATACACTTTGACCGACAGCTATCCGAATCCGTTCAATGCGCAGACTTCGATTAGTTTTGATGTTCCAACAGCCAGTAAAGTTTCCTTGGAAGTCTATAATATTATGGGACAAAAGGTGGCTACGCTGGTCAACGGTAATGTCGAAGCTGGGACGCATACGGTCTTTTGGGATGCCGGCGATTACTCCAGTGGGATTTATTTCTACAAATTAACCGCCGGCGATAAAGTCTTCACCAAGAGAATGACTTTGCTAAAATAGAGATTTATTTTCCCTAATTCTCATAAGGGCGGACCGGTATGTCCGCCCTTACAAACTACGAACGACAAATTTCGGTTCGTTTTCGCATCGCCTTTGCATTCAAACGCTATCTCTTATTTCTGCTTTCACCCCGGCAATAAATCCGTTTAGGAACAACGACAATTCCCCCGTCAAACGCCTCCTGTCGTAGCGCTCGATTCCCTTGCGGTCCGGGTTAAAGTCCCATTTGTTATCCCTCCAACGGCGATGGATCACCTGAAGAAGGCTTTTCATAGCGGGTATATCCGCCGAAGAGCAAAACCATCCCGATCGGGTGCGTTTAATAATTTCAGCGGCTTCGCCGTCTTCGGGGATAAAACCGATAACAGGTCTTCCCCCGCGGATATACTCGAAAATCCGTCCCGATATAACCGATTTGGCGTCGGGATTTATCAGCAATAAAAAGGCGTGATAACCGGACATCACCCTTATCATCTCCCGATGGCGGAGGTACTTATGGAAAGTGAATATATTGTTTTTGGGATTCTTGAAATGTTTATTGATATGGCTCGGATTCGATTGGGTATAGACATCGATTTGAATTTTATCCCGACTAATCGCTCCTCCCTCGATTAACCCCTCCAAAGCGGGAATTAAATTACGGCTGACCTTCTGCAAGCTCAAATTTCCCATCAATAATATCTTTAATTTATCTCCTTTCGGCGGAGGGGAAAAATCATAATCGGCGAAGTCCTCCTCATCAAATCCGTTAGGGATAATCTTGACCTTACCCTCATCGAGAGGTATTTTTTCCACCAGAGATCTTTTCATCAAGGTGGAGATAGCCACAACTCCATCGGCATAATTCAGGGTTTGGCGCTCCAATTGTTTTTCCCTCCGACGGCGGTTTTCGGGAAGTTTTACAAAGGCTTCCGCCATATACGGGTCGGTGGTCCACTCATCGCGCATATCGGCAACCCAGGGAATATTGAAGCTCTTTTTCAATTTCATCCCCAAAAGATGAACCGAGTGCGGAGGGGAGGTAGTTAAAATAAGGTCCGGGTTATCGGTTGATATAATTTTCGCTGCTTTTCGATAAGCGAAGATATTCCAAGTAAGCTCGTTTGCGGGGATCAGGAATTTATTTCTAAATGGGGTGAAGAAAATACGGGCGGGGGTTCCCCGAAAGAGGGGCAGTCGGGTTAAATCTGGATAGAAAGCTCGATATATCTTAACCCCTTCGGGAATTTCCTCCAAAAGTGAATAATCCTTAACATACGATTTTATATCGTTCGGGCGAATGGTCAGGACAATCGGTTCCCAACCGAAATCGGGGAGATATTTCACAAATTTCAGGGGTCTATACACTCCACCGCCGGCCAATGGGGGGAAATAAAAAGATATGAATAACAGTTTTTTCATAAACTCATCGTTATAGTTTGCGCCGCTTTTTCCCCCTGAACCACTTGGAGCGGGGAAGCATCGAAGCGATTTTCATTAAAAATCTCAATTTGTAATTCTCAAAAGCTATGTTTCGCTCGGCTGATATATTAAACTGTTTCCTCCCAAGGCAGATATTAGCCAAAAGCTTTTTGCCTTCGATACCGTCCGATAGATCCTCTATATGATGAGTTATAACCTTCGCCTCGGGAAAAGAACGGAATCGCCCGCCGTAAGCATTATAAAAAGGCTTCATTATTTTAGGCCTATGCACCGGCATACATTCCCGAATGTATTGAAATTTATGTCCCCCGTCCAAAAGGTAATTGCAAATATACGACTCCGGATGTTCTCCGAAATCGAAAATATCGGGATGGTTTCTTAAAAATTTCCCGTTGACTATCGCAAAATCAACCGCCAAAGACCAGTATTTTTCTACCCATTCCGCACTTGCCCAGACTGATGAGGTGTGCTCCATTTTATCGATATATTCGGCGATAATATCATCGCTGAAAATCCAAGTATCCGCCTGAAGCAGGATAATATATTCGGAACTTTCAGGCACCGCTTCCAATCCCGCCTTGAGCAATAAACTGTCTCCTTTACGATGGCTAAAGTATTCCCTCAATGAGACAATATTATCCGCCTTATCGGTGATATCTTTCGGGATAACATACCCGGCGGATTCACCGTTACCGGCGATTATTATATAATATTTATGGTGTCGCCAATATCTTTTGATTAAATCAAGCGTGATACGGAGGTCCTCTATACGATTATAAACTCTGATTATGACTGAACAATTGCGTTGTCTCATCGGAAAAACATCCCCCGTAAGATAAGGCGCATATCGCTATATTTAATCCGCGAAGGGACGGTTATCAGCTTTTCCAGTTCCCCATAAAATGAGCGCAAACTTCGGTAAGCCTTAATGGGTTTCTTCTCGAGGATTAAGGAGAGCATATCCATTTCCATCTTAAGAAGTTCTTCGAGCTTCGGATTACGGAATTTGCTGAAATCGAGAGAGTGCAGTTGGTTATATCGGCGCCGGGTTCTTTCTTTGTATGATGACTTCTTCTTGAATTTCTTATCCCTGCCGACAACATTACTTCGATGCCGACGATATTTGATTAGCGGTTTATCGACATAATCAACGGGATAATTCAACGCTTGCGCCATAATCGCCAAATACCAATCCTGATAAAACCCTTTCGACGGGAATGGGAGAACCTTCTGCACGAAATCGGTGCGAGCCAGTATTGTGCATCCCATAACCCTGTTTTCAAAAACCACATTGTAATACTTATCCCCCTTGAAAGGTCTGTCCTTGGGGCTGAAAACGGTTTCGCGGATAAGCTGAAGATTTTCGTCCACCAATTCGGCGTTTGAATAAACGAAGGCTAATTTGCGGTTTTCGGTAATTTTTCGATGAAGTTCTCGAAGTTTAACCGGAAACCACCAATCATCCTGATCGGAATAAGCGATAAATTCCCCGTTGGCGAGGAGAGTTCCCTTCTCAAAAGTTTTTCGCAGTCCGAGGTTTTGCTCATTGCGGTGAATTTTGATGATATTCGGATAAGAGCGTTTAATCTCATTTAAGATGCCAATCGTCCCATCGGTGGAACAATCATCGACACAGATAATCTCCATATTTTTATAGCTTTGATTTAATATGCTCCCCAACTGTTCGGCAAGGTATCGCTCGCCGTTATAGGTAGCCATCACAACCGATATCAAGCCGGGCTTTGGTTCATCGGGGGTTATATTTCCGTTTTCAGTTCCCAAAAGGAAAACCTCCCTCTGCGTTGAACCTTTCAGCCACCATCTCAGCGACCTTACGCTCGCTTGGGGGGACATCGAGCCGATAATAAACCGTATGCTTATCGCCTTTGGGGGCATACCGCGCCCAATAAGAGCCGAAAAACAGCGATACGGTCGGCTTATCGAGGGCTACGGCAAGATGCAACGCACCGGTGTCCCCGCTTAAAAATATCCCGCAATGATAAATATAGGACGCCATCTCACGAATATCCCCGGGTTCTATCCAGAGGATATCGGATGATTCAGCTAAATTTCCAACTTCCTCCTCCTCATCGGGACCATAGATAAGGAGTGATTTCAATGAATAGTTGGCGGCAAGAGCTCTCGCCACCGTAAAAAAGCGTTTCACCCCATAAGCCTTTCTCCCACGTCCACCGCAATGGATGGCGATAAATCCTCCGGAGGCAAATCCCTGCTCCGCCAATAAAAACTCTGTCGCTTCTATTTCAGCCTCCGTGATGAATATCTCCATCTTATCACTTACGCTTGCTTCATCGTTCAAAGCCTCCAGGAGTTTTAAATGACGGCGAGGCTCATACATATCAGCCGATGGTAAAGGAATTATCTTATTATGGATTATTTCCGAACCTTTATAATCGTATCCGACTGCCATATTGACAGCTGACAAAATCGTAATAAGGGCGTTAGTGAAACTTAATACATCTTTGGTGTCGAAAACTATGTCGTATTTTCGGCGGCGCAAATCCCCTATCATTTTAAAAAACTTATGGGGAGAGATAATTAAACCTTTATGGTCGAATTCGATGATATTTGTTATATGCGGGTTGAAATGGAATATCTCCGAGAAATTCTTCGGGACTAAAACATCGATTTCCGCCAAAGGGAAAATATTATGAGCCTCTCTGATAAGAGGCGTGATAAAAAGCATATTCCCGATACGCCTGTCCTGACGAACTATCAATATCCTCTCGATCGATTTAGCGATTGGAGTCGATTTCGGAAAAAACAACCTTAACATTTTTAAGAGAAGGAGTTTCATTTCATACCACCGTATCCGCTCCAATGCTCTTTTAGTCTTTCATAAACCAAATCTATCGGGATATCATCGATGCATCTGTGGTTTTTACATTTATGGGGATTACAGTCAGAGCGGCAATCCATTTTTATGTTTACATAAGAATGAATCGGATTGTTCGGCTCCGTCCAATTGTTCGGGTTTAGGTGTCCCATAACGGTCAAGGTCGGTATTCCAAGAGCGACCGCGATATGTTTGGGACCGTTGTCATTCCCAAAAATCATCCTTGAATGGAGAAAATAAGCTCCGAACTGTTGGAAACTTTTCATTTCCCTGATAAGCGGTTTGGTTTTCATTTTCGACTCGACTTCCTTAAGCGTATCGAACTCTCCCGGACCGCATAACAGCAAGGGTTTTATATTTAACTCCTTCGTTGCCCTGTCCAGACAGCGGGCGAACTTATCGGGACCCCAGCGCTTGTATTTACGGCGGCTGACGGGCAGGACAGCTAAAAGCCTATCCTTATAACCTTCCAAATCGGCATCAGCCTTTGAGAGTTCATCCTTCGGCACGGTAAAATCAAGTTTTATTCCATCGGACTCCGCCCCAACCGCTTCGACCAAACGGAGCTTGTCATTGGCGGAATAATCATCAGGATTACCTTCAGCCAATAACAGGTTGTAAGCCCAGCTTCTGCCACGCCGTTTATAACCGACCCGAGTTGGGGCATTCGTTACATAAGCGAGTTTTGATGAAGTCGGGCTGCAAAGGAAATCGATTACCAAATCATATTTGCGCTTCCTCAACTTATAGGCGGCCTCAAGAATAGATTTGGAGCTTTTGTCGGGAACTGTAATCAACGAGTCGATGTTATTATTCCCCTTTAGGATACCGAAAGAATACTCGCCGATGAGATAATCTATCTTCGTTTCGGGGAACGACTTCCTGAAGGCGCGCAGGGCGGGGGTGGTCAGCAGGCAGTCACCGGCTTGCTTGATTTGAATAAACAACGCCTTATGGAATTTACGCTTTTTATTAGAGCGAACCGTCAATCCCCTTCCCTCTGTCCCACCGATTTACGATGGGCGAATTCGAGTTCGTAGAGCCGTTTATAAAGATCGCACTCGGATAACAATTGAGAATGCTTCCCGCTACTTATTATTTTGCCGCCGTCAACCACATAAATCATGTCCGCACGCACTATGGTGGAAAGTCGGTGGGCGATAACCAGTGTCGTCCGATTTGCCAGCAGGTTCCCTATCGCCGCTTGCACAGCCCTTTCCGCTTCATTATCCAGAGCGCTGGTGGCTTCATCGAAAATCAATATCTGCGGATTTCTTAGTATCGCCCGGGCGATAGCTATCCGCTGGCGCTCGCCGCCGGATATACGGGTCCCTCTCTCCCCCAAAATCGTATCGAAACCGTTGGACATCGCCTCGATAAAATCCAAAGCGTTAGCCAACTCGGCAGCTTTCCTTATCTCCTCCAAATTCGCTTCCGGCTTCCCATAGGAGATATTCGCAGCGACCGTATCGTTGAAAAGGATTGTCTCTTGAGTAACGATGCCCATCAAGTTGCGCAGAGAACTCAGGCTGATATCCCTGATATCGATTCCATCGATAGTAATCGACCCCGTATCGGGATCATAAAAGCGCGGTATCAAATCGGCGATAGTGCTTTTCCCCCCGCCGGATGGGCCGACAAGAGCTACCGTATCCCCATAAGGTATCTCCAAGCTAATATCCTTTAACACCTTACCGTTTCCGTCATAGCTAAAGCTGACATTGTTGAACTTGATCCCTTTCGATAGCGATTTAATCTCCACCGGATTTTCGGGTTCGGTGATAGTCGGTTTATAATCCATAATCTCGAATATTCTCATCATCAGCGCAGAGCCTTTCTTGATATCCGCATAAACCTTAACGGTTCTTGTAAGGGGATGCATCATCGAAAACAGCGCCGCCAAAAAGACCATAAACGAGCCGGTTGAAAGGGATGAGTTCGGCTTGAGTATCTGCAGCGCTCCATAATAAAGCACAGCCACCCCGATTACCGTCCCCAAAAATTCGGATAGTGGGGCCGCCAACAAATCCAACCTCATCAATTTCAAAAAGCGGCGGTAATAATTCTTGGTAATCCCCTTGAATTTCTCGGTTTCGCGCCATCCCTGATCGAAAGCGATAACCACTCTGGCGGCCGATATCCTTTCGGAAAGATAGGATAACACATCCGAAACCGCCACCTGCGCCCTTCCGGAGTATGTTTTCAGCTTATGCCCTATTTTTCCGATAAGCAACATAATGGGAGGCACCACGATATAGGCTATAATCGCCAACCGCCAGCTGATTATAAAAGTCATAGAAAGAAAAACTATTACCTGCATTACATTTTTCAAAATCTCCGCAACATTGGAGATTGTAAAGGTTCTGACCGCCGCCACATCGGAAACCATACGGGTTACTATTTCCCCCGATTTGAATTTTTGATGGAAATCCAAAGACTGCTTTTGCATCGACTCGAAAAGATCGTTCCGCAGATGCATAACAACCTTTTGCTCCAAACGGACGAAAACGACCTTTTGAGCGTAGTCGGACCCCGTCTTGAGAAATATCAAAATCAAAGCCCCGATACATATAAACTTGAGAACCTCTATTGCGCTGTTGGACGCCAATATATCATCGAACCCCTTTTTGAAATGATCGCCTATTCCACCGAATCCTCCCTCTTCATACAATTTATGCGATTTGTCGATTGTATCCCCGACCAGATCGAAAAATTGCACAAAAACCGATTCTCCCGAGGAAGGTTGAGAGATTACGGACTTGTTTCCGGCAAAAACTTTCTCGAAAGCAGGATAAAGCATTGTCAAGGAAAACCCTGATACGAGAGCATAGAAACCCGTAAGTATAATCCCGATTACCGCCCATTGCCAATAGGGCTTGATGTATTTGAGAATCCTTAAATAATACTTCATTATAATATATTAAATAGTTCCGAATAATACTGTATAAGCGAGCAAATATCAAGCCTGATTTTTTCACCGGATGTTATCGGTTGTGATAGAGGCTTACAAAAACCCTCGAAAGTCTTTTTTGCTTGACAGAAATAAGAATCAAGGGATATTATCATTTGACTTGATAAATAAAAATTAAACACTGCTTCCTAATGGTGGAGTATCGAAAAATGTTTGCAAATAAAAACGGATTAAAAATTATCTTAAGTATATTGATACTATTAATCGCATTTGGCGAAGTGAAACCGACCAGCGCGAAAGTCAGTTTGAAATGGTATCAATATTATCAAAGAGGTATTGATTATTATAAAATTGGCGATTGGCAAAGGGCATTGAACAGCTTTAAAGCATCGGCAAGTTTGGAATTCGAGGAAAGGAATAACAAACGGACCTACGGAATGCACTTTATCAAATATTATCCCCACCGTTATATGGCGGAGTGTTATTATAAAATGGGGGATTCGGATGCCGCAACCCGGGAAATAGATCTCTCATTGGCTTTCCAGCATAGCAAAGATGCGGAACAATTGAAGAAAATAATCGCTTCGGGTATCGCCCCGACATCCGTTGCCCCGTTTCCCTCACAGCGGGAGATAGATTATCAAGAGGAACTCAACCGCTCACATCGTGAGAACGAAACCTCCGCCGCCCAATCGGAACGCAAAAACAGATATTACTCCACCTATGGCAAAGTCCCCGTGGGTGCTCTAACCTATGACCCCGATAAAGTCACTCAGGTCGGTTCGAGACTTTCCATCGCCGTGATGAAATTCTCCTTCTCCGGCAACGGGAGGGATATCTCCAATGATGTTCTCAACGAAATGATTACCACCCTGTATTCGCTTGGGGGCAGATTTAATATTATCGAACGGGAGAAGATACAAAAGATTATCGATGAACAGATCCGTGCTCAGTCCGGTCAGATAGATGACAAATCCGCCGTTAAGGCTGGGAAGATCGCCGGGGTCGATGCTGTTTTGATGGGGAGTATTTCAGTCTCCTCCGATAGTTCCTTGAAGATTTGGGGAAGGTTGATAAATACCGAGACCGGAAAACTTATAACCGCTCAGGACGGTTATGCGCTTTCCGCATCGCCGAAGGATATCAACAAAGCTTGTATGGATTTATCCATTAAACTATATAATGACCTGCCGTTGGTCGAGGGGTATGTAATCAGCATCGAACCGAGCGATAAAATACTCCTCGATTTGGGCAAGGAAAAACATATGAAACCCGATATGCAATGCGTCATCTATCGGGAAGGTGAAAAGATAAAACATCCCATAACCGGTAAGATAGCTTATGTGAAAAAGATATATCTCGGTGAGGCGGTCTTGGATCAGGTTCAGGAAAGCTCCTCCGAAGCCGATGTAATAATAAAGGAAAAAGGCGAAAGAATTCAGGTAGGAGACAAGGTCGTAATCAAATAACATTCCATAGGGAAAGGTGGTCTTATGAGATGCAAAGCGGTTGTATTATTGGTCGTAATGGCGGTTATCGTCTATTCGATCCCGGCTTTAAGCCAACAGGTAAATTTTAACTTTATCGGTGCGGGAGCTAGGGCGCGCGGTATGGGGGGAGCATTTATCGGGGTGGCTGACGATGCTACCGCTATCAGTTGGAATCCTGCCGGATTGGCTACCCTTGAGAGACCGGAAGGCTCGATTGTCGGCTATTATTCGGCAAGCAAATATAACATCGATATCGAGAATCTTGTCGGCACCGAATATTCCGAGTCGCACCCGGTCTTCAATTTCGGAAGCATTGCTTACCCGTTGGCAACATCGGGAAAAAATTTCGTCATTGCCGGTGCTTATCAGAGGTTGATAGACCTTTATGGCAAAAGCGAGACCGATGACGGCAATGAAACTTGGGAAACCAAAGGTGGGGTGGATGCTATCTCCCCCGGAGTCGGGATACAATTGACCCCCGAGGTCGCTGTCGGCGCCGCTTTCAATATCTGGACCGGCGGCACCGATTACAAATACGAAAATAAAAGCAATCCGAGCTTGAATATTGACCAAAAAAATCTCGATAAGTTTTCCGGGTTCAATGTCAACATCGGAGTATTGGCTCAATTCCAACAGGTTAAGGTTGGAGCGGTGGTGAAGACCCCTCTGACCCTTACGGATGAATATACGCAGAACGACTCCACCTATAAGGACAAATTCAAGTTCCCGATGACTTATGGCTTTGGGATTTCTTTCGCTCCGAACGAGAACCTTACTTTGGCGGCTGATGTGGATATCCGTCCATACTCCAAAACCGATATTGTCGATGGGATGGATGATACTACTTACTCGGGGCTGCTTAACAACACGACGCAGATCCGCGCCGGGATGGAATACCTCTTTATCGGCGAATCGGCGGTATTTCCCGTAAGGTTGGGGTTTCATACCGAGCCGTTGATACAAAACCCCTTTTATCCTTCTGAGGATGCGACTGTCAGCGGGAATTATTTCACTGCCGGTTTCGGGGTTATATTCGGTAATATTTGGTTTGATTTAGCTTATGAAATCGGCACCGTAAAGACCGACAGTGATGTGTGGTTTGCGGGATACAACAGCACTTATAAATTGACCCGACAAAATGTGATATTATCGGCGATTGTTCATTTCGAATAATCTATTATCTTTTACTCGGTTATCTCGATAAAGGCGGGTTTCTCCCGCCTTTATGATATGAAACAGTATATATGTTTTCGCAAAGGCAAATTTTCCAATTGCCCTTTTTATATTTTTCTAATCCCTACCTGAAACATACCATAGAAATAACACCAGAAATTCCTTGCGGGATGGGAGGTTTTGTGATATAATAAAATTAAGCATTGATAACCCCGGGGCTGTATGGTGCAGATATTATTATGATAGAAAATTATTCTCGGTTAATCTTTAAAGGCAAAAGCCCTTTTGATAGGTTTTTGTATCATATCATTATTGGAGGTAAAGAATGAAAAAGTTGTTATTGCTCTCGCTTGTTTGGTTGATAGCGATCCCTGCTATCGCTTCGGCTACCGATGTAAGCGGGAATGTTTCGGGGGAGTGGACTGTTGATAATAGTCCGTATAATGTTGTTGGGGAGTTGACTGTCCCGACCGATTCCACTTTGATAATCGATCCGGGTGTATCGGTGATATTTCAAGGGCATTATAAGTTTAATGTGGAGACTTCGGCGACTTTGATTGCCGCCGGTACCGAAAGCGATTCGATTGTTTTCACCGCCGCAAACACATCGGAAGGTTGGTGGGGGATAAGATTTTTTTCTGCCAGCGACATTTCAAGAATTTCTTACTGCCATATCGAATATGGAAGGGCTACCGGAAATGAGCCCGATAACGATGGCGGTGCTATTTATTGCAGCTATTCTAATCCTAGTATAAGCAATAATACCATCAGCGATAATTCAGCTGATTATGGAGGCGGGATTTTCTGCGATCATTCCGACCCGATTATAAGCTATAATACCATTAGTAATAATTTAGGAACTTGGGGTGGCGGCGGGATTTACTGCATTAATTCCGACCCAACCATAAACGGTAATACCATTAGTAATAATTCAGCTTACACTGGTGGCGGGATTTACTGCAATTTTTCTAACTCGGACATAACTAATAATACTATCAGCGAAAATTCTGCAAATGGTTATAATAATAATCATGAAGGTGGCGGGATTTACTGCTGCGATTCCAGCCCAACCATAATGAATAACACCATCAGCGATAATTCAGCTGATTATGGTGGCGGGATTTACTTTATTTCTAATTCCAGCCCAATGATAAACAATAATACTATTACCGGAAACTCCGCTTTTAATGGCGGCGGGATTTACTGCAATAGTTCCGACCCGACCATAAGCGGTAATACTATCAGCAATAATTCAGCTTATGAAGGTGGTGGGATTTACTGCTATGAAACTAACATGGCTATAACCAATAACACCATTAGCAATAATTCAGCTGATTATCGTGGTGGTGGGATTCGTTGTAGGATTAATTCTAATCTAACAGTAATAAATACAATTTTGTGGGCTGACTCCGCGCCATATGGCAATGAGATTGATTTGGATAACAGCGTTTATGATGTGACTTATTCCGATATTCAAGGGGGATGGGGAGGTGAGGGGAATATCGATGCCGATCCGCTTTTTGTGAACCCAGATAATGGGGATTATCATCTGCAGGAAGGGTCTCCCTGTATAGATGCCGGCGATCCGAACTCCCCGCCGGATCCGGATGGCACAATTGCCGATATGGGAGCATTTTATTATAATCCATTGCCATCAGGGGGAGTAATTTATAATCCCGAGGACTTTATTTTTACTATCGCCCAAAATCTGACTACTTTTCGGAATTATCAAATAACCTCCGGTGATAGTAGCGGTTATGTCCTTTCATTTTGCAATGCGCCTTGGGTCACGCTCGACCCGGATTATGTGGAAATGGAACCTAACGATACGGTTATGGTTACCGCAACTTTCAATCCCGGCGAACTGCCCTTCGACAGCACCTATACAACCGACATTACTTTTGCCTCCGATATCCCCGGTTTTCAGGGCGATCCGATTCCGGTTGAAATGACGGTCATCCCGCCAGCGGATATAGTCTTGGATTACAATCCTGACGATTTCCTTTTCGATATTCTCCGTGATTCGGTGGAAACGAAGTATTTTAATTTAATCTGTAATCAAAACAGCGCTCTTTCGGTATCTTATGTTAAAATGCTGTGCGATTCCTCTTGGATATCGTTCGAGCCGGATTCGGTTAATATGGATCCGGGGGATACGATTACTGTGGCGGCGATATTCGATGCTACTGGTTTGTATTATCGGAGCTATGATGCGGATATTTATTTTGAGTCGGATATGCCTTCGATGGATGGGGTTATAATTCCCACGGAGATGACGGTCCGGACCACTGTCGGGGTGGAGGCATCGATAGCGGATAATATCCTATCGGTGGGTGATACGCTTGCGGTT
This sequence comes from Candidatus Zixiibacteriota bacterium, assembly GCA_026983835.1. Lineage (GTDB taxonomy): Bacteria > Zixibacteria > MSB-5A5 > UM-FILTER-46-8 > UM-FILTER-46-8 > JALSTH01. Next base: position 23,560 of record JALSTH010000057.1, on the reverse strand, counting down.
GACATCACCGTAACCAATCCCACAAGTCAGAATTTATATCTTTGGTTGGCGACGGCGATGGAACTTCCCGGCGGCTATATTTACGGTCCGGTTTTCGGTCCTTATGATTTTAGATTATTTCCTGATGGCGGCGTTTATGGAACGATTAAGCATATTGTCCCGGAGGTAGCGCCGGCGGGTGATTATCAGTATTTGGTGAGGGTATCGCCGCAGGATGATATGGCATTTGCGATGGGTGAGGGAAGCGCTCCGTTCAGTATAACCGGCTCGGCGAAAAATGGCGAGATGGGTGATAATGCTTGGGGGATCCTGTATTATTCTTTTGATAACAATTGTAATAATTTGCAGGTATCAATTCCCAAAAAATATTCGGTTGGTAATTATCCGAACCCGTTCAATGCGCAGACCACTATAAGCTTTGATGTTCCTACAGCAGGCAATGTCTCTCTGGAAGTTTACAACATAATGGGACAGAAGGTGGCTACGCTGGTCAAGGGCAATATTGAAGCCGGTTCGCATACGGTTATTTGGGATGCGGGCAATTATTCCAGCGGTATTTATTTCTACAAATTAACCGCCGGAAATAAAGTCTTCACCAAGAGGATGACTTTGCTGAAGTAAGTAAGCAGACTTTATTTGTAGAGTTCTCTTTTATTGCGGCGGAGCTGACCTGCTCTGCCGCTTTACTATCCGGTTTTAATATTCGTTTCTTTAATGCAGCTATTTCGGGATAGTGGTGATAAAGATAAATAAATTATAAAAAAAGCAAAAAAAGGGTTGCTTTTTAAGAAATAATTTATTTAATTATAAGTGGTTGGTAGGATTAGTATGCCGGTAGAAGTATATCTAATCATGTTCTCTTAAATTCGAATTCATTTAATGTCATTGAATATATTCTGTGGGCGTTTATTTAATTGTGGATTATTGTCCATAAACCCACAGTAGATATGAAAAATTCCTCCCAATAGAAAAGGGGATTTATGTAACCTACCTACTACTACCCATACCCCGCCGAAATTACTTCGACGGGGTATAATAGTTCTAATAAAAATATAAAGTCCGATACTTCCCCTCAATATCTATAAAAGTTTATATATTCCTGCCATACGGGCGATAAAAAGGTTGAATTTTGGGCAGGATTTATTATAATGTATCTCTTTGATTTACATAGTTAAGTTAAATTAACGGAGGTGCCCGTGTCAATTGTACGGCCGTTCAGGGGCCTTAGACCAAAACCCGAATATGCCAAGAATGTCGCTTCGCCGCCCTATGATGTTTTAAGTTCGGAAGAAGCACGCGAGATAGCGTTGCATAACCCTCTATCCTTTCTTCGTATCAACAAAGCCGAATTGGAATTCGATGATGGCGTCAATCCATACAGCGAAGAAGTATATAAAAAAGGAAAGGAAAACCTTCAAAAATTAATCGATGACGGCATAATGATACGGGATGATAAACCCTGCTTCTATATCTATCGCCTTACAATGGATGGTAAAAGTCAAACCGGTTTGGTCGCCTTGACTTCTGTTGTGGAATACGATGAAGGCAAAATTAAAAAGCATGAGCATACCCGTCCGGAGAAAGTCAACGACCGCGCCAATCATATATTATATTTAGAGGCGCAGGTCGGTCCTGTTTTCAGCACTTTCCGTTATGATAAAAATGCGGACGAGGTCCTGAAAAAAATCGCTTCCGAATCGGATCCGGAAGTTGATTTCAACTCCGATGATAATGTCCGCCATCAGTTTTGGGTAGTCAAAGACGATGTGTTGATAGGGAAAATTATCAATGCCTTCGCTTCGATACCCTGTCTATATATTGCCGATGGTCACCATCGCAGCCAATCCGCTTCGAAAGTCGCCCGTATGTATAGGGAGAAAAATCCTCATCATACCGGTGAGGAAATATATAATTTTTTCCTCAATGTAATCTTTCCCGATAAGGAACTTAGAATCCTGCCATATAATCGAGTTATCAAGGATCTGAACGGGATGACTTTGGATGAGATTTTGGAGAAAGCTTCCGTTAAATTTCATATTAGCCCGGCGGAGGGTGAAGTAAATCCCGAAAGGCCGCATCAGTTCGGTTTATACAGCGAAAAGAAATGGTATTTATTGGAAGCAAAGGAGGGGAGTTTCGATCCCGAGAATCCCACCGGGTCGATAGACGCGGCTATTTTGGGGGATAATTTTATCGCTCCGATTTTGGGGATAACAAACCCTAAAACCGATAAGAGGATAGATTTCATCGGCGGTATTCGTGGGATTGGGGAGTTGGTAAAATTGGTCGATTCGGGCAAATATAAAATAGCCTTTTCCCTTTTTCCGACATCGATAGAACAATTGCTGAAAGTTGCCGATGCCGGGGAGGTAATGCCTCCGAAATCGACCTGGTTTGAACCTAAACTTCGTAGTGGAATGATCGTCAATCTGTTAAACGAATGAATCAAAATAAGGATAAGAGTTATGTTGATTTTAATTTCCGATGCATTTGACTCCAGCCTCCCGGATAAGCTCTCCAAATATGGGGAGATAACCGATGATAAAAGTAGATTGGCTGAGGCTGAGGTAGTCTTAATTCGCAGTAAAACAAAAGTGAACGCGGAATATATCGATTCGGCTCCTAATTTGAAGTTGGTGATTCGGGGTGGGGTCGGTTTGGACAATGTGGATTTGGATTATGCCAAGCGGAAGGGTATCATCGTTCGCAATACTCCGGAAGCGTCTTCGATAGCGGTTGCCGAATTGGCATTCACTTTGATGTCGGCGGTGACCAACCATATCCCCAAAGCGCACAACTCGATGGCTGAGGGAAAATGGCTGAAAAAGGAATTGAAGCGCACCGAATTATATGGCAAGACATTAGGTATTTTAGGCATAGGGAGGATAGGGACGGAGCTTGCCAAACGGGCCGTCGCTTTCGGAATGAAGGTTATCGCTTACGACCCGTTCGTAAAATCCAACGAATACGCCGAGCTGAAGCCGACCCTCAAAGAAGTGCTGAATACTTCCGATTATGTCTCTATGCATATGCCGTTAACCGATGATACCGAGGGGATGATAAATGCGGAGACTTTGAAGGAGTTCAAGGATGGGGCCTTCTTAATCAATACCGGCAGGGGTAAAACAATTGTCGAGGAGGATGTTGCCGATGCCCTCAAAAGCGGAAAATTAGCCGGTTTCGGCAATGATGTCTGGTATTCCGACCCGCCGAAGGATACTCCGCTCCGCAACGCCCCGAATATGGTGATGACGCCCCATTTAGGCGCTTCCACCAAGGAAAACCTGTTGCGTATCGGAGAGATAGTCGAAAGGATAATCAGCGAGTTTGTCAATAAATAATTTATTTAGAAAACAACCATAACTGCGAGGAAAAATTATGGCTAATAGAGTTTACAATTTCAATCCGGGACCATCCACGCTTCCTTTGGATGTGCTGAAGATAGTGCAGGAAGAACTTTTGGATTACAGAGGGACCGGTATGTCGGTGATGGAGATATCGCACCGCTCCGCCGAATATACCGAGATTAATGATACTGCTATTTCATTGGCGAAAGAGATAATGGGATTGGGAGATGATTACAGCGTGATATTTGTGGGAGGCGGAGCATCAACTCAATTCGCTATGATACCGATGAATTTCCTTCACGAGGGCGAAACCGCCGCTTATGTCGATACGGGGACTTGGTCAACAAAGGCGATTAAGGAAGCGGAAAAGATGGGAAAGGTTCATCTCGCCGCCTCTTCCAAGGAAGGGGATTATAAATTTATTCCCAAAATCGAGGATATAAAATATCCCGATGATGCTGCTTATCTCCACATAACCACAAATAACACCATCAAGGGAACTCAATACCAAATTTATCCAGATACCGGAAATGTCCCCTTAATTGCGGATATGTCTTCGGATATTTGCTCCCGCGTTATCGATTTTTCAAAATTCTCCTTGATCTATGCCGGGGCGCAGAAAAACCTCGGGCCGGCTGGGGTAACAATGGTGATTATCCGCAACGACCTTTTAGAGAAGCGCAAGGATGGACTTCCCACTATGTTGGATTATAAAACCCATACGGAGAAGAAATCGCTTTTCAACACTCCGCCCGTATTTGCGGTTTATGTTGTGAAATTGGTGCTGGAGTGGATAAAGAACCTCGGCGGATTAAAGGCGGTTCAAAAGCTCAATCGCGCTAAAAAAGACATTATTTATGCGCTTTTGGACGAATACCCTGATTACTTCAGAGGGAATGTTCAGCCGGAAAGCCGTAGTTGGATGAATGTTACTTTCCGTTTGCCCACCGAAAATTTGGAAACTAAATTCGTAGATGAAGCTAAAAAAGCGGGCTTTATCGGTTTGAAAGGGCATCGCAGTGTGGGGGGGATAAGGGTTTCGTTGTACAACGCTATGACCGTTGAGGGGGCACAGAAGGTCGCTGATTTTATGGAATCTTTTATGAAGGAAAACGGTTAAATCTTAATTTTTAAAATAGAGGAACGGCGGGTTTTTGTTGTCCCGCCGTTTAACATAGGTTTGACAGGTTCACTCTCAAGCGAAATGAAATATTGTGAGGGTATAAGATGGAGAAAGTAAACACCAAAAAGGCCGCTCCGGCTATCGGTCCTTATTCGCAGGCGATTATGTTTCTCGGAGGGAAATTAGTTCAGACAAGCGGGCAGATACCAGCCGATGAGAAAGGAAATTTGTTGTCGGGGGGGATAAAAGAGCAAACTCTTCGGGTTCTGAAAAACATCAATGAGGTTTTGAAAGCCGCCGGCAGCGGAAAGGATAAGATTATAAAGACCACCGTCTTTATGAAAAGCTTATCCGATTTCGGCGGGATGAATGAGGTTTATGAGGAATTTATGGAAGGGCACAAGCCAGCCCGCTCCACTGTCGAGGTAAACCGACTGCCTAAGGATGTTTTAATAGAGATCGAAGCTTTGGCAGAGATATAATCGAACATTTATCTTGATAATAATTGTTTTCAGGCGTATTATCTATTGACAGACAGGCGCTTATTAATATATTGATTTTCGCTGTAAGCGAGAGTGGCGGAATTGGCAGACGCGCCGGACTTAGGATCCGGTCCCTTAATCGGGGTGGGGGTTCAAGTCCCCCCTTTCGCATTTGTAAAATACATAAAAAAGTCAGGTTGGAATAATGGATATTGAAGTTAATGTTTCCGAAGGTAAGGGGCTACGCCGCATTTTGGAGGTTAAAGTTCCGGCTTCAGATGTCGAAACGGAATTCACCGATGCGATAAAAGGACTTAAAAGGGAGGTTAAAATCGATGGGTTCCGTCCGGGTAAAATCCCCTCGAATATCATTTATGCGAAGTTCAAAAAGGAAATATCCCAATCGGTTATGGAAAAGCTCCTACCGGAGGTTTTCCATCTCGCATTGAAGAAAGCCGATTTGAAAACATCAGGAGAGCCGGAGTTGAAGGATGTCCACCTCAAAAGAGGGGAACCTTTGACTTTCAGAGCGATATTGGATATAAAACCGAGAATTGAACCCGTTGATTACAAGGGGCTGAAATTAAAAGGAAGGCCGGTTGAGGTCACCGATGAAGATGTGGAAAAGACTGTCGATGCCTTGCGGGATAAGTTAGCCGTCGTCAACGAGGTTGACCGTCCATCGCAGAGGGGGGATATTGTAATGGTTGAGATTATCAAATTAAAGGGAGGAGATAATATCGGTGAGGAAGAGGACCTTGGGACCTCGGATATCGAGTTGGACGAAAAGAGGACGCTCCCCGAATTTGTGAATAATTTGGTAGGAAAATCCGTGGGGGATACGGTCGAGTTCTCGGTGAAATACCCGGCGGATTATTTCGATAAGGATTTGGCGAATTACACTTATTTATATAAGGCGACCATAAAACATATCCGCGAAAAGAAGCTTCCGAAAACCGACGAAGAACTGATAAAGGCGCTGAATGTTGTCAATCAGGAGAACAACGAACCGGTTGATCCGGAAAAATTTCGGGAGATGGTAAAAAACGACTTGCAGGAGAAAGCACACCGTGATTCTCAAAGGGAGCTTGAAAGTCAGGCTATCGAACAGATAACCAAAACCAATCAATTCGATATACCGCTTTCTATTCTCGAAAAGACATTGGAAGGTATGGTTCAAAGCTATCGACATAAGGATAAAAGGGAGGATGAGGAAAAACTTAAGGAGAAATTGAAACCTGTGGCTGAAAATTTCATACGGTGGAAATATCTGGTTGAGGCGATAGCTGAAAAAGAAAATATAAAAGTGTCCAAAGAGGAGATTAACGCCCAAAGGCGGTATCTTCATCAAAATCGTGATTTGGGCGAGGAAGAAATTGAAAAACATCTTGCCGATTGGGAGGACAGGATGCTGGAGAAAAAAGTTCTGGATTTTATCATAGAAAATGCCGAAATAGAAGATATAACCGATGATGATAAAGATGGTGAAGAAAATGCGAAAGGCTCAATTATCATAACACCCGAGGGGAGATAAGATATGCCGTTAATTCCAATGGTAGTAGAGCAGACAGGACGCACCGAACGCGCTTATGATATTTATTCCCGCTTGCTAAAAGATAGGATTATTTTTATAGGTACGCCTATTGACGACAATATAGCCAATTTGGTCGTTGCTCAGCTGTTATTCCTTGAAGCGGAGGATCCTGAAAAGGATATATTCGTTTATATAAACTCGCCCGGAGGGTCGGTTACCGCCGGTTTGGCGATTTACGATACGATGCAGTTTGTAAAGCCTGCGGTGTCAACAATATGTCTCGGTATGGCGGCTTCTATGGGGGCGGTTCTGCTTTGCGCGGGGGAAGCCGGCAAACGGGCTGCTCTACCTAATTCGCGGATTATGATACATCAGCCTTGGGGCGGCGTTCAGGGACAAGTATCAGACATCGAAATCCAAACGAAGGAATTTATGGAAAATAAGAAGAGACTGAATCAAATCCTTGCCAAACATACCGGGCAACCGGTTGAGAAAGTCGAGAAGGATACCGACAGGAATTATTTCCTCTCAGCCTTGGAAGCAAAAGAATACGGTTTGGTCGATGAAGTTTATGAAAAAAAGAGAAAATAGATATTTATAGCTGAAATATCCTTGAAAAATAGCGTATAAGTTGTTAAATTATTAACCGGATGATAAAACAACATCCGGTTTTTTATGGATGGAGTGCTATGAGTGGTAAATCGAAGAAATCGCCATATCATTTAAATTATTGTTCCTTCTGCGGTCGTTCCAAAAAGGAAGTGAACAAACTTTTTATCTCCGAAAAAAGTTCTATCTGCGATGTGTGTGTCGAGCTATGCAGTTTCGAGCTGAAAAGGTTAAAAAATGAAGCTCTGATTTCCGGGGACTTTATTCTCCCGAAGCCTCAGGAGTTGAAAGAGTTCTTGGATCAATATGTTATAGGTCAGGAAAGGGCAAAGAAATCTTTAGCCGTTGCAGTTTACAATCATTATAAACGGATTCTTCTACCTCCTCGAGATGAGGATGATGTCGAGTTGGAAAAATCGAACATATTGCTCTTGGGCCCCACTGGAACCGGCAAAACCCTATTGGCGCAAACAATGGCGAAGACATTGAAGGTGCCGTTCACTATCGCCGACGCCACCGTGTTGACGGAGGCCGGATATGTCGGCGAGGATGTCGAGAATATATTGGTCCGTTTATTGCAGGCTGCGGATTATGATGTCGCCCGTGCCGAGCGGGGAATTGTTTATATCGACGAAATCGATAAAATATCGCGTCGTGATTCCAACCCGTCAATTACCCGTGATGTGTCAGGTGAAGGCGTTCAACAGGCATTATTGAAAATACTCGAGGGGACCATATCATCGGTTCCTCCGCGCGGAGGGAGGAAACATCCGGAACAGCAGATGATCCAAATAAATACCCGTAATATATTATTTATCTGCGGCGGCGCCTTTATCGGCTTGGAAAGGATTATCGAACGGCGCGTCGGTCGGAAGGTTTTGGGATTTCACTCCGAGAAAATCCGTAAGAATTACAATCTTGGGGAATTACTTTCGCTCGTAACCGCAGAAGATATAATCTCTTATGGAATAATTCCTGAAATGGTGGGACGTTTACCCGTAATAACAACTTTGGATGAGTTGGACAACGCCGCTTTGAAACAGATACTACTCGATCCTAAAAATGCAATCGTCAAGCAATACGAATATCTTTTCGAGATGGAAGGTGTCGAACTTGAATTCACCGACGAAGCTTTGGATAAAGTGATAGAATTGGCGAAAAAGCGCGGTACGGGGGCTCGTGCTTTACGAGCGGTTATGGAGGAGGCGATGTTGGATATAATGTATGCTACTCCCAATTATGAGAATATCGAACGGTGTATAATCACCCCTGAAGTTATTGAGAAACGGGGCAAACCCGAATTAATCCCCAAAAAAGAAAAAACCTCCAAAAAGAGCGCTTAACCTTATTTTCTCGAGGAAACTCGGCTGATGCCGAGGGATAATATATGGCAATGGAAAAAACTAAAAAAGCAATAAAGAAAAAGAATACTCCGAAAGTGTTTACTTTAATTCGCGAAGGTGAAAAGATTAAGATACATAATGTTCTCCCTCTTTTGCCTCTAAAGGATATGGTGATCTTCCCCTATATGATATATCCGCTTTTGGTTGGGAGACAGATTTCGGTTTATGCTTTGCAGGAAGCGATGGTTTTGGAAAGACAGGTCTTTTTGTGTACACAAAAAGATGCCGGCACCGAAGACCCAAAACCATCCGATTTATATCGGGTCGGGGTCGCTGCTCGCATCCTTCAGCTTATGAAACTCCCGAACGGAGCAATTAAAATTTTGGTTGAAGGACTTGTTAGGGCGAAGGCGAAAAAGATTACCAACAAAGACGGATTCTATAAAGCAGAATTGCAATTTATCCAATATCCGAATATGAAGTCCAATTTGGAAAACGAGGCGCTCATAAGGAACATCATAACTCAGTTCCATGATTATGTCCGCTTTAATCGACGACTTCCGGAGGAGATTATCGGCTCTTTAGGCGGGTTCGATGACCCTCAGCGCCTTGCGGATACGATTTCGGCACATATCATCCATAGGCCCGACATCAAACAGCGGATATTGGAATCCAAAGACCTGAAAAGCCAACTTCTCGAACTGTCTATGCTCCTCTCGTCGGAAATTGAAATACTGAAACTCGAACGGAAAATAGATGGATCAGTAAAGGATAACCTGACTAAATCCCAAAGGGAATTTTATCTCCAACAGCAACTTAAGGTTATCAAAGAGGAATTGGGCGAATCTGAGGAAAGGGTTGAGGATATCGAGTTGGAGAAAAGACTGAAGAAGGCTAAACTTTCCAAAGAAGCACGCGAAAAAGCTGTTTCGGAATTAAGTAAGTTGAAAAAAATGCATCCATTTTCGGCTGAAGCGGCGGTAGTGCGTAATTATCTCGATTGGATCGTCAATCTTCCTTGGAAGATAATGACGAAAGATAGAAATGATATAAGGAAAGTAAAAAAAATCCTCGATAACGATCACTATGGATTGGAAAAAGCAAAGCGCAGGATTTTTGAGCATTTGGCGGTCATCCGTTTAGCGAAAAAAGTGAAGGGTCCTATTCTCTGTTTCGTGGGACCTCCGGGGGTTGGGAAAACCTCATTGGGAAAATCGATAGCTTCCGCATTGGACAGGAAATTCGTGCGGATGTCCCTCGGTGGGGTACGAGACGAGGCGGAGATACGGGGACATAGACGGACTTATATCGGCTCCATCCCGGGACGGATAATTCAATCCATCCGCAAAGCCGGTTCTTCAAATCCGGTTTTCCTCTTGGATGAGATAGACAAGCTTTCACACGACTTTCACGGTGACCCGGCGGCGGCTTTATTGGAAGCGCTTGACCCCGAGCAGAATTACACTTTTGTGGATCACTTCCTCGAAGTGGAATTCGACCTCTCAAATATACTTTTCATAACCACCGCCAACACTTTAATGGGTATTCCCCCAGCCTTAATTGATAGGATGGAGATTATACGGCTTCCCGGATATTTGGAATTCGAGAAACTGCATATTGCCAAAGGTTATCTAATCCCGAAACTGAAACCGGAGCATGGGTTGGAGAATATCGAGCTCGCAATTTCCGATAAGGCATTGTTGCACATAATCAGGAACTACACCCGTGAAGCCGGCGTCAGGGAATTGGAACGGAAAATAAAGGCGATTATGCGTCGTATCGCCGAGAAGGTCGTACTCAATGATAGTAAGGATAAATTCACAATTACTGTGAACGGCATAGAGAAATATCTTGGGGTGCCGGATTATCTTGAACCGGATGATTATTCCAAGCCGAGGATAGGGGTGGCGGTAGGGTTGGCTTGGACCGAATTTGGCGGGGAGACGCTTGCGGTGGAGGTTGCGGTAATGAGGGGGGAGGAAAAACTTCTTTTAACGGGGAAATTGGGCAAAGTTATGCAGGAATCGGCGCAAGCGGCACTATCTTATGTTCGGGAAAATGCTGAAAGATTTGGTGTTCCCCCGAATTTCTACTCCAAATCGGAATTGCATATCCATATCCCCGAAGGCGCTGTTGATAAGGATGGGCCATCGGCGGGGATTACGATAGCCACCGCTATTATATCGGCATTGGGCAAACGCCCAATAAGACCGAATTTGGCGATGACCGGGGAGATAACATTGCGCGGGGATGTTTTGCCTATCGGTGGATTAAAGGAGAAGGTGTTGGCGGCCAAACGCTCCGGTATTACCGATATAATAATTCCGGCTAAAAACCGCAAAGACCTCAAGGAGATGTCATCGGAACTTAAGAAGGATGTAAATTTTATCCCCGTAAACGATTACTTTGAGGTTTACAAAAACGCTTTTGAATAGGGTGCCGGAGTTTGCTCTTTTGCCTATGATTATTGGGCGAAAAATAAAAAATACGCCATGGAGGGCTCGAACCTCCGACCCGCTGATTAAGAGTCAGCTGCTCTACCAACTGAGCTAATGGCGCATTTATTTTCAGCTAAAAAAATAAAATCCCGAACCCCATAAAGCAAGCGAAATCTTAAAAATTCAGCTTTTAGAGTCCTTTTCATTTTTATCAACAAAGCCGTTAATCAGTCCAGCAGGACTTTTTCGAGTCTTTCGATTAAATAGTCTATCTGCTCCTCGTTGATAATCAAGGGAGGTGAAATACGGATTGTATGCCCGTGGCTGTCGTTGGCAAGCACTCCCAATTTCAGCAGTTTTTGGCAGTATTCCATCGCATTACCGTTGTTTACCTCGATACCGATGAACAAGCCTCTCCCCCGAACTTCTTTTATATGTGCGGAGTGTTCGGCGATTTTCATAATCCGACTTTTCAATATCTCACCCATCTTTGCCGCCCGTGCCGGCAAATCCTCATTGATAATGACATCCAAAGCAGCAATACCCGCCACGCAGGCAAGCGGATAGCCTCCAAAAGTGGAGCCGTCGGATCCCGGAGTGAAAACCATATCCATAATTTCTGAATTGGAGACGAACGCCGAAAGCGGCAGCAACCCACCCGATATAGCTTTGCCTAAAATTATCCCGTCGGGAATTACATTTTCATATTCAAAGCAAAACATTTTCCCGGTCCGTCCCAAGCCTACTTGAATTTCATCGAAGACAAGCAATAGATCGTTCTCGTCGGAGATTTCCCGCAAACCTTTGAGGAAACCTTCCGGCGGCTGATACATTCCGCCCTCGCCCTGCATAGGTTCCACGAGAATACCGGCGGTGTTTTCATTAACAGCGTTCTCGACCGCCTTCAAATTCCCATATTCCACGGAGATAAATCCGGGCGTGAGGGGACCAAACCCTTTTTTGTATTTCTCGGTGGTGGAAAAGGATATGACGGTTATCATCCGTCCGTGAAAATTATTATCGAAAACGATGATTTCCTGTTTACCGTCAGGAATACCCTTCTGCTTGAAACCGTAGAAACGGATAGCCTTAATGGCGGTTTCAACCGATTCCACTCCGCCGTTTTTAGGAAGGACTTTATTCCCCTGATTGCCGAAACGGGGTCCCAACTGCGGCAGCAATGTGGCTAACTTTTTGGAGAATAAAGCCATAACATCGGTATAGACCATATTGGAAAGCACCGAGGCGTAGTTGCCCCGTAAGGCATCGACTATTGCGTTGACAATTTTGGGATGATGATGCCCTTGATTGGCGGCGGAGTAAGCTGCCAAACAATCGAGGTATTTATTCCCTTCGATATCATAAAGCCAAGCCCCTTCGGCTTTGCGGACTACAAAATCGAAACGGCCGTAATGTTGGGCGGCATACTCTTTGGCTATCCCAAATACTTCCTCATCGGAAATAGGGGAATAGCCATATTTTTGTTGTTTTTGTTCTTTTATTTTATTCAAATTCAACTCCTTTAATACAATACGAATTTACATTTTATCAGCACGGCAATATAATATCTTTTCCAAAAAACTCAAGTGTTCTCAAGCAAAATAAACGAAAATAAATAGGGATAAAATTTTTTCCAGAAAAAATTAAAATATACTTGACAAAATAAGGATTTAAATATATTATTAGCAATAGTAATAAGTGCCATAAATAATTATCATTAACTTTTCGTTTTCTACTAAAAACAGGCACTATTTGTAATTTATAGAGAATAATAATGATTATCCTTGAACAGAACCTGTTTGGCTTCTTAAATGGAATGAAAGGAGGTGATAGTCAGGCTGTCAATTGTATGTTATCGGTTTCGTTATGATGCATGAAGCAACGGGTTTCTTTAATCTCTTAAACCTTATTTCATAGGAGGAAATGTTATGAAAAAGCTTCTGTTTTTACTTGTGATCTTCGCTCTTTTCTTGACTGCCAATGCATTTGCACAGGATCCTACTGTCTCAGTCCAGTTAATACCTGAAAGTGATCCCGTTATCGTACCGGCAGGTGGATCATTCAATTACACCGGTATTTTAACTAACAATACCGATGAACCTCAAATAACGGATGTCTGGATTATGTTGGATGTCCCGGATCACGGGATTTTTGGTCCTCTTGATATTTATGAGGATGTCCATCTTGCACCGAATCAAACTTTGTCAGCGGAAATAAGCCAATTTGTTCCTTGTCGAGCTCCTTTGGGTGTTTATACCTATTGGGCATTTTGTGGCGATTATCCTAATAATCCCATCGATTCCTCATCTTTCCAATTTACAGTTGTTGAACCCAATGGCGGCGATGCCGATAGCTGGGTAGTTTTGGGAGCCTTTGATGAAAACATAGATATAGATATTACTCCCGATGAGGATCCGACCATAGTCCCCGCGGGCGGGTCTTTTGGCTACACGGGAACTTTAACAAATCAGGGAGATGAGGATGTTACCGCTGATCTATGGATGATGCTTGATGTCCCCGATTATGGGATATATGGTCCCTTGAGCCTTATAGATGTTACAATTCCCGCAGATTTTACTATCAGTAGACATGTCGAACAGTATGTCCCAACTTATGCTCCACTCGGAACATATACATATATGGCGTTTGTCGGCGATTATCCCGATAATCCTTGGGATGAAGCCGATATGGAGTTTACAGTTATTGAACCTGAAGGATCAACAGCTGATTCCTGGGGTGTTGTTGGCTGGAAAGAAGAGTCCTCTGTAATTCCATCCGTTGCTATGTTGGGAAACAACTATCCCAACCCGTTCAATGCGCAGACTTCGATCAGTTTTGATGTTCCAACGGCGGGCAATGTCTCTCTGGATATTTACAACATAATGGGACAGAAAGTGGCTACGCTGGTTAACGGCAATGTCGAGGCTGGTTCGCATACGGTTGTTTGGGATGCCGGCAATTATTCCAGCGGGATTTATTTCTATAAATTAAATACTGGAAATAAAGTCTTCACCAAACGAATGACACTGCTGAAATAGAGCTTTATTTTCCAAAATTCTAATAAGGGCGGACACGAAGGTTCGCCCTTCCTCATTTTGTTTCATCACATTAAACGGAGAGCTTAAGCCCTCCCTTGCCGGAGGCAAAGCAGAGGCTCCAGTCACCTATTTTGTGGAGCAACCCCAATTGCCCCGCCGACTCCCATCCCAAAATACAAAATTAATTATAGCTTGCTACTAACCCTTTGCGTTGGATAAAAATATATATTATATAAAAACAATTTGCAAATTGAGAAACCGCGATTAAAAGGAGTAATTATGAGCGAATCATTGGAAAAAGCCTATAAGGAGCTGATTGAAAGGACGGTCGAAGTCAGCCGCATCTATTCTTGCGCCGCTGTTTTGGATTGGGACCAGAAGACATACCTTCCCCGAAAAGGTTCCGACTCCAGAGCACAACAGATTTCGATGTTAGTCGGTATGGGACATCAAAAGTTTGTTGATCCCAAAGTGGGCGATCTCATCGGGGAACTTAAGGCAGGCGGATACGATAAGGAAGAATTCTCCGATGAGGAGACAAATATCAGAGAGATAAGCCGTGCTTACGAAAAAGCGAAAAAAGTTCCGACAAGTTTGGTTATGGAAACTGCCGAAACTACTGTCAAGGCGGATGCCGCTTGGGTCGAAGCCCGTAAAAAATCCGATTTCGAGTCCTTCAAGCCGTGGTTGGAAAAGGTTATCGAGCTGAAGCGTCAGTATGCCGAAGCGGTAGGTTATCCCAAAGAACCCTATGATGCTCTAATCGATGATTACGAACCCGGAGCGACGGTTGAGACCATCGGAAAAGTTTTGGAGGATTTCAGGGTCGAATTGGTCGATTTTGTCGGCAGGGTTATCGGCTCGGGAAAAAAGCCGGATACTTCCATTTTAAGCCGCCATTACCCGGTAGATAAGCAGGAGATATTAGGCAAAATGGCAGCTTCGGCGATGGGGTTCGATTTCGATTCCGGACGGCTCGATAAAACCACTCATCCTTTTTGCACCGGTTTGGGTGTCGGCGATGTGCGCATCACCACAAGATATAACCCTCATCATTTTAATGATGCTTTTTTCGGCATAATGCATGAAGCCGGGCATGGCCTTTACGAACAGGGTCTCGACCCCAAGCATTGGGGAACTCCGCGAGGCGAAGCGGTCTCGTTGGGGATACACGAATCCCAATCCCGTATGTGGGAAAATATGGTGGGGAGAAGCCTTTCCTTCTGGAAATATTTCTTCCCGCTTGCCAAGGGGATATTTTACGAGACATTGCGCGATGTGAAGTTGGAGGATTTCCACTTTGCGGTGAATAATGTGGAACCGTCATTTATTCGGGTGGAAGCCGATGAGGTAACCTACAACCTTCATATAATGCTTCGTTTCGAGATGGAGTATGCCTTTTTCCGCGGCGAGTTGAAGGTCGATGATATCCCCGCGGTTTGGAATGAGAAATTCAAGCACTATTTGGATATAACGCCACCGGATGACGCCAAAGGGTGTTTGCAGGATGTTCATTGGAGCAACGGGCTTATCGGCTATTTCCCGACATACACACTGGGGAATCTTTATTCGGCGCAATTTTTTGCCAAGGCGAAAGAGGATTTGGGGGATTTGGATGAGCAGTTTGAGCGGGGCTCTTTCGGCGAGTTGAAGCAATGGCTGCATAAAAATATTCACACTCACGGACAGCGGTATCGTGCGGGTAAATTGGTTGAAGTTGTAACCGGCAAACCGTTATCGCACAAGCCATTTATGGATTACCTGAAAAGCAAATTCGGTCCCCTTTACGGAGTGTGATGTAAAAACATTACCATAAGAATAACATAAACCTATAAAACAACGCCTCCCCTCGAATACGGGAGGCGTTTAGTTTTTTTAGTTTCCATTATCCCCAAAAAAATAATAAATATATACAACTTTCCTAATTAATATATTATATTTATATATAGGTTAAATTGGAATATTAAATATGGATACGAACGCAGGAATATTAAAAAAAAATCTAAAAGGGGTTCCTACCTATCATTTCAATAACTCCAACATCTTAATTTATAATTATGATGTTCTGGGAATGTCAATTAACCAGATTTATTATAGGTCTTAATCTTTGAATAAAGATAGAAATAAATCAATTATCAATCTAAATGATTCTCAAAATGTTAATCATAAAGATTTGGAAGATTTTACTCAGGAGCAGAAAGAGGCGATTCTCAGGCGCGATGGGTATAAATGTGTTATATGTGGGAAAGGATTGAAAGATGGAGTGGAATTGGATATAGGTTATATAGAACCTGTACGCCTCGGAGGAAAAGCCATTATGGAAAACGGTCAAACTTTATGCGTTGAACATAGTTTAATGAAAAAATCCTTGAGCCAAACCGAAATAGGCAAGAAAATAATTATTCGCTTATACAAAATAGCTAAAAAAGAAGGTGCTGAAAAATTGATAGAATTTTGCGAAGACATTTTAAAGATTTACGAAAAATATCATATTGATAGTCATATCGAATGGGACAAATGATAATTTTTCCGCAAGCGATCCAGTTGAATATGCCGTGATAAGCGAAGAGGGGCGACAATAGTGAAATTTGAAGATTTGAAGGAATTATATCTGAAAAATGAAAAGGAATCCTAGTTATTGGGATTTAATCGGTATAAAAAATATTGTGATTAATCAATGAGAATTTCGTGAATATATTAGGGAATATTTAATTTTGTTAATAGATAAACGAATGAAAGTTAAAGAAAGACTTCTTTTAAAGGATGAAATAATTGAATTATTTAGATCTCTTAAGGTTGAAAAAGAATGGTCCTTTAATGGTTATAAGCCATCGCAAACAGGAAAGTGGACGCATTCCTATCATCGCTATCCCGCTAAGTTCATTCCCCAATTAGTAGAAAAACTTTTGGATGAATACATATCTGGCAATGATGCTCATATAAATGATCCCTTTATGGGTAGCGGAACTACGATTGTAACAGCAATATCAAGGGGATTTATCGCAAGTGGAACGGATATAAATGGTATATCATATCTAATGACAAAGGTTAAATCAACCCCGATAGAACCAACATATCTTCAAACCAAAATCAATTCCTTTAACCTGAAATTAGGTTTTTTGGATGGAGCATTAAATTTTAATACTAACAAAGAAATACAGCCACTAATTCCTCAAAGACATATTGAGAGAATAAATTATTGGTTTAATGAGGATAACAAGAGGGAATTAGGTATAATACTAAGAATAATTTTAGAAGAAGAAGATAAGGATATTAGGGATTTTCTATTATTAGCTTTTAGCCATATTTTGAAAAATTGTTCAATATGGCTTCAAGGTAGTACTAAACCGACCCGTGATTTTAATAAAAAACCCGCGAAGCCGTTTACTACCCTAAAAAAACATTTGAGAAAAATGGAAAGGGGAAATAGAGAATTTCACCAAGTCATATCATCGGAGGTTATTAAAAATATCGATTATTATTTAAGAATATGTTTAGGCGATGCTAAACATCAACAAGTACCAAGCAATAGTGTCGATATAATAATTTCTTCAAGTCCCTATGTTACTAGTTATGAATATGCTGACTTGCATCAATTATCCACATTATGGCTGGATTTTGCAAATGACCTAAAAGAATATAGAAGCAATTTTATAGGCTCTGCATTCAAGAAAAACAATGTCTTTTTGAAATTAAAAAGCAGTATCGCTATAGAAACTATTAAGAAAATGAAAAAAAATAGCGAGAAAATTGCGCGGGAAATTGAAACATTCTTCCTTGATATACAACAGGTATTTGACGAAAGCTATAGAATTTTAAAAGAGGGAGGAAGATGCTGTTATGTTATCGGCAATACAGAATTAAAAGGGGTCAAGATTCCCAATGCCGAAATTTTCGCAGAAATCATACAATATTCTGGTTTCAAGTTAGATAGAGTGATTAAGCGGGAGATACCATTAAAAATATTACCGCAGAAGAGAGATAAGGAAACAGGAAGATTTGCGTCCAACCATAATGCTACTTCGCAGGCATATCCTGTTGAATATATTGTTATAGGCAAAAAGGAGTAACTGTTGTGAATTTCGAAGATTTGAAACAATTATATTTAAGAAAAGAAGAACAATATGGAACCACCACATATAAACATATTTCATCTATATTACAAGAAGCTAAAGAGAAGCATAAACAGGATTGGCTGAAAAACCCTACTCCCAACGGAGATCATGAGCAAAGTTGGCGGGCGTTCAAGGGTAAAAACCTAGAAAAACTAATTCAATTTATGATTACTCGGGAAGTCGAAAAATTGGGTTTGAAGGTCATTAACGGCAATAAACTTGAAAGGACAAGAGATCTCCCTAAAGAGTTGGGACAGCTTAAAAGGAATTTAGCTATTGATTATGGCGAATATGGACTGCATTTGCCCGATGTTGATATAATAATATATTATCCTAAAACCCTCAAGGTGCTGGCTGTTATTTCAAGTAAGGTAACCTTAAGGGAAAGGATTGCGCAAACCGGCTATTGGAAACTGAAACTATTGCAGGATAAAATAACAGAACATATTCGCGTATATTTTATTACTCCCGATGAAGATGGTACCCTGACTAATAAAAAGCCACAGAAAAAGGGCAGGGCAATTGTAGAAATTGATACTGATGGAGCCTATATAATGTCGGAAACAAATTTAGAGGAAAGCGATAAGGTAAAAAGTTTTAGCAAATTTATTGATGATATAAAGCAATTACTACTAAACAAAGATGGGAAACAGCAAAAGCCCTAAATTTGAAACAACGACATTATGGGATTATCCAACCCAAAATTATGGCGACAAACCTCACGGATACAATAAATATTCTGGAGTAACCCCCGCGTTTGTAATTTGGAATCTCATTCAGCGATACACAAAAGAAGGTGATTTAGTAATAGATCCAATGTGCGGTAGCGGCACAACAATAGATGTCTGTGTTGAAGAAAAAAGAAAAGTGATAGGTTTTGATATAGTCCCATTCAGGAATGATATAATTCAAGCTGATGCGAGGCATCTACCATTGAAGAATGATATAGCAGATTTTGTTTTTGTCGATTCTCCATATTCCGACAATATAAAATATAATAATCATCCCAATAATATCGGAAATATTTCCTGTGAAAATCCCACCTTTTTCTCGGAGTTAGAAAAAGTTACCCAAGAAATACAGAGGATTCTTAAACCGCAAAAATATATGGCTTGGTTAATCGGGGACCAATCGAAGCGGAAAGTATTCACTCCTGTTGGATATAGGCTCTATGAAATACTAACAAAGTATTTTATGCCAATAGATTGGCTATGCGTTGTTAGGCGGAATCAAAGCTCTAATACAGGAATTTGGCATTATAGGGCAAAAAAATATAATTTCTTTTTAAGAGGTTTTAAACACCTTTTAGTTATGAAGAAAATCAAAAAATTATAGCGGGATATTTACGCCAAAATTAGTGTAAAACATATAAATAATAAAAAGCTGGGAGACAGGGATTCGAACCCCGATTCTACGGTCCAGAGCCGTATGTCCTGCCATTGGACGATCTCCCAGTTATCTATATCAAAACAGCCTTTTAAGCTTACCCGCTATTTTATAAATAATAAATTATTTGTCAAGGGAAATCTTAAAACAATCGCTGAAATAATATCAACTCCCCAAATTAAACCATAATAAATCCACATATCACCATAACCAATAATAAAAGTCCAATTCCATCGTTACCCCCCAAAAAAAATCCTGAACGGCATTTGGAACAAATATACCTTGAACTGCGTTTAATATATTACTAAATAGATAAAGATTAATTACAATCCTGAAAGGAGAAAAGATGAAAAAGTTAATTCTTTTAACGATCGCTTTTTTGACAATGCTGGTATTCGCTACCGGGAGTTATGCCTCCGCTTGCGGAATGGATTCCTGCGATCAAGGGATGAAAGCAACGATGGGCTCTGCTTGTGGAATGGATTCCGGTCATCAAGGGATGAAAGCAACGATGGGCTCCGATAAGAGCGTGAGCGCAACCGCCAAAACCGTCGAAAAACCGAAAAAATTCGCTAATGTTTATGCGACGGATAAAAATGGTATGAAATATGCCGTTTGCCCGGTTACCGGAGAGGAATTTGAAGTTTCGAAAAACAGCCCTTATTCGGTTATCGACGGAAAAGGATATTATCATTGTTGTAATGGTTGTGTAGCTCCATTTAAATCAAATCCGAAGAAATACCTCAAAGGGTTTGATTCGAAATTGGAAAAAGCTAAAAAAGATTTCAAAGATGGGAAGAGGCCTTCAATGTCCGATATGTAAATTCCCCCCCAAAATTCTCAGTACCTCCTAATAATTAAGGAAAAAATCGCTGATTTGAAAAAATCGGCGGTTTTTTATTGACTTAATCCGATATTTGTGGTATTTAATCAACAATTTTACTGAAATTTATTTTTCAAACAGGACGTTTCCCCGCAAAGGGAGCTTGCAATAACACAATATTATAAGTCCATTTTCGGACCAAAAAGGAGAGCGGGTAATTTCTAAAAGATCGCTTTTCCCAGCGATTAATTTCCGAAAAGATATTGCTCTCCAAGTAAAGTAGCAGCGTAACCTTAAGAGAATAAAGATGTTATTGTTAACAGTCTCCACCCTTATAACCAAAAGAATATCAGAGACCGTGTATTGCGAAATACACAAACACTGTAAAGAAAAGGAGAGTGCTTATGCGTCTCAAGGAAAAGGGAATGATATTGGCGGGGAGTATTTTGTTTTCGGCAATGTTTTTGCTTTTAACTTCCATAATTTACGCAAGGGGAAGTGGAAGTTGCGGGGCGGAATTTCTGAATATCGGAATCGGGTCAAGAGCAGTTGGGTTAGGGGGGGCATACAGCGCTTTGGCTGACGATCCGAGCGCTTGCTATTGGAATCCGGCGGGGTTGGTGGAAATAAAATCGGGGGCGCTATTGCTTCAACATAACACCCTTTATCAAGACATCAATTACGAGTATGGCGCTTACGCTATGCCTTTTAATGAAAATAGTGTTATAGGTATCGCTGTCTCTTATTTGCACCTTGGGGAAATTCAAAGTTATGATGCCAACGATAATCCATTGGGAAATTTCGAAATATATGATATGGCTTATAGTTTAAATTACGCTTGCAGGGTTAATCCGCATCTAAACCTTGGTGTGGGGGTGGAGCGGATACAACAATCGCTTGGAGATGTAAAAGCTAATGGATGGGCGATGAATTTCGGCGCCAAGTTATTAATTATTAAATCATTAATGGCTTCAATGGTTATAGCTGATTGGGGACCCTCGATAAAATACGAAACCGAAAAGGCTCCGCTGCCAACCGAATTGAGAGTCGGGATAGCTTATAAAACCGTAGATTTCCCACTGACAATGGCGGCTGAATATGGGTATAGCCGGGATAAGACCCAGCGTTTGGCATTTGGTTTGGAGCAGAAAATCCTTGAGAAGCTGTCGATCAGGGGAGGGTATCATACGGAAGATATGGGTAATCAAAAGGGAAATTTTACCTTCGGATGTGGTGTTAAAATTTGGCATTATCGTATTGACTACACATATATACCGAATAATGATTGGGGTGGATCACACAACATTTCCGCAACGATAAATTTCTAAAGGTGATTTATAAAGGGTCGTCTGAAGGACTTATAATACGGGATCAACCGTAAAAGGGGGAGCTGATGTTGATATATACTCCGGGAAACAAATCGAATAATAAATATTCCTTTACTATTCCAAGCGGGAAGAAACACAAAAACGGCGCTTATAAATTGGGGGATACCGTTAAAATTCATACTATTAAAGGGACGGATAGCTTAACCGGTGTAGTTTCCAAAAAAGGGAAGGAAATGATAATAAGAGTAGGATATTGAATCCATCAGTGAGCCAAGTTATCTACGGAAGTAGAAAGCTTATCAATATTTAGAGTTGAATCCTTTGGGGGCTTTATGGCTATAGTGGTATCAGTATTTTTATTAATTAGGTATTCTCTTATTCTTTCGGCAATAAGCTTTGAGAATATTTCCGCCCCTTTATAATTTAAATGGGCATTATCTGCGAAATATATATAATTACCATAGAATTCGGGTAAAATATAGTAATCCCAAAAAGGAACATTATACTTTTTGATAATTTTCAGGACAAGCTCTTTTGAGCGAGGGTTGTAATCGAATTTTCGTTTCCTATATACAGGTGTCATAACGAGGAAAAGCTCAGCATCCGAAGATAAGGTTTCCCTAATCATAGATTCAAAAGCATTAACTAAGTTAGGATCAATTATAAGATCAGAAGCATTTACTTCAATTTGGGTAGCGTCCAAGTTATCCGCGAAGACAGGTTTCAATGTTCTTTTCAAAGGAATAAAACCGGCATAAGCTTTTTTCCGTCCTATATTGGGGTTGAGCAAACTTACAATGGTAGAATTAAAGGGGTATATTTTCGATATATTTTTATATTTTTCAAAGGGACCCCGCAATTCTATAATCGGTCTTAAATCTTTATGGGTTTTATAATAGGGTAGAAGCATAGATAACCTATCATATACAATATCCCTATAAAACAATCCATATGGGGGGACATTTATGATAACTATCTTAGGGGTATAGCGTTTTAATATTCCGTCTAATATAGCCTTGAAATAGAGTATGCTTTGTCCCCCCCTACCGGCGTTATAGCAAGAAAGACCCAAAACATCGGAGAACACCCTAGGGTCGAAGCTGTGAAGGGCCTGTGAATCACCAAGTATAATTATGTCTTCGTGCGTCCTTTCCAAAGCGTAAGTTATAGAATATGCATTTCCCGACTTTTCATGGAAGTAAAGATATCTTAAAGCATATCCGATAGTGAAATCGATAATGAACAATATTATCAAAAAACCAAATAATTTATAGAGAAAATAAAGTTTAGAATTGGAAGTAAATAAACTGTCCACCATCGAACACTCCGATTAGCAAGATAATAGCAATTAACAGTCCATAGGAGATTTGTCTGACTAAGCTGAATTTGTTTTCGAATAAGGAAAACCCTTTTGGGAAGAATTCCTGCCTAAATTCGACAGCCATCAAAATAAATATCGCGGAAAAAGAATATATCAATTGCGCCGGATCTTCGAGATATAAATTTCCGCTTAGGTGAAATATCTTTTGTAATATCTCGAACGCATCCTGAATCGAGAGGGCACGGAAGAAAACACAGGATAAGGCTAACAGAATATTTACGGTTATTATTTTTAAGGCGTTATGAATGATAGGAAATCTGACGAGCCCAATGAGTTCGTTAATCTTATCTCTGATCTTTTTAGTCCAAGCTGAAAATAACATAAAGAAACCGTGTACGGCGCCCCAGAAAATAAAGGTCCAATTTGCACCGTGCCATAAACCGCTCAACAAAAATAAAGTCATTATATTAATATACCATCGCCATTTGGGGACTCGGTTTCCACCCATAGGGATATATAGATAGTCCTTAAACCATGTAGAAAGTGAAATATGCCATCGTCGCCAAAATTCGGGGAACGATTTAGAGAAAAAGGGCCTATGAAAATTTTCCATTAAATCATATCCCATAAGTTTCGCCGAGCCTATTGCAATATCGGAATAACCGGAGAAATC
>JALSTH010000056.1 GCA_026983835.1 Candidatus Zixiibacteriota bacterium | reverse complement strand
ATGTCCGTAAACACGAAGCTGATATTACCCTTTACGCCCTGAAAAAGCTTTCCGAGTTGGAATTTATAAAGATATTCGGTCCGAAAGATGTTAAATTGAGAGGTGGAGCGGTTTCCTTCGTAGATATCAATATCCATCCGCACGATTTGGCGACATTCCTTGATACAAGGGGGATAGCGGTTCGTGCGGGACATCATTGCGCCCAGCCCCTTATGAGAAGATTAGGCGTGAGCTCGACTGTGCGCGCAAGTTTTTATATATATAATACTACGGAGGAAGTCGATAAACTGATAGAAGCCCTAATCGATGCGAGGAGGTACTTCGATGGTGTCTGATCGACTCGATGAAATGTACCGCGATGTGATTATGGATCATTACCGCCATCCGCGGGGGAAACGCAAACTCGATAAAGCGGATATCCAAAACGAAGGAAAAAACCCGGTTTGCGGAGATGAAATAGAACTCCAGTTAAAGCTCGATGGTGACAAGGTGGAGGATATACATATTGGGTGTGTCGGATGTGCGGTTTCTGTTTCGTCGGGATCAATGCTCGCGGAAATAATAAAGGGAAAATCGATTGAGGAAGTCAAAAAAATAGCCGAGACCGTCAAGAAAATCCTGAAAGGCGAGGAACCATCGGAAGATATCGATTTGGGCGATCTCGAAGCTTTGGAAGGGGTAAGGAATTTCCCCGTACGGATAAAATGCGCCCTACTGTCTTGGACTACGCTTATCGATGCTCTTGACCAATACGAGCACGACCGTGCAGATAACAATAAACAATAACTTCTATGATTCGGGATTTATTTATGATAACCAAAGAAAAAGTTTTGGAAAAATTATCCGCCGTTATGGACCCTGAATTGATGATAAGTATGGTCGATTTGGGTTTGATTTACGATATTATTGTAAATGATAATACAGTTCATATTGTTATGACCCTGACGGCTCCGGGTTGTCCTTATGGTCCGAATTTAATGAATCAAGTAAAGCAAGCTGTGGAGAGCATCGAGGGAGTTGAAAAAGCAAGTGTAGAGCTTGCTTGGGATCCACCCTGGGATCCTGTTGAGATGGCAACCGAGAAGGGAAAGGATATGCTGGGGATTTGGTAGGGTTAAAAGTAATCGGCGGAATTGACGGTTTTAAATTTTCATTGTATCCACGAAGGAATTAGGTTCTGTTTATCCCCCCGTAAAAGGTGTGGGTGTAAATGTAAGTAAAAAGACAATAAGTGAGATATATCCGATAATACGCCGCTTCTTATCCAGAGGATAGTTATCATCGAGCGTGGGCGGGTGTGAAGGAATGAAAACAGCCAATAAAAACGCCCATATAAACCATCCGGGCCAAATGAAGCCCAGGGGTATCATTGTTAAAATCACCAATTTTGAAATCCAACGAGCCTTGCCCCCGAATAAAGCATAAGCGATATGCCCTCCGTCAAGTTGGCCTGCGGGTATCAAATTCAACATCGTAACGAACAGTCCGACCCAACCGGCAAAAGCCATAGGACTCAATATCAAATCATATCCTTTTGGGAGACTCCCTATCACTATTAAAGTCAGGAACTTGAATAAAAGCGAATCCCCAAGCATCAACCCCGCTTGAGTATCAAGCCTCACCAACTGCGATTGAGATAAGCCGACAACGATAGCAATTATCGAAATGGCCAACCCGGCCAACGGGCCTGATGCTCCCACATCCAAAAGTTGGCGTCTGTTATAAAATGGTGATTTCGATTTTATAAATGCGCCAAAAGTCCCCAATATGTTGGGTGCGGGAATGAAATAAGGCAGCGATACTTTAACTTTATGGTGACGGGAAGCGATGTAATGCCCCGATTCGTGAACAAGAAGAATCGCCACCAAGGGCATAGAAAAATTCAGCCCTTCAAGGATTGTCTTTGCATTCAATACCCCCTCCTGAAAAAATGGAAAAGCCAAAGTGGAAGTGATAATTGTGGCGATAAAAAGGATGATGTTCGTCCAAGGGAGGGGTTTGGCGGTTTTATTGTGAACTCCAACATCAAGGGGAATCAAATTCAAAATGGCGGTGTCGTCCTCTATCTTCGCACTGCAACGAAAATCATAATCACGACATAATTTCACCAAATCATCGGAAGTAACAATTGCGCCAACGGGAATATACCCTTTTAACAATATGGAATCCTCCGCTTGAAATACAGCCTCCACACGAAGAAAATTCCGTAAAGCGTCGATAAGTATATCTAATTGATTTTCAATATTCGCATTCTTTTTCATACAGTTTAGTCTTATTACGGTGATAACCTCGCTTTAGTTCCAATAAATGTTATAAGCTATCATACATTAGTTATGATAATAAAAAAATCACCAATAAATGTGAATACTTTTGCTTATTTAATTAAATTTAACATAGCAAGAATGTTTTTATTCAGTCGATAATAATATAAAAATGTGAATACCTGTTCATTTGGCAATAATAATATGCAGTTATTTTCACTTTTCGTTTGCTTTTGGAAAGCCGATTGAACATTATTACATAAAATGGTAAATGGATATGGTAAAGCGCAAAAAGACCATTAATGACAACAGACGGGGCGATCTCATATCAGTTGAGGAAGAGTTCAGCGAGCTTGCGGATATAAATAAGCGCTTAAAGCGGAAGATATTCGATCTATATACCATTTTTGAGATATCGGTGCATCTCAACTCCATGCTGAATTCCGATCAGCTCTTGGATGGGATGCTTCTTACCTGCATCGGCCAAATGGGGGTGGATGGGGCTGCAATTTTCCTTGCAAACGAAACGAAAAACGATGATCCCAAATCCACGAAAATGCCGAAGGGATTTAGTTTGAAATTGGAATGCACTAAGGGTATCAATCATTCGGATATGGGATTAATCTTTTATCCGAATAGGAGACTGTATCACCTTCTGCTTACTCGAAAGAAACCATTAACTTTTTCCGAAGTTATCCAAGCAATGGAAACTCGTCAGGACGAAATTGAAAAAATAAATTTTTTGGAGCCGGCGCTGGTCATCCCGATGATAATGAAAAATCGAATAAGAGGGATTATCACTCTGACGAAGAAAATCTCGGGGGCTAAATATAATGAGAACGATTTTGAATTTTTATCGATTTTGTCCAACCAATTAGCGGTAGTGGTGGAAAACTCCCTTCTACATAAAAGCGAAATGGAAGCCACCCGAAAATTAACTCTCGCCCAAAAGCAACTTTTCGATGCCGAAAAGGTGGCAGCTTTGGGGAGGCTGTCGGCTTCAATCGCTCACGAAATCAACAACCCTTTAGGTATTATAAAAAATTATTTGCTCCTTATGAAGGATGATATCGATGATAATAAAAAGGTCCTCGATAAAATAATTATTATTCAGGAAGAAGTAAATCGTATCAGCCGAATTGTCAGCCAACTGTTGGATTTTTACAAACCTCACAAGGAGGAATTCAAGAGGGTCGATATTGCGGGGATGTTGACAAAAACGGTCGATGTGTTAAAACCGCTGTTCAAGCAATCCGATATTGATATTAAACTGAATAAATTCGGGGAAAAGGTTAAGGTGAGCGGATCGGCGGAGCAGTTAAGGCAGGTGATTGTCAATATTTTGATAAATGCCAAAGAAGTAATGCCCGATGGGGGTAATATCGAGATAAATATCGATAAGAATTATAGTTATCTGAATATCGAAATTTCCGATGACGGCCCAGGCATTCCTCAAGATAAAATACCCTACCTGTTTGAACCGTTTTATACGACAAAAGGGCTCGGCAAGGGAACCGGATTGGGTTTATCCGTTTCATACGGTATAATTAAAAATCATGGCGGGAATATAACTGTAAAGAATAATGAAGATAAAGGGGCGAAATTTATTATCTCATTGCCCTTAAGAGAGCAGGAATGAATAAAATGTCCTTAACGGTAGAAAATCAAATCTCGTCAGTCGGAAGAATCCTCGTTGTAGATGACGAGGAACGGATGTGTTTATCCCTAAAATCGCTTTTGGAACGAAACAATTACCGAATAGATTTTACGACCTCCGCCGGCGAAGCGCTAAATATGTTGGCTCGCAAGGGGTATGATATTGTAATCACAGATATCAAAATGCCGGATGAAGATGGGATCTCGCTGTTACGGAAAGCAAAAGAAATAGACCCGTATGTTGTAGTGATACTTATGACCGGCTTCGCTTCTTTGGAAACGGCAAAGGCGGCGATAAATAGAGGTGCCTTCGATTATCTGACCAAACCTTTGGAATTGGAAGAGTTATTGAAATCGATAAATAAGGGCTTGGCATCGAGACAGGCTGAAATCGAAAAGCAAAACCTTATGAAATTGATTTCCAAAAGCAATGAGATGTTGGAGGAACGCGTTAATCAACTCCACGCCCTATATCGGTCGGCCGGAATAATATCCGAAACAATCGACATCAATATCCTCCTGCAGCAAATAATCAACCTCGTAGCCGGCGTCGTGGGAGGTAAAGCGGGATCGATAATGTTGCTTGATGAAAGAAAAATGTTCCTCCGCATATCGGCGACTGTCGGTTGGGAACCAAACTTCGATGAAATCAAGGATATAAGGATAGGGCTGAATGAGGGAATAGCCGGTTATGTCGCCGCGAAAAGGGAATCGGTGATTATTGATGATATTGCAGCGGATAGTCGTTTCAAAAAAGCGAACAGGGATAAATACGAAACAACTTCGGCTATCTCCGCTCCGGTAATCCATCGAGATGAGCTTTTGGGAGTTATCAACCTCAATAATAAGGAGGGACGGCAAAAATTCACGATCGATGATTTAAGATTATTGGAAACATTCGCTTCCAATGCGGCGATTGCAATAGTCAATGCTCGACTTTTCGAGGGAAACAAAAGGAAGCTAAAGGAGCTTACCATCTTGCATAGGATAGCGATGAGGCTGTCATCATCAAGATCGGAAAGTGAAGTATTCTCATCGCTCTTTGAAGGGATACGCTCTTTGGTGGAAGCGGATTTTTGTTATTTCTTTTCCTTGAGGAATGACGATACCCTCGAAGTTATATTTTCGGATATCCCAAACGAAAGTATTCGGAATTGGAGCGATTTCAACGAGATAGCAATTCCCTCCCCCCCTGCAGACGGTAAGGGAAAAACCGATAGAATAAAATGGATAACCGATTATTTGGAAAAATTCTTCGAGGGAAAAAACGAGGGTTGGATGAGCGATTTTCTTGCCGTTCCAGTATCGGTGGAAAATACATTATCCGGATTCTTCTGTATTGGAAACGGCAGGGGAGTTAAGTACTCGGAAAGTGCGAAAAGACTGGTTTCAATCATCGCTTCCCAAACGGCATCGCTGTATGAAAGGCAGAAAAGCATTATTAACGGGTCCAAACTTTTAACGATGGGTAAAATGATCTCGGAGTTGACCCACGACCTTAAAAAACCGTTGACCAATCTCAAAGGATCCCTCCAAATATTGGAAAGCAAATGGAAAGAACCCGGCTCCCAAGAGAAAATTTTGGGCTCCGCCATTCAGGAAGTCAATAGGCTGGCGGAGTTGGTTAAGGAGATGCTCAATTTCGCGGACCCGAGGAAATACGAACGCACACCAAAGAACATTATCACCATTATAGGAAGAGTGTTATCCCTTCTGGATACCGACATTCGGAAGCACAATATTGTTGTAGTCAAGGAATTCAGCTCCGGACTTCCAAATATTCTAATAAACGAAACAGAGGTTTTTGAAGCGCTCATAAACATATTTTTTAACGCCATAGAAAGTATGCCCAATGGTGGAGAGTTAAAAACTACGGTCAGAAGACATATACCGAAAAATTTCAAAAATCCGTTCTTGGAGATATCCATTTCGGATCAAGGATATGGAATTCCGGCTGATAAAATTCATCATATTTTCGAAAGGTATTATACTACGAAAGACGGCGGAACCGGTTTGGGGTTGGCACTTGTAAAAAGGGTGATGGATTCTCACAACGGTTCCATCGAGGTTGAAAGTGAATTAGGAAAGGGAACAACTTTTTATCTTAATTTCCCTATTTCCAAATAAAGGTGGATGCGATATGAAACAAGAACCGATAAAAATACTTGTTATCGACGATGATCCTAAAGTCCCGTGGATATTATCTGAGGGTTTGGGCGATAAATACGAAATAGTATCCGCCCGCGACGGGGATGAGGGTATCCAAGTACTTTCCAAAACCAAACCCAATCTGGTATTGTTGGATATCAAAATGCCCGGCAAATCCGGAATCGATGTCCTCGAAAAGGTCAAAAGTATGGATAGCCAGTTGGATGTTATTATGCTATCCGGACATGGTGATACGCATAACATTGTGGAATCGATCCGACGGGGTGCTTCGGAATTTATTAATAAGCCGTTCGATGTAAGGGAAGTCGAAATCCATATTCAAAATGTTTTGGAGAAAAACCGCCTCAAAAGGGAATTAAGTCAACTTAAAAGCGAGCTTAAGGCTAAATCGCAGGCAAATGAATTAATCGGTGACTCCCCGGGTATAGTGGAAGTCAACAATATCATCGAACAGGTCGCCGGCTCGGAATTGACGGTATTAATCAGGGGCGAATCGGGGACAGGAAAGGAAATAATAGCCAGGCGCATTCATAATTTATCCGCAAGGAACAATGAGTCCATAGTAAAAGTCAATTGCGCCGCCATACCCCGTGATCTTTTGGAGGCGGAGCTTTTCGGTTATGAAAAAGGAGCCTTTACGGGAGCGCATAAAACAAAACCGGGCAGATTTGAAATAGCCTCCAACGGAACTATGTTCCTCGATGAAATCGGTGATATGCCCCTTGAATTACAATCAAAATTGCTGCAGGTTTTGGAGCAGAGGGAATTTGTGCGCGTTGGAGGAATAAAAAATATCAAAGTGGATGTCCGTATTGTATGTGCCACAAACCGCGATTTGGAAAAAGCTATCGAAGAAGGCACATTCAGGGATGATCTATATTACCGCCTGAATGAGATTACGATCACGGTACCTCCGCTCCGCGACAGACGGGAGGATATTCCCCTACTGGTTGATTATTTCCTCAAACGATATAGCCTGTTGTACGACAAGAATATAAAATCCATATCCGGTTCAGCCATGAAAGCTCTTATCGATTATGACTGGCCAGGAAATGTAAGACAGCTCGAAAACCTGTTAAAACAGATCGTCGTCAGGAACGATGAGAACATCATTTATTCTTCCCTAGGCAATTCCACCGCAAACCAAAATAAAAAAAGGCCCGAGTTTGAAGTCGTAAATGGGGAAAAGGATTATTCCTTAAAGAAAAGAGTAGCCAAAGCGGTGGAATATGAAGAAAAATCATTGATTAAAGAAGTATTGAACAAAACCAACTGGAATCGCCGTAAAGCTGCTGAAATACTTGGGATTTCATATCGCTCATTGCTATATAAAATTAAAGATTATACAATCACGAATTAAGCATTGTTATATTATTACACTATATCACAAAATGTATGTTAACAATTAAGCTTACTTAAAGATATATTAGCCGATTCCCTACATAAGGAACTAATTCTACACCGAGCGATAGAAAAGACAAATGATATTTTAAAGCAAATGAATTTAAATTTAATTAAATGTAAAAGGTAAAAGGGATTTTAACTATGGATAAACTTCATAGTGACAAGGATAAGGATATCCGGGTTTTACCGAGGGACCGTGCTTTTTTCGATATGTTCAGGTCTCATAAAAATTTCGGCCTTAAAGTCCGTCAGGAGATTAAAAGGGCGGAGAGGTATTGTGAATTTATCTCTTTGGTGGTTATCACTTTTAAGGGGTTAAACTATTTAAAATTCCCAATAGGTGATGAATATGGCAACTATAATTCCCTCGATGATTTTTATGAAGCCTTGCGTAAATTGATTTGTAAGACGGTTCGCGATACGGACTATGTGTCCGGAACAGAGAACAATAAAATGGGGCTTTTATTGGTTGAAACCTCCAAAGATGGGGCGGAGAAGCTTATCAATAGGCTTAAAACGATAATTTCCAATTTCATCGCTCCTTATTTCAACCCCACCGATAAAACCGATTGGGGGATCTCATATTTAATCTTCTCCATTCCCAGCGATCAAACGAACAAGGAGGAGATGTTAAACATCGTCAAGGGATTCCTTGAAGGTTGAAAAACAATTGATATTTTTCATATGTCTTAGCACTTCCGGGCATAACCTTACCCCCGATAAAAAACAATTGGTATTATCCTAATTCGATTATTATATTCTCACTGAAGAATAATAAAGATTAGGAGTTTTCGTATGAGATTGATTGTGGGCTCAAGCTCCTACCCGCCGCAAAGGATATTCTGCATCGGTAAAAATTACGCCGAGCATATTAAAGAGATGAAAGGCGAAACGCCAAAAAGCCCCATTGTTTTTATGAAACCGCCGACGAGCTTGGTTCCCGACGGAGAAAGTATAACTTTTCCAAAACATGGAAAGATCCTTCATCACGAGGTTGAAATAGTTATTTTAATCGGAAAGGACGGAAGGGCGGAATCCCAAGAAGAGGCAAAGTCTTTTATGGGAGGGTTATCAATCGGATTGGACTTGACCTTAAGGGATATTCAAGAAGAGTTAAGCAGGAAAGGATTACCGTGGGAACTGTCAAAATCTTTCGATAAAAGCGCGGCGGTCGGAGATTTCATTCCCTTCAAGGATGATATTGATTTGGGGGATATTCCGTTTTCCTGTGAAGTAAATGGTACTATCAGACAGCAAGGTAATTCGAAGGATATGATTTTCCCTATAAAGACGCTGATTGTCGAATTATCGAAAGTTTGGGAATTAAGGACTGGTGATTTAATATATACGGGGACTCCATCAGGGGTCAGCGGATTAAAAATCGGTGATAAGGTAGAAATAAAAAGTCCGCTTATAGGAAGATTTTATTGGGAGATAAGCGAATAATTGTTTTTTAAGCTGATTTTGTAAAAAAAATCACAAACTGAGAAAAAAAACCTTGATATTTGCGTAAGGATTTTATAAAATCTACCCTTTGTTAAAAGGTATTCGAACAAATCGAAAGGTAACAGATGTCGGAAAAGAATGTCGGTAAGATTACTCAGGTCATTGGACCTACGGTCGATTGCGAGTTTCCGTCCGATTCCCTGCCGAATCTATTAAATGCTCTTAAGATCGAAGATAAGGAAAAGGGAATCGATTTGACGGTAGAGGTCGCCCTACATATTGGGGACAACATAGTGCGATGTGTTTCAATGGCTTCCACCGATGGTTTAGTCAGGGGGATGGAAGCGGTCGATACCGGATCCCCCATTAAGGTTCCTGTTGGCGAAGGAACATTGGGAAGGTTGTTTAATTTATTGGGACAACCCATCGATCAACTGGGCGAAGTCAAAGCTAATGATTATTACCCAATCCACCGTCCCGCTCCGGACTTTGAGGATCAGTCAACCGAAACCCAAATTTTCGAGACAGGTATTAAGGTTATTGATCTGCTTGAACCGTATTCGAAAGGAGGGAAAGTCGGATTATTTGGAGGCGCGGGTGTTGGGAAGACGGTTATCATTCAGGAATTGATACACAACATCGCCACCGAGCATGGAGGTTATTCGGTATTCTGCGGGGTTGGGGAGAGAACTCGTGAGGGAAACGACCTTTGGCTGGAGATGAAAGAATCCGGCGTTTTGGCAAAGACCTGCCTTGTTTTCGGTCAGATGAACGAGCCTCCCGGAGCTCGTCTGCGAGTTGGGCTTTCAGGATTAACGATGGCTGAATATTTTCGCGATCAGGAAAATCAAGATGTTTTGTTATTTATCGATAATATCTTCCGATTCGTTCAAGCCGGTTCGGAGGTCTCCGCTCTATTGGGCCGTATGCCTTCGGCGGTAGGTTACCAACCTACTTTGGCAACTGAAATGGGACAGCTTCAAGAGCGTATCACTTCGACTAAAGCTGGATCGATAACCTCGGTGCAAGCGATCTATGTTCCTGCGGACGATTTAACCGATCCTGCGCCGGCAACGACTTTTTCACACCTTGATGCAACTACGGTATTATCAAGGCAGATAGCGGAGCTGGGATTATATCCCGCCGTCGATCCGCTCGATTCGACCTCCCGAATTTTGGACCCTAAAATTGTCGGCGAAGAGCATTATCAAATCACCAGAGAAACCCAGAGGATTTTGCAGAAATATAAAGACCTACAGGATATCATAGCGATTT
Organism: Candidatus Zixiibacteriota bacterium; assembly: GCA_026983835.1. Taxonomy (GTDB): domain Bacteria; phylum Zixibacteria; class MSB-5A5; order UM-FILTER-46-8; family UM-FILTER-46-8; genus JALSTH01. The sequence goes on along the minus strand of JALSTH010000056.1, from coordinate 48,313 downwards.
TGGGTATGGAAGAACTTTCCGAAGAAGACAAAATAGTCGTTAACCGAGCGAGAAGAATACAGCGCTTCCTTTCGCAACCGTTTTTCGTAGCCGAAGCCTTTACCGGTACCCCGGGGAAATATGTCAAACTAGAGGATACTCTCAAAGGTTTTAAGATGTTGATAAATGGCGAATGTGACGATTTGCCCGAACAAGCCTTTTATATGTGTGGTACAATCGAGGAAGCATTTGAGAAAGCCGAAAAGATGAAATCGGAGCAGGCAGTCAAATAATTGGGATTTAATTTGCATACTTTGGTGATTTTCGGCGAAAAATTGGATAATATAGCGCGGGAGTATTTACCTTATGATATCGATGATTCGATTTTACCTTTAGTGGAGAATCTGCCATATCAACGGGGTTATGCTTATTCGATTATAACCGGGAGGTTCAGAGGCAATGTAAACGCCGATGCGATAATTGAAATCGCCTTTGGAAGTATTGATGATATTAAGAGGGTCGTTGAGTCAACGCAATTTCAAGAATTGATGACAAAGAGCGGGAAAGTGTTCAAGGAGGATTCTTTAAGCATTTTCAGCGCTCACCAAATTTGATTAATTATAATTATTCGGATATTAAATTATGTTCACTTTATCAATCGTTACCCAAGAAAAAGCGGTTTTGGAGGCGGAAGTCTCTTCGATAATAGCTCCGGGTTCCGAAGGGTATCTGGGGATCTTAACGAACCACGCCCCTTTAATAACCGCCTTGGTTCCCGGTAAATTAACGGTTAAATATGGGGACGATAGAGAAGAAATCTATGCGGTTTCCGGCGGTTTTTTGGAAGTTTCCGAAAACAAAGCCACCATACTCGCCGATGCTGTGGAGCCAGCCGATAAGATAGATATCAATAGGGCGGAGAAAGCCTTGCAAAGGGCGAAGGAGCGGTTGGAAAAACTCGAAGCGTCGATTAATCCCGAAAGGGCTGAAAGCGCCAAAGCCAGAGCCAAAAATCGGATAAGTATCTATTACGAAATGCACGATTAATCAACTCCCAACCTATCGAAATATAAACCGACTCCTTTGAAGTCGGTTTTTTTATTGGGAATTAAAACGGATATATAAAAACCCCGATGAAATCATCGGGGTCGAAGCAATAAAAAAGGAAAGCGATAAAATCTAATATTCTGCGCCGCGCTTTACCGCTACTTCGTTTAACTTAAGGATTTCGGGTTTTGCCCGTTTATAAACTTTTGGGAGCGACTTAACCACCGCCTCCGACGCAATAGCTCCGGTATGCTTAATTAAAGCGCCTGCCATAACCATATTCGCTATTTTCAAAGTTCCGATTTCTTCGGCGATTTTATTAACCGGGATTTCTATTACTTCTATATCATCCCTTTTGGAGCGCGAAGAAACCAATGAGCTATTGATAAAAAGCCGCCCGCCCGGCTTTAACATCGGCTCAAACTTGGAAAACGACGGCTCATTCATAACTACAACGGAATCCGGTTGGCCAACAACCGGAGCGGCTATCTCATCGGTGGAGATAATTACGGAGCAATTCGCCGTCCCTCCTCTCATCTCCGCACCATACGCCGGGAAAAAGGTAACATATTTACCGTCAACCATTCCGGCATAAGCCAAAAGAATACCCATCGAGACAACACCCTGCCCACCGAAACCTGCTATTATTATACCTTGATACATCCTCTATCTCCTGATTAACAAATTCGAAGCTCAAACAGCGGCTTTTTCCTCTTTTTTGGCTTTCTCCTCAGCTTCCCAATCGCGGAAAACTCCGAGAGGGTAGCGAGGGATCATTTCCTGCCGTATTCTTTCTACGGCATCTTTAGGAGTCATACCCCAATCGGTCGGACAGGGGGATAAAAGCTCAACCATAGAAAATCCCTTGCCTTTTATTTGGGTCTCAAAAGCCTTTTTGATATATTTCTTGGCTCTGATAATATGAGCAGGTTTATCCAAAGCCGCTCTGGCAAGATACGAAGCTCCTTCCAATGAAGAGAGCAGTTCGCACATCGGTATCGGAAATCCGTTGATTTCAGCCCTTCGTCCGGCAGGGGATGTTGTAGTGCGCATCCCAAGTATGGTTGTCGGGGCCATCTGACCGCCGGTCATACCATAAATGGCATTGTTTATGAAAATTATCGTTATATTTTCCGATCGCGATGCGGAGTGTATTGTTTCCGCCATACCGATGGAAGCCAAATCGCCATCACCCTGATACGAGATGACAACCGTCTCCGGTTTAGATCTCTTTATCCCCGTAGCTATGGCGGGGCCGCGGCCATGGGCGCCTTGGATGCCATCACAATTGACATACTCATCCATAAAAACCGAACAACCTACGGGTACGACAGCTACCGTCCGCTTGGTAACTCCCAGTTCTTCCATAACTTCCGCAACCAAACGATGAGCAACACCATGCCCGCAACCCGGACAATAGCGCATAGGGACTTCGGTAAGGCCGTTTGTTTTTTCAAAAACTATCTTCATAAATCACCTCGCTATTTGCCCATAATTTTTCTCACAATATCATAAATCTCTTCGGCGGTGGGAATCCCGCCGGCGGGACGCCCGTGAAAATGAATCGGAACCTTCCCCAAAACCGAAAGCTGGACATCCTCGATAAACTGACCCAAACTCATTTCCACCACGAGGATATTTTTCACCCTCTTGGCTAAGTCCTGATAAGCTTTTTTAGGGAACGGATATAAGGTGATGGGCCTTAACAATCCCACCGGAAGGCCATCCTCCCGAGCCATCTTGACAGCCGATTTGGATATCCGAGAACAGGAACCGTAAGAGGTTATCAGCAATTCGCAATCATCCAAACCTTCGCCATCCCAATCCACCTCTTCCGCTTCTATCCGCTCAAACCTTTTCGCCCTTTCCTTATTCCATTCCTCCAATCGACCGGGGCGGAGGTCATAAGATTTAACCACTCGCCTTTCACGGCCGGAGGCATCCCCTCCAATAGCCCAATCAGGCTCCGGGAACGAGGATGGATCGACCGGTTCGAAATCGAATTCCACCGGCTCCATCATTTGTCCCAATATACCATCAGCCAAAATCATAGAAGGGACACGATATTTGAAGGCGACATCATAACAACGCTTCGGGAAATTAGCCATTTCGGAGACGGAGTTGGGAGCCATTACGAAAACGCGATAATCCCCATGTCCCCCACCCCTCGTAGCTTGAAAATAATCGGATTGGGCCGGAGCGATATTTCCCAGTCCGGGACCGCCACGAACCACATTTGCGTAAAATATAGGCAAATCCGCACCCGCGCAATAAGATATCCCCTCCTGTTTCAAACTTATCCCTGGGGAAGAAGATGAGGTCATAACCCTTATACCTGTTGAGGCAGCACCGAATAGCATATTAATTGCCGCTACTTCGGATTCGGCTTGAATAAAAAAACCGCCTTCCTGCGGCAACCTCCAAGACATATATTCGGGAACCTCATTTTGGGGCGTAATGGGGTAACCCGCAAAGAAACGGCAGCCAGCACGCACCGCTCCCTCAGCTAAAGCTTCATTCCCCTTCATTAAGGTTTTTTCAGCCATTTATTAAATCTCCTTTTCGCTCCTCTTTCCAAACGGTAATCGCTACATCGGGGCAGGCAATTGCACATAAAGCGCATCCCGTACAGTTTTCAGGATTTTTCATATATGCCGGATAATATCCAGATGCGGAAAATGTATCCGAAAGAGCTAGGACATCCTGAGGACACGCCAATATGCAAAGCTCGCACCCTTTACATCTAACGATATCAACTTCTATCTTTCCTTTAGACGGCATAACCAACCTCGAAAATCAAACTAATTAACTAAATTTGGTAGCAATTATAATAATAATGAAAACAAGACGCAATAATTTTAGTTATATTCTTCGCCAACGCGGAAAATAATTGTGGAAGTGGGTACAACTTCACTAACTTAAAAGTTCCTTTTGATTACACTTACAGATTCCAACACGGTTTTGCTTATAATTATAGAAACCGCTCGATGTTTTGTTAGCTTTAACCAAAAGGGTATAGGTTATGGGGCTATTGCATATCGGACAGATTTTTGTATGTTTTTCTTTATTCGCTTTATCTGCGAACGACTGCCTTTTGGCCATCTCACACTCCTTGCAATAAATAAGTTAAGCGCATTACTCGGCTACGGATATTTCCCTTATACACTCCTGCCTTAAACGGAAAAGAGTAAGTAAAACTTCGGTCTTCATATCGAAAGACCCAGCCCGAGCCGACCTCTTGAGGAGTTTCAAAGAACTTTCATATTCACCCTCAAGGATTAATTCCAAAGACTTGTAATATAGCGTTTTCCCGTCAATATGCAAGTTAAACCTTTATTTTTTGTGCGTTTTTATTTTCAATTGCTTTCCTAAAATTTTTGTAGCCTTCGCTTATATCCACCCCTTTCATTTTAAGATAATAAAGCAAATGCGCAATCAACAATTCCGCCATCGGGTTATCGCAGTCTTTATTCAGATTTCTTATCTCGGTTTCCAAGATATCGACCAATGGTTTCGAACCCTGATATAATTCGCCAACTATCTCCCGCTGATAAGCGAGAGAATCAATAAACGCCGAACGCAAAGGATCTTCAAATTCGGAACTCTTTCTCTCTTCCATATTCGGCTTCTCTGCTTTTACAAAACCGAAAGGGGTGCAGATAAGATTTAGCCTTAAGCCCAATTTATAAATAAAATCACGCGCCAATCGCTTTATCCCTTGAAGCCTTTTATTCGCCGCCATTCGGTCATAACTCGAATAGTTCGAAGCACTAAAATCAAACGGATCATTTAACTTCCTAAGATTCCTCTCGATAAATTCCAATTCTTCCTTTTCGATATCGGCATTAAGAATCAGATCGGCATAGGTTTGAAACCATTTCTCCAACGATATAATAAACTCCAACAAGCTCAAATTACCCTTATCCCATAAGGTAAAAATGATTTTGAATCGGTCCAACGCCAATGAATTTCCCTTTATGGATAATTCCCTACGAGCAATATCCTTCAGATATTCCTCAACTTTAGCTTTAAGAGAATAATATTTGTAGAAAGGGGTATCGGAAGTATCCATAGATTAAATCGAGCTTGTATATTTTGCGACTATTTCATCCAGCTTTTTTATTAAGGCGTCGAATTTAGAATTATCCGAATTATTCAAGGTTCCATCGACGACCTGCACCAACCCACTCAAAAGGAAAGCTTTAATTTTGCTTAAAGCTTCCAATTTACTCAGCGAGGTTTTTGCCAAAGCATCCTTAATGGTGTTGTTGCCGTTGAGCAAAGCCAATAAATTCCATTCCTCCGCATCAAGGCTTATTTCCCGCCTTCTTCCATCCGAAGCCGGTGATAAAGACAAAACAGAATTCATCGGCGGTATGGTAAGCTCTATCCTCGAAAGCTCATCCATCCTCCGCATCGCTTCAAGAATTAGATTTTCCGTAGAAAGGGAAGCGGTTATTCCTTCTTCGGAGGGAAAACGGTTTTCATAAAATTTGAAAACCCCACTGTCCCAAGTAAGGATGTTGTATAAATTCTCCCGAATTTGAAACCTCACCAATTTTCTAACTTCGGCGGGATCGACTAAATGCATTTGGATGATAATCTCCCCAAGCCTTTTCTCGGGATGGGAAATCTGTTTCTTCAGAGCTTCACTTAATTGCATTGGTGATATTTTTCCGCTCTGAACCAAAATGTCTCCCAATCGAGTGTTATTCGGATTGCAATATGAATATATGACCATTCCAGATTTAAAATAAACCAAAGCATCGCTGTTCTTGGAAAAAATCGCCAAGGTCCCACTTTTCAGATTTTTGGCTAATAGCTGGAAAACCTCCGGTAATGCGAATCTCTCAATTTTCCCCTGCAAATCCAAATTATTAATCCCCACTTTTGACATTATTTATCACTTAAGTGAAAAACCTATCCAATTTCCACCGCATATCGATAATATCGACAAAATACCCATTCGCAAAAGCAAAAATTACTTATGCCACTATGCCACCCCAAGATTGTATTCATAGCCGTTGGTAAAAGATAAAGTTATCTGCCGCCGTTTATGAATTCGCGGATAATCCGTTCCAACTCCTTTAAGCGAAAGGGCTTCGATAAGAAACCATCTGCGCCGGCGTCAAAAGCTTTTTTCAGCGTATATGCTTGGCCATATCCGGTAATGATGACCACCGGAGTAAATGGGCATTTGTCCTTTATCTCCCTCATTAAACTTATTCCATCCATTTTCGGCATACGGATATCGGAAATTACCATATCGAAACCTTCCCTCTCCAAAATCCGCATAGCCTTTTCTCCGTTTCCGGCTCCACTTGGCTTATAGCCATAATTTCGCAATGCATCAATCAACATCAAACGCAAGTGCTTATCATCATCGACAACGAGAACTCTTTTATTGAGAAAGGCATTTTCCCCTATCTGGCGGAAGTCGTACAATGTCAGAGTATCCTCAATAACTCTTTCCACCCTCTCTATCCTAAAGGGCCTTTGGAGAAAATCATCCACCCCCGCATCCTTAGCCCTTTCCAAATCGAATTTATGAACCGGATCGGCCATCAATATAATGGGGATATGTTTCAATCTCGCCCGAACAGCCCTAATAAAACGGAAATTGCTCGAGTCCACCATACCGCTATCGATTAAAATTAAATCTATAGGATAATTACTTAGAATTTCGTTGGCGACATAAAGATCTTCCGCCATTCTAACTTCATACCCAATCGATTGCAGGGTATCTTTCAGGAGATCTTGGATTTGACTGCCATCGCCTATCAGAAGAATTTCTATCTTGTTTCCCACATTATTTATATTATAATGGATTTCGGTATAAGTCAAGGCGGATCTGAAAATTCCTTGTGATTGTGCTGGATTATTTTTCCTAATAAAAATTATGGCAACACCTAAAAGGCTTTGAGTATAAAAAAGACAAACCTGTAATTCGATCCTGTATAATAAAAATGGGGAACCATAAAAAGGAATACCCACGGGTAAATAAAACGGAAAAGATATTATTGATAAGCGAAGCGCATTTCGGCAAATCGATACGGGAATTAGTATATCCGAATTATAATATCTCTTTTATTCCAATCGACAACTGGCGCTCAATGGATTTCCTTTCAAAAATGCTCCTCCTTCAAAAGCATAATATAATTCATCATTTCGGGGGGACATTTTCCAAAACCCTGATAAACGGATGTAAAGCTTTGCGGAAAAAATTAATAATCCATTTTATAGGCACCGATGTTTATCATATAATCAAGTCTAATCGTAATGAAATCAATTCCATCCGAAAATTGTATTCCAATGCTTGGAAATTAGCGGCTGTTGGTGAAAATCTTGTAGAGGAGCTAAATTCGGTTGGTATCGATAAAGTGGAATATGTCCCTTTCGCGGCCGGAATAACGGAACCGAGCGATTACAACAAACAACCCGAAAATTCCGCCTTGGTATACCTCCCTCAAGGTAAAGAGGATTTTTATGGCGCAAAGGAAATCAAGGGGATTATTCAAAATTTCCCGGCTGTAAGATTTTATATCCTCGCCAATGAAGGCTACGATAACTTAAAGGTCGATAATGTTAAATTTTCGGGTTGGATCGATAATGTCGGGGACTATCTAAATAAGGTTAAAATTTATCTTCGATATACTGTCCACGATGGCGTGCCGAATATGGTTTTAGAAGCTTTACTTTACGGAAGACAGGTTCTTTACAATCACTCTTTCCCATATTGCCGCAATTTCACTCTAAAGGATTTCGAGAAGGCTTTAACCGAATGGCAATTCAATAAAAAAGGCAGGGAATATGTGGCGATTAATTATTCACCGCAAAAAATAGCGGAAAACTTCCTGAAATTGTATTCCGATCCAAAATGAATTATCTATTATTTTGGGGTAGAAGGGGAAGGATGGAATCGAGAAGCTCTTCCATCTTCGGAAGATGAAGCTGGCAATCAGCATCGCTTAAAGCCTCCGATGGGTTCGGATGAGTTTCTATAAACAAGCCATCGATTCCGCAGGCGGTAGCAGCCTTAGCCAAAGGGATTATAAACTCGGGATTACCGCCAGATGTCATTCCCGCGCCGGACGGCAATTGGATACTATGAGTGGCATCGTATATAACCGGATAACCTAATTTACGCATTATAATAAAAGAACGGAAATCGACCACTAAATTATGATAACCGAAACTTGTCCCCCTTTCGGTGAGCATAATCCTATGATTGCCTGCCGATTCGGCCTTGGCGGCGATATAAGCCATATCCTCGGGAGCTAAGAATTGCCCCTTCTTGATATTCAACGCCTTTCCGCTTTGAGCTGCCTTTACGACTAAAAAGGTCTGCCGAGATAAAAACGCCGGAATCTGTAATACATCCGCAACTTCCGAAGCGGCGCCCACTTCTCCATCAGTGTGGACATCAGTAAGTATCGGGAGGTTATATCTATCTTTAACTTGTTTTAGAATTTCAAGTCCCTTTTCGATCCCGGGGCCGATATAGGACTTAATCGAAGTTCGATTCGCTTTGAGATAGGACGATTTGAAAATAACGGGAATTTGATATTTTTCCCTCAGAATCGATAAACGCTCGGCGACTTCAAAAGTAATCGCCTCTGTCTCAATAACGCAGGGACCTGCAATTAGGACGAAATTCCCCCCTCCGATAGTTATGCCTCCGATTTCAAATTGACTTGTCATTTTCAATATTCGTAGTCGATTCTTTAAGTCCGTCGGATATCACATTCTCATTAGGCTTGGAGATTTTACCTTTGGCGAAACGGCTATGTTTATGCTCCAATGCCGACTTGACGAAATCCCTAAAGAGAGGATGGGCTTTATTCGGTCTGGATTTAAGTTCCGGATGGAATTGTACTCCCACAAACCAGGGATGTTTTTTTAGCTCTATTATTTCCACCAATTCATCATCGGGGGAAAGTCCGGCAAAAACTAATCCTTTTGACTTAAGCGTTTTTCGATAATCATTGTTGAATTCATATCGATGGCGGTGCCTTTCGGAAATTTCCCTTTCCATATATGCCGAAATCGATCTTGTCTCCGCCCTTAGAATACAAGGATAAGCCCCCAATCGCATAGTCGCACCTTTTATCGAAGTTTTTTTCTGGGATTCCATCAGATGAATAACCGGATGTGGGGTTTTCGGCTCAAATTCCGAGCTGTTTGCTCCATCCAATCCGCAAACATTACGAGCGAACTCGATAACCGCACATTGCATCCCCAAGCAGATGCCGAAAAACGGTATATTGTTTTCCCTGACATATTCTATGGCTTCGATTTTTCCCTCTATCCCCCGTTCACCAAATCCCCCCGGAATCAATAATCCATCGATTTCGCTGAAATATCGGTCAGCCCCATTTTTCTTCACATCCTCCGATGAGACCCAAACCAACTCCACTTTGGCATCATTTTCGACACCGGCGTGAATAAAGCTTTCCATTATACTTTTATAAGCATCTTTAAGTTGGATGTATTTCCCGGAGATAGCAATCTTGACACTTTCCGAAGGGTGTTTGATTTTATTGACTATCTTTCGCCAATCGGAAAGATCAAGGTCTTTACACCATAGGTTCATATAATGAACGATTAAATTATCCAGCATTTCCTGATGAAATAAAAGAGGGACTTCATAAATTGTCTCGCAATCCAAATCCTCGATCACGGCTTCCGGAACCACATTGCAGAACAGGCCTATTTTGTTTTTTATTCCCTTAGTCAATGGTTTAGGAGACCTGCAAATCAAAATGTCCGGCTGTATCCCTATCTCCCGCAAAGCCTTAACAGAGTGCTGGGTTGGTTTTGTTTTCAATTCCCCCGCGGCTTCAAGATATGGGACAAGGGTGAGATGAATGAATAAAACATTCCCCCGTTCCTCCTCTATCCGCATCTGGCGTATTGCCTCCAAGAAAGGTTGGGACTCAATATCACCAACCGTGCCGCCGATTTCAGTGATGACAACATCAACATTTTTCTGGATATCGGCGACTTTCCGTATGCGGGATTTTATTTCATTGGTTATATGCGGGATAACCTGTACGGTCGCCCCCAAATAATCCCCGCTTCGTTCCCTATCTATAACATTTTTATAAACCTGCCCCGAGGTTACATTATTGACTGCGCTTAAATTGATATCTATGAATCGTTCATAATGGCCAAGGTCGAGATCGGTTTCGGAACCATCGTCCAAGACAAAAACTTCACCATGCTGAAAAGGATTCATAGTGCCCGGATCAACATTTATATAGGGATCGAGTTTCTGCATTATCACATTCAATCCGCGGGATTTCAAAAGCAACCCCACCGAAGAGGCGGCAATACCCTTACCCAAAGAGGAGGCAACTCCCCCCGTGATAAAAATATATTTCACCTTTGATTTCCTCACATAATTCATCTCGGATTCCTATAAAAAATAATAATCTCACATACGGCAGAAGTCAAACCAATTTATTCCTATTATAACTACCCATCATTGAAATCGCCGAATAGATGTCCTGCCTGAATTCAAAGGTTTTAATTTAGCAGTTTTGTATTGCCAAAAGCCATATATTTTATTAAAATTATATGATAAATGATGTATAATAAATAGCGGAGGAGATATGTCCGGACATTCCAAGTGGGCAACGATCAAAAGAAAGAAAGGGAAACTCGATGCTCAAAGAGGTAAGTTATTCTCCCGACTGAATAAAGAGATTATGATTGCAGCGAGAGATAGCGGAAGCGATCCCGATTCCAATCCCCGTCTTCGGACTGCAATCGCAACGGCAAAAGCCGCCAATATGCCTCAGGACAATATCAAACGAGCAATCCAAAAAGGCACCGGCGAGCTTCCCGGCACGACATACGAGGAAATAACCTATGAGGGTTATGGTCCGGGTGGGGTTGCCATTTTGATGGAGGTGGTAACGGACAACCGAAACCGCACAGTTGCGGAAATCAGGTCAATCCTATCGAAGAACGGCGGCAACTTGGGTGAGACCGGATGTGTGGGTTGGATGTTCGATAAAAAGGGCGTTATCAGGATACCGAAGGACAGGGCAAACGAAGATGATCTTATGGATTTGGCGATTGAAGCAGGTGCGGAGGATTTGGCAACGGAAGATGATAATTATGAGATATATACGCCCTTCGCTGATTTCTATAAGGTACGATCCGCAATTGAGGAAAAGGGATTCCCCATCGAAAGTGCCGAGATAACCATGATTCCGCAGAACTATATAAAATTGGACGGCAAGAAAGCGGAGCAGATGCTCAGGTTGATGAGTTTATTGGATGAGCACGATGACATTCAGGATGTTTACGCTAATTTCGATATCGACGATGAGTTAATGGAACAACTCAGCCAGTAATAGTATAATTATGGCTTTCGAGCTTATTGGAGATATAGTTATCGGAATAGACCCCGGCACCGAATTAACCGGTTATGGGATAATAAGGGAAAATGATGGGATATTATCTTTAATGGAAGCAGGTGTGATACGGAGCGGAGGTCAGGAACTCTCGGAGAAACTTTATATAATCTATAAGGAATTAATCACCATCATCAAGGAGTTTAAGCCGAACAGGATGGCGGTTGAAGAATTATATGCACATTATAATCACCCTAAAACTTCAATTATAATGGGACATGCGCGGGGAGTGATTTTGTTGGCTGGGGCTAATTCGGGATTAAGGGTTCGTTCTTATCCTTCGACGGAGATCAAAAAGGTTATTACCGGCAGAGGAAGAGCATCGAAGGAGAAAGTTCAAGCAATGGTCATAAGGATTTTAGGATTAGAATCGCCCCCGAAATATTACGATATCACCGATGCTTTAGCGGCGGCATTGACCGATATACGCTATCATCGGAAATTCGATTTGGAGTTAACCTCCGTCAAGGATTTTAGGGTGCGAAGATGATTTCGTTGGTTGAGGGAACAGTCGAAAAATTTTCGGAAAGTTCGGTTTTGCTTAAAATGGCAGGTGGCATTTATTGGGATATATACCTGCCCTCAGGCGTATTGGAGAGATTGAAATCATCGAACAAAAGAGGCTCTTCCTTGAGTTTGCATACGCTCGAATATATAGAATTCCGTTCGGGGACAACGGCTGCATTCCCTTATTTAATCGGTTTTACCAATGAAATAGATCGCGAATTTTTTCAGTTGTTCACCACCGTGGATGGTATCGGTTTCAAAAAAGCGCTTAAAGCATTGACCAAACCGGTTAGGGATATCGCCACAGCTATCGAGGTCGGCGATCTCGAACAAATCAAAAGGCTTCCGGGTTTCGGCGGACGAACGGCTGAAAAAGTAATCGCCTCGCTTCACGGCAAGGTTACCAAATTCGCTCTGCTCAAGGAAAGCGAACCCCTAGTGTCGGACAAAAAGGAAATGGATATAACTTCTTTGGAGACCGACGCCATAGCAATCCTTCAGCAATTGGGATATAATTTGAGGGAGGCTAAGACGATGGTTTCCAAAGCAATCGAGGATACACCCAAAATAAAATCCGCAGGGGAACTCATCAATTTAATCTTTAAGAAAGGGATAACAACAGCGGGATAATATGGCGAGGGAAAGGTTAGTAACCCCAAAACCAACTACGGCCGAAGATGAGCATTACAATTGGTCTTTAAGGCCTAAACAACTCTCGGAGTATATCGGGCAACGGAAATTGGTCGAGAAACTTGCCCTCTCGATTAAGGCTGCCTTACAGCGGGGAGATCCATTGGAGCATATATTGTTTTATGGTCCCGCCGGATTGGGGAAAACCACGCTGGCGCATATTATAGCCCGTGAGATGAATAGCAAACTTATATCCACAACAGGACCAGGACTCACAAAGCCGGGGGACTTAATGGGGATTCTTACGAACCTCAAGGAGGGGGATGTTTTATTCATAGATGAAATACATCGTCTCAATACGGTTGTGGAGGAATTCCTTTATCCGGCGATGGAGGATTTTCAAATAGATTTTCTCGTCGATTCGGGTCCCCATTCGAGGCTAATTAAATTCAAATTGGAGCGGTTTACACTTATCGGTGCCACGACGCGTGCGGGATTGCTGTCCGCCCCTATGCGTGATAGATTCGGGATATTCCATCATCTCGATTTTTATCCAAAAGAAGATCTGAAAAAGATAGTCAAGCGCTCCGCAAAACTTATCGGGATAGATATCGATGAGCTTGGAGCGGAAGAGGTGGCTCGCAGAAGCCGGGGGACACCCCGTATCGCCAACCGCCTTCTCCGTCGTGTGAGGGATTATTGCCAGGTCAAGGCGGATGGGAAAATTACGGCGGAAATTTCCAATAAGGCGTTGAAAATCGAGGGCGTCGACGACATAGGGTTGGATGATCTCGATCGCAGTTATTTAAGGATAATAACGGACTATTACAACGGCGGACCTGTTGGAATCGAAGCGATAGCTTCCACGCTGAATGAGGAAGCTGATACGCTTCAGGATGTTGTGGAGCCTTATCTGCTCAAGATAGGTTTTGTTCACAGGACCAGAAAGGGGAGGGTCGCCTCCGATAGGTGCTACCAGCATTTTAAGATATCGATGCCTTCCAACCGCCAGAGGGAATTGCTCTGAACGGAAAAATACTACTTCATATATGTTGTGGGCCCTGTGCGGTTTATCCCGTTGAGAAATTAATCAACGAAGGTTATAATATAACCGGCTTTTGGTATAACCCGAATATCCACCCCTTCGTGGAATACACAAAACGCTTGATGTCCTTGAAAAAATATTCCGAGATGGTAGGGTTGAAAATTATTTATGATGATAGTTATGACCTCGAGGAATTCCTAAAAAGGATCGCCGATAACCCCGTTGAGCCGTATCGCTGCTTTGAATGTTATACTATGAGGCTCAATCGTGCCGCCCAACGGGCTGCGGAGAACGGTTTTAAGGAGTTTACAACCACACTTACCGTCTCAATTTATCAGGATCACAATTTGATACGAGATATCGGCGAGGAGGTAGCCAAGAAACACAGAGTAAGTTTTGTGTATTTCGACTTCCGCGATGGTTATAGACAGGGGCATAACAAGGCGCGGGAGATGGGATTGTATATGCAACAATATTGCGGATGCGTATATTCCGAACGGGATAGATTTATCGATATGAAACCGGAGAAGATTGTCAGGAAGTATTAATGGGACCTTTTTCGAGCTTGGGCAAAACTTTAATAATACTTGGAGCCTTGATAATTATAATTGGTGTTGTAATTTCGTTAGCGGGAAAGGTCCCATTTTTAGGAAAATTGCCCGGGGATATAAGCTATAGGAAGGACAATTTCCATTTTTATTTTCCCTTAACCACCAGCATTGTAATTTCGGTGGTTGCATCTTTGATACTTTATATTATAAGCCGTTTTTTCCGTCATTGAATTGAAATTATCAGATTACGATTATAATCTACCAAGGGAATTTATAGCCCAATATCCATCCGAAAGGCGCGACAGGTCTAACCTTATGGTGCTACATCGGGATACCGGAGGGATAGAACACAGATTGTTTCAGGATATCGTGGAATACTTCCATCCCGGAGACTGCTTGGTAATAAATAACTCCAAAGTTTTTGCCGCTCGCTTGTTCGGCAAAAGAAAGCCGACCGGCGGGAAGGTGGAAGTGTTTTTATTAAAAAGATTCGACGATGTCCATTGGGAAGCGTTGGTAAAGCCCGGAAGGAAACTGCTCCCCGGTACCGAAGTAGATTTTGGGGAGGATTTCAGTTGTAAAATCGGCGAACGAACCGAAGTCGGCGGCAGGATGGTGGAATTTCAATTTGAGGGGAATATCGATGAGCTAATCGATAAATACGGACATATCCCTCTTCCCCCGTATATCTCCCGCAAGGATGAGGTTTTGGACAGGGAAAGATACCAAACCATTTACGCTGCGGTAAAGGGCGCTGTGGCTGCCCCCACGGCAGGTTTTCATTTTACGGAAAAGCTTTTATCGGCATTGAAGGGAAAAGGGGTCAAAATCGCTCCCATTACCTTACATCCGTCATTAGGAACATTTAGGCCGATAACGGTTCAAAATCCAATCGAGCATAAGATGGAAGCCGAGTATTTCAATCTTCCCGAAAATTCCGCTGTAAAAATAAACAATGCCCTCAAAGACAAACATAGGATTTTTGCTGTGGGGACCACATCGGTGCGGACGATAGAAAAGACAGCCTTTGAAACCGACAAAGGGATATATTTAGTCAAACCGATGAGTGGATATACCGATATTTATATTTATCCTCCGTATAAGTTCAAGGTAGTCAAAGCGTTGATTACTAATTTTCACCTCCCGAAATCAACCCTGCTGTTTTTAGTTTCCGCTTTGGCTGGTCGTGAAAATATATTGAATGCTTACGGGGAAGCGAAAAAACACAACTATCGTTTTTACAGCTATGGCGATGCTATGCTAATAATTTGAACCCGAAGCAATTCTTTTAAATCTCTTTCTCCTCAATTACGATTCCTTCGGGCAATGCACAAAGGCGGTAATAACCATGCCTGTCGTTTTCAATAATATCAACCCCCTTGGGAAGGCAGGGCTTAAGCTCCGTCCGTAGCCTGTGGAGGTAGCTCCATTGATTATCGCCGTCCTCCAAATCGAGCCTATGCACCCAACCATCTCCTCCGTTAGTCAGAGCTTTCGCCAAAACTTTCAAGTAGTGAAAGCTTTTGTAGGTGATAAGTGTCGGTGTGCCGTTGATATTAATCCTCATTTTCCCCCTCTCCACCTCCGGATATAGTATCAAAGTCGAAATAGGTCTTTTGGATTCATCTTTCCTCTCCCCCTTGTTCCTTTTCGTCAAATTTCGATTTTTAATTATATCCTCGCATTTTTGAAAAAGGGCAAGTCGCACTCTCTCGGGAATGGAATTCGGCAAACCATCGGCTCCAGCCGAATAAACATCCTTTTCATCGTGGAAACCGTCCCGAATAAGCTCCATAATCCTAATTCTGCCCAATCCAAAGACTTTCAAGCTCGCCAAATTAATCCCCTCTGTTGGCAGCCCATATTTTACCCTTTCCGAAAATTTATGGAGATCCAATCCAATATCCTTATGGCCCATAATCTGCGCTACTTCGCCTGCGGAATAAAGAACCCAGCTGAATCGTTCGGCAATGTCGGAAATAAGACCGGCTGTTGCCCGATACTTTTTTTCCAGCTTTTGATGCTCGACCCCCTCTATCCAATCCGAAAGCAAACCCGAAAAATACTCGGCTTTCGCATCTCCCAAACTGAAGCGGGAATTATCATCATCCCCCGAAACCCATAAAGCCGCATTATCGCGGTACCAATAATTGAACCAAACCGGGAGCATTATTTGCGATATTTCCTTTGAGAAAGATAATATCCTGACCCATCGATGGAGATCACCAACAGTTTCACCGCTTTCAAGTCTTTCCGCGATTTTCACTACTGTTTCCGATTTCAAGCCGGTTATCGCCGTTAATACTCCCAAAGAGGTTACGGTTATTTTCTCCGCCTCGTATTTCAATAATCCTTTGTCAACCAACCATAGAATCATCCCGGTAAGGTCCAAATCAGCTTTCCCGCTCATTTGCTTCATAGCGCCTTTCAATTGCTCCAATGTTGAGCAAACCCCAGAGGCAATTAAATCAACAATCGCCTCTTTGGATAAAATTATTTTCCATTCAACGGATTCCTGCGGATAGTTATCGATATATCTGCTCCATAACACCTCCCTCTCGAATTGATTCCTCGCCAATAAAATAGCTCTGCCGAATTCGCTTTCAATCCCCCACCTTCCCGCCCTGCCGGAAATACTCTCAACTTCGGAATATTCCATAGGTATCTCTACCGGTCTTGAGATATTATTTGTACCGCCGAATTTCAGCGGTTCGATAAAGACATTTTTGATGGGAAGGTTGACCCCCGATGACAATGTCGTTGTCGAGAATAACAGCCGAATATCCCCATTTCTAAAACCATCGATTATCGCCTTACTCTCAAATTCGGTCAAATCTGAATTGTGGAACCCAATCCCCCTCTCCAAACTTACCATCAGCGCCCTAAAGTTGGAGGTTTCCTCCAAATCCGAGAGCAAATCTATTGTTTTCTTTGAGCGGGGAAGGGCAACTTTGGAGGAGAAATCCAAAGCGGCGTTCACGGTGGAAGCCTTGCTTTTTAGAAAAACAATAGCCTGCTCCCCTTTCCCACACAGATATTTCAGCGAAGCCTCCAATTCCGAATTGTCCGATAAATCATCGATGTCGGCATTATTTAAGGGATTCAATTCTTCGGAGTTCTCCTTCATTCGATTACTATCGCGATAGATGAATTCTCTGCGATATAAAACTCCCTTGCGTAATTCGACCGGGCGATGATTATCGCTGACTACTTGAAAATTCATAAAACCGGGAATATCCGCAACCGGAAAATCCTCCCTCCCCAACCCTATCATCCGCACCTCGGCCTTAGATGACCTAACCTTTGTCAGGATTAGATGAGCCACCTCTCCCCTTTGCGGATCCCGGTAAATATCCAATTCGTCAAATACAACGAGTTCTATCGCCGAAAGGATATTAAAATTCCTTGTAAGAAAACGATTGAATTTCTCATAAATGATTATCCCCAAATCGAAATCGCCACGAATAATTCTATCGTCATCCTTCCGCCTATCCCGTGTGGATAAAACAACTCTCATTCCAGAGGCGGAATATTTGCGGAGACAATCTTCATACTTCTCCTCGGCAATAGCCTTCAAAGGAACCAAAAACACCGCCCTTTTCCCGGAAAGAACGGTTTTTATCGCCGATAACTCCCCGCAGAAGGTTTTACCAGATGAGGTCGGAGCCAATATCAGCAAATTTTCGGAAAATAAAGCCCCCGAATTCAATGCACTCTGCTGCAAATGGGATAGATATACAATCCCGGAGCGTTTCCAGATATTGATAATGGAATTTGGGAATCCATATCGGGTAAGTTCTTCGGTTTTCATTATCCACCTCGACTTAAGTTTTCTTATTCGATAATGTATTATACTATACATTTGTGCAGTTGTCAAGGATAAATTTATTTTTCCGTAACTTACCCACCCCTAAAATTTTAGTAACCGCATAACCCATCTGCTTTAAGAGGAATCAGAAATTATATCCCCAAGAGAGATAAAATTTATCGATTCTTTTTTCGTAAATACCATAACTTATATCAAGCGGCCCCAATATCGTGGAGAAGGCTATGCCGAATCGGAAACTATGTTTCAAGTTTGTAAATTTGACATCCTTCCTATCGGAGAATATATCGCCTGCGTCGTAGCGGATATATGAATATACATTTTTGCCGAACCTCTTCCGCAATTTCAGGAAATAGGAAAAGAAATTATCCCCGCAAAGTTCCTCGGTATAGAAGCCCGAAAATCCATAGGGTTTCTCCGCCAAACGGAATTTCTCCGATAAGGGCAGGCCGTTTATTGAAAATCCCAAGGCTCCCCGTGGATGGAAATTCAATCCGAAGGGCAATCGGTAATATGATTCGAGAGAAATGTAAAATTTGCTGTAAACCTCGTTGCCGCCTAATATTTCATTCGCCCATTCTATATATGATTTATGATATTTACCTCTGTCGGGAAATGTTTGTTTATCCTTCGTATCCACAACCGAATTTAGGACAATACTCCTTATTTTAGCTAAATCGCTTGTCCCATCAGGGAATTCGTCCTTTATATCCTCTATCCGCAATTTTATCGAAGCCATCCCTAATTTGGAAATTTGCTGTCCCAAGCGAAACCCCGCTCCGCTATGTTTTTCCATATAAGCACCATTAGGTCTATGCACCGCAAAAATATCTTTTTCGATCCGCCCATAATCGGCATAAAGCGAGTAAGTCAACAGCGTCTTGAATATCCTATCAGCCTTGAATTCCGCTCGGATATTATTTTCCCTGTCACCGATTTTTCCCCGAACAAAAAACTCATTCCCGATTCCCCATAAATTATAATCCCCAAACTCCGCCAACCCCTGAAGATTATATTCGTCATTGTAACGAATCCCGAATCGCATCGCCCACGCAAGCTTCTCCTTCATTTTCAATTGCAAAATATAAGATCCGTCATCCCTGTGGATTATATCAGTTGTAACCCTATCGAAAAGTCCCGAGTTATATAAATTGTTAACCCCTTTGTAAATATCGGATGAATTATATGGCTTGCCTTTCACTTTGGGAAAATCCCTTTCTATCACCCAACTTTTGGTATGCTTATTACCTATTATTTTCATATCTGAAATAATTCCTTCATTAATTCCTATTGACAACTCTCCGCTTTCCGTATCCAAAGAAATTTCGGAGATACTGATTAGAGGATAATGGGAGCTGCGGTAAAGATTCTCAATTCTATCAATTCCACAACGAATGCTATCCTTCTCAAGCGGTTTACCGATTTTCACGGGAAGATAATTGTTCAAAATATCCGATGAAAAAACAGTGTTACCGGTAAACATTATGGATTTTATTTTTATCCGAGGAGCGATGTTATCTGTCGCTCGGATATATTCCGTTGCCGAATTGTTATTTTTTGTATTCGACAATCTTTCGGAATTAAGTAATTTCCTGATTTCAGGAATCATCTCCCTTGTTTTCGTTTCGCCCGCCTTAATAATGCCAGCCACATCGGAAAAGCCGGTATTCTCAAAAGCTCGGAGGTTCGGTTCTATGACCAAATCGGCCTTTTGTAGTTCTTCCTCAGTTTTATCCTTAACCATTATGGTGGTAGCCTGATTAACGATATCCAAGGGGGTTTTTAATTTGTTCTTGGGATAAAGGTGCGCGGTAGTATTCACGGCTATTACTTTCGATGCACCCATATTATATACTTCGTCAATCGGCACCGGGCACACCAATCCCCCATCCACCAAAAGCTTATCGCCGTAATCGACTGCCGAGAATGCCAAAGGTACAGCCACAGAAGCTCTTATAGCCTCAGCCAGATCGCCGTTTGATAAAATTACTTTTTGGCCGCTGATCAAATCAGTTGACACAGCCCTAAATGGGATTTTCAGGCGATTGAAGTCCGCACCGGCTTCATAACCCGAGCCAACCGTTGCCCTATAAAGAAAATCAGATATTTTTTGTCCGGCAGTAAGGGCTTGCGGAATATGGGGCTTCAAGCCATCGAATCTAATCTCGATTAAATGCTTTTCTCGTTCCTGTCTTTGAGTGAAAAACAGTTTCAACCTGTTAGGACTATTTGAAAACAACCCGCCCCAATCGGTATTCAAAGCCAATTTTTCCAAATCTTCGGCGGAATAACCGGAAGCATATAATCCGCCAACAACCGCCCCGATGCTTGTCCCGGCGATATGTGAGATGGGGATATTGTATTCATCCAAGATTTTCAAAACTCCGATTTGGGCCAATCCCTGCGCCCCTCCACCCGAAAGCGCCAAACCTATTCCCCGTGTATTCGATTTGACAATATAGGATAAATCAATTACTTTCGAGTAGGTCGTATCGGGGGTGGTAATAACGGAATCGGATGCGTTACTTGTATTAATCGAAGTAAAGACTATAATAAGCAGAAGCGTTATTTTTAACAATTGCATTGGATTTAAATATTAATTTAATCATTCGTCTATAACTTAAAGGAAATGATGGATAAAAATCAACGGCAAAATACCGATAATTACAATATGTTGAGTAATTCGAGGATAAAATATTTAAGTTCCTTAAAACAAAAGAAATTCCGCCGCCGCGAGAGAAGATTCTTAGCGGAAGGGGGAAATCTGATTAAAACGGCAATAGAAATCGGTTTTGCTCCGGAGGAAATATTTTACTCTATAGATTACGGCCAAAAGAAAATCGAAATGATATCATCCAATGGATTGGTGAAAAAGAGTTTCATCACAAATTCCCAAATGAAGAGATTATCTCAAATGACAACTCCGCCCGGGATAATCGCACTAATGCCGTTTTTCGACGGTAAACTCGCGGACTTCGAGAGCTTTAAGAAAATACTGTTCTTTGATAAAGTTTCCGACCCCGGTAATGCCGGGACTCTGATCCGTAATGCCTGCGCATTCGGGTTCGAGGGGGTTTTGATGTCGGAAGGTAGCTGTGATATCTATAATGCCAAATTATTGCGTTCATCCGCCGGATATGTATTCCACATCCCAATTTTGGATGGGATCTCAATTGAAAGATTGGCGGAACTAAAACAAAAGGGATTCAAGTTAATTTCCACTTCGCCAAACTCTCAATTGAGCATCGAAGAAACAGAATGCCCTGAGAAATCGATTTTAATTTTAGGGAATGAACCTCATGGTGTCAGTAATGAAATCAAAGAAATAGCGGATATGGAAATAAAAATCCCTTTGATGGGAGATATAGATTCACTGAATGTAGCCTCAGCGGGGGCGGTTCTTATGTACTGGGCGAGAAACAAATCGCCTGTTGCCGAAAAGAAATAAATGTATAAATTGTAAAATTGTCCGGATAATAAAAAGGGGCGGGGTTTGGTAACAGAAACAAAAGAGAAGAAATCCCCAACAACTTCTTCAGTAGTCAGCCCATTGATAGAGGCATTACTCTCTAATAAAAGAATCTCTCAGGAGGAGTTAGATTCCCTGTTGGAGGCGACCTGTAAAAGAGCTCTAAAGGCTGTCCACGGAGTAGCAATAACCATCTATCTGTTGGGTAGTGACGATTTGATTCATTATGGATATGTCTATTATACACCGGAAATAGATCATTTCGGAAAAAATTTTAAAAAATTGGCGGAAAGGACGGAAACCAAACTCAAGTCGTTATGTTTGAAGAAAGAACAGGGGATTGTTGGAAAATGCATCAGTGAAAAGAGATCTATTTTAACCGTAGATGCACAAAACGACCCCGACTTTAACCCCAAAGTAGATCAATATACGGGCTTTATAACATATTCTATGCTGACTGCCCCGTTAATAAGCAATAAAGTAATCGGGGCTATTCAAGTCATAAACAGGATTCCACAATCGGGAAGGGATAGATTCGATGAGAATGATTTAGAGTTGTTGCAGGAAGTTGCCGAATACGCCGCCCGAATCATCAAGGCGGCATCAAATTCCGAGGAGACCTTGACCGATTTCGAGGCGGGTAAGCTTTTGGCGAAATTGAGCAATACGGAGTTTATCAACTTAAATAGTGAAACTAATTATGATGCAAAACTGGTCGAGAGGATCGGAGAGAATATATTGAAAAAGCTCAATATCTTCCCCCTGAAACAAAAGATGAATGGGAGTTTAACGATAGTTGTTTCGGATCCGCTCGATTATCGGCTTTTGGATAAATTCAGATTTGCTACCGGTTATGAGATATCCAAAGTATATGTCGCAACTGAAAAGTCCATATCGAATTTTCTCAGTTCCGTTTTCAAAGGGGATTTCGAGATTTCCGAGACAGTCGCTGAAGTCGGTAAGGAATATGAATCCCGCGCTGAATCCATAAAAATCAGATCGGATGTCAACGAATCCTCCGCTCCCATAGTTCAATTGGCAACAAGAATCATCGAAGACGCTTATCTCAAGGAAGCATCGGATATACATATCGAACCTTTCGAAAATGAAGTAAGGGTCAGATACAGAATAGATGGGATACTTCACAAAATATTCTCCCTCCCTCCCGCCACTATCAATGCCTTAATCTCCCGTCTGAAAATAATGGCGGAGCTCGATATTTCCGAGCGCCGACTCCCTCAGGATGGAAGGATAAAATTTGTCAATTATTCCACTTCGAATATTGATATAGACCTCCGTGTCTCCACCGGTCCAATGGCCTATGGCGAAAAAGTCGTTATGCGTATTTTGGATAAGACTTCCGCTGCAGTTCCGCTCGAAGCAATGGGATATTCCCCTTATAATCTCAAAATTTACAGGGAAACGATAGCTAAACCTTACGGGATGATATTACACTGCGGCCCCACCGGGTCGGGGAAAACAACGGCTTTGTACGCCGCTTTGAATTGCATAAACAAACCCGATATCAATATCCAAACGGCGGAAGATCCTATCGAGTATATGTTAGCCGGCATAAATCAGATGCAGATGCATCCTGATATCGGGCTGAATTTCGCAACGGCATTGCGATGTTATCTCCGTCAGGATCCCGATGTTATTATGGTCGGGGAGATTCGAGATCTGGAAACGGCAGAGATAGCCATCGAAGCGGCTTTAACCGGACATTTGATGTTTTCCACCCTCCATACGAACGACGCCCCCGGGACGATTACCCGCTTCGTCGATATGGGAATTCAACCGTTTCTCATATCCTCATCGCTGCTGATGGTTGTCGCCCAAAGGCTTGTCCGAAGGCTTTGTAAATGTAAGGAAGAATATACCCCTTCTTATGAAGAGCTTGAGCTTCTGGGAATTGAGGATAAAAATACGAAATTATATCGAGCAAAAGGCTGTTCCCTTTGTAATAATACCGGTTATAAAGGAAGGATAGGGGTTCACGAATTGTTAATCTTGACGGACAATCTCAAGCCTATGATAGATCGCAGAGCGTCATCGGACGAGATTCGAAACCAAGCTATTAAAGATGGGATGATAACCTTGTTTGAAGATGGTGCCGAAAAAGTCCATCAGGGTATTACCTCGCTTGAAGAATTGCTCCGAGTCGTCAAACCGAACTAATAACTTTTTATAAAATTATAACTTAAAGTAAAATCGTATGTTCGGAAATCATCATCACCTACACTCCGAAGACGATAAATGCAACTCTATTTCTATGTATTCGTAAAAAGAATTGTAATCGCACTCATATAATGGTAAATTCAGGAAACGGAATTTTGAGATTATGATTAAGAATAGCGTTCCCAAAATTATACTTTCAGCTCTTCTATTGTTAAATTTAACAGGGATAATAGAAGCGGCAGACCTTTCCATATTCAAGCAATCCGAAAGCCGAGAAATATCCGCTATCGGTAGTGAGGAGTTATACATTTCGGCACCCCAAAATATCTCCGGCGAAGTTAAATTTGCTGTCGGTGATGGCAACTCCGTATATGCAGATATCGAATATGTCGGTAAAGCCGAGAATTACGAGGAGTTTAAATGGTTCAAGGATCTGATAACAATGAAAATCGCTAAAGAAGGTAAACAATCGGCAATAATTATCACAACTCCCGACAACGCTCCATGGGAGGGTTTGGACAAATCGGTAGTATTAAATATGAGTTTCCGAATGCCTTCGAGTATGAAAATAAAGATTAAGGCGCGGTTCCATTCCATTGAGGTCAATGGGCATTTCAAAGGGTTGGAGGTGGACAACGATTACGGCGAAGTGATAGCTGAAAAGGTAGACGGTGATATAGATATAAGGACTTCATATAAACCCGTTATCATAAACAACATCAATGGGTATGTCAATATCCAAAACCACTCGGGGGACATTATAGCACGAAATATTGCCGAGGGCGAACGAAAATGTAATTTTGAAACGACATACGGGAAAATCGTATTGGAGAAGATTTACGGGGGGTTTAAGGCGGCTACTTCTTATAAACCGATAATGCTGAAGCAAATCGATTCCAAAGATGGAATTATCAAAGTCTCCGATAGCTACGGGAAAATTAATATCAACAAGTTCTCCGGATTATTGGACCTTAAAACCGAATTCAGCGATATTGAAGGGGAGGATTTGGATTTTTCGGAAGGGTCGAGTAAAATATCAAATTCCTTTAATTCCATAACATTGAAAAACCTGCGGCTTAATCGGAGCGAGTTAATGATAGATAACAGTTTCGCCGATGTATCAATTTCCCTAAACGGTAATTCCTCGGTTCATTTTATACTCTCAACCGGCGAAGGAGGGGCTATACATATCAAAGGAATGTCGGTCAAACCCATCGCCATAAGCTACAATAGTTTTGAAGGAATAACGGGAAAAGGTGACTCCGAATTGAAGGTAAACATTCAAGGAATAGGGCGAATCAATATAACGGGCACATCAAGCAAAAGGGGCAAGTCCTATTAAATTATTTATGCTTATAGAGGGTTGTTTATGAAGAGGATGATATATCAAATTATAATCGCGGTTATTTTTATCTCTATTGCCGCAGCCTGTGGCTACCCGATGGATTATGCCCCGATAGGGTTCAAGCCTGTGGCGGATCCGGGCTGGCTGTCATCGCTATATTATAACCCCGCGGGATTAGGATATCTTCGGGGTTTAAGTTTTTTATATTCCCAATCGCATAAACCAAATTTATTTTCTCGGGATAAATCCTTTCTTTTCGGATTGGGGCATATCGCTTTTGGAATCGATTATTTGGGGGACAAACTCCCCTACAATTATCATAGATATAACATTTCCACCGGTTGGAATTACCGTAATATCCTTTCGTACGGATTTGCTTATAGATGGATTGGTTATTCAGGTAAAGGTTCGGGGAAATATAGTCAATTGGATTTAGGCGCCCTTTTTAGACCTGATAAGTATTTATCGTTTGGGATATCGGCGCAAAATATGAATTCGCCGAAAATATCGTCGGGAACAATCAACCCCCGATACACCTTAGGAGTGGCGATAAAACCGTATAAGGACCTAATAACCGCTTTTGGACAGACTTCATTTGCGAAAGATGACGATTTGGGGAGGGCGCATTCGGCCGTCGGAGTGAAATTAACCCCAAAAGAGGGGATATCCTTCGCTTTCGATTTCTCCGACCATAAGCGGTTTGGATTCACTGTATCGTTGAATTCGCTTTTTGCCGGAGTGTCGGGATATAAACAGATAAACTCCAATGGTGACGGCATTAAAAGCATCACGGAACTCGAACTACATTCATCAGCCCGTTCAGGGATAAAACCATATTCCAAAGCTTTCCTGAAGCTGACCATTGACAACGATATTGTCGAAGAGAACAGGAACAGAAGCAGAATTTTCAATAACAACCGTTCCCTATTGGATATAATCGATATAATCGATGAAGCGGCGGGTGATCCCCATATCGATGGTATTCTATTGAATATCAAGGGAATAAAACTTGGAATAGCATCGGTCGAGGAAATTCGCAATCGGTTGATTGAATTCCGTAATAGGGGGAAAATAGTTGTTGCTTATGCTGATGACCTCTCAGGAAAGGATTATTATTTGGCAACGGCGGCGGATAAAATATTTTTAATGCCTGCGGGCTATCTTAATCTGAGCGGGCTGAAAGCTGAAATCACTTTTTTCAAAGGATTACTGGACAAGTTGGGGATTAAGGCGGAAATAATAGCTATCGGGAAATATAAATCCGCCGGAGATTTAGTCAGCAAAGACAGTATGTCCACCGCCGACAGGGAGCAGGTCAACGAGATGCTCGATGAGATTTTCAGCAGGATGACTATCGATATGGCTGCGGGGCGCAATATGTCGGTATCGGATATGATTTTTACCATTGATTCGGGTCCCTTTACTCCGGAGGAGGCTTTGGAGAATAAGCTTATTGACGGACTTTTATATCAGCACCAAATAAAAGATGAATTGCAAAGGCTGACAGGCTTAAAAATAAAAATCCTGCCATCGGAGTTCTACAATAAATGCAAAACGATTTCTGAGGCTTGGGGGCCAAAGGATGCTATCGCTTTGGTATATGCGACCGGTGGGATTTCAGCCGGGAAATCATCCTCCGGCGGCTTACTTACGGGATCGATTTGCGGCGGAGAAACGGTCGCCTCAGCCATTAAAAACGCTGCGGATGACAAAAGGGTTAAGGCGATTGTTTTGAGGGTCGATTCCCCCGGCGGGGTAATGACCGGATCGGAGAAAATACTTGCCGAAATCAAAGAAGCCAAGCGAAAAAAACCGCTAATCGTCTCAATGGGGGATGTTGCTGCCTCAGGCGGATATCATATCAGTTGCTGGGGAGATGTGATTTATGCAGACCCGACAACCATTACCGGCAGTATCGGGGTTATCTCCGGGAAATTGGTAGTTAAAGGGCTTTACGATAAGTTGGGCATAAAAAAGGAAATCATAACGCGGGGCAAAAACGCTACGATGTTCTCCCATTATACCTACCCCACAAAAAGCGAATGGGAAAGGGCGGAAAAACAAACGAGGGATTTTTATAATCATTTTTTGGAAGCGGTTGCAAAAGGGAGAGGAATGTCTGTCGATAAGGTGGATTCGCTTGCTCAGGGGAGAGTTTGGGTCGGCTCAAAAGCCGTATTGAACGGTTTGGTTGATGAGATAGGCGGACTCTATGAAGCGTTGCAGGAAGCAAAAAGCAGTGCGGGTATCGGCGATGATTATGATTTAATAATTCTTCCGAAATATAACGGATGGTTTTCGGTGCGGGATTTATTCAGCCCTAAATTGACAAAAACTCTATCTTTATTCGGTATCGATAATATTCCTCAGGAGATACTTTCGGGGAAGGTTCTTTATAGGATGCCTTTCGACATCGATATAAAATAGGAAGTGAAGCTTAATGGGTTATGATTTAAGCCGCCTGCGTTTGGATGCAAAAGCGATATTCTCACATTGCTTATCAAGTATAGACCCCAAAAGATTGGTCAAACAAGTCATCATTCCGAACAAAAACGGATTGGTGGTAAACGGCTCCTATTATGATTATTCCAAATATAATCGCATTTTCGTCATCGGTGCCGGAAAAGCCGGTGCATCTATGGGAAAAGCTGTGGAAGATATCCTTGGGGATAGGATAGACGAGGGTATGGTTGTTGTTAAATATGGCTATGGGGAGCCCTGCCGAAAGATTAAGATTATCGAAGCCGGGCATCCAATTCCGGATGAAGCCGGTGTTGGGGCGGCGCAATCGATTCTTGAAATAGTTCGGAATGCGGGAGGCGATGATTTAATCATCTGCCTTATATCCGGCGGCGGGTCAGCCTTGCTGACCCTTCCCGCCGAGGGAATAAGCCTTGAAGATAAGCAAAATATCACTTCCCTGTTGCTTAAATGCGGCGCTGATATAAGGGAGATGAACGCCGTTCGGAAACATCTCTCGCAAATCAAAGGGGGACTATTGGCGAAGGCGGCTTATCCTGCGGAAATGTTGGTTTTTATCCTCTCCGATGTAATCGGTGATCCTTTGGATGTTATCGCTTCGGGACCAACTGTCCCTGATAATTCCACTTTCGACAACTGCCTTGATGTCTTAAATAAGTATAAATTAAAGGGGGATATTCCTAAAAATGTGTTGGCGCTATTTAAGATGGGAGCAGAGGGAATCATTCCCGAAACGCCAAAAGCCGATGATTCGGCATTTGAGAAAGTTCGTAATATGATTATCGGCAATAACGAAATCGCCGTAAAATCGGCTCAGGGCAAAGCCGAAGAGCTTGGGTATAATGTTTATACGCTACCGAAACCGATACAGGGAGATACTCAAGCGGCGGCAAAAACACATTGCGATATGGCAAAATCCGTTTTGAATAATTCAAAGCCGATAAGTCCGCCGTCCTGCATCATCTCCGGCGGTGAAACAACGGTTATCGTCAAGGGGAACGGATTGGGCGGGCGGAATATGGAATTTGCGCTCGTTTCCGCAATTGAAATAGCGGGCTTTGATAATATCGTTGTTTTAAGTGGTGGCACCGATGGCACCGACGGTCCTACCGATGCCGCCGGTGCGATTGCGGATAATAAAACGATAGAAAGAGCCGAACAATCGGGTATCAAAGCAGAGGATTATCTGGACAATAACGACAGTTATTCTTTCTTCAAGATGTTGGATGATTTGATTATCACCGGACCTACCAAAACCAATGTAATGGATATTCATATCCTAATGATAGACAAATAAGTTGCATTAAAGAAAGCGCCGCAGGCGGTTGCTTTTGATCTTTATTTTTTTAGCTTGTCTTTTGGAATTATGATATACTATATATAATGTTATATATTGGGCAATATATTCGATAGGATTAAATTTATGAAATTAAAATTATTATCAATCCCTTTGCTCTTATTAGTAATATGCGCTTGCGTTAGCGCTCAAACGCAGGCAGCGGATTTTTTGTCTGCGGATTTTTGGAAAACAGCTACCGTATCGGATGTCGATAAAGCTATTCGAAAAGGCGCAGATATCAACGCAAGAAATAAAGAGGGTTGGACGGCATTAATAGCAGCCGCAGAGTTCAATCAAAATCCAAAAATTATCGAAAATCTTATCAAAGCCGGCGCAGATATCAACGCAAGAGATAAAGATGGTTGGACCGCATTAATGGCAGCCGCAATTATAAATGAAAATCCAAAAGTTATCGAAACTCTTATCAAAGCCGGCGCAGATATCAAGGCAAGAAATAAAGATGGTTGGACGGCATTAATGTACGCCGCAGGAAAGGATCAAAACCCCGAAGTTATCGAAACTCTTATAAAAGCCGGCGCAGATATCAACGCAAGAGATAAATATGGTTCAACGGCATTAATGTTCGCCGCAGCGAATAATCAAAACCCCAAAGTTATCGAAACTCTTATCAGATTCGGCGCAGATATCAACGCAAGAAATAAAGATGGTTGGACGGCATTAATGTTCGCCGCAGCGAATAATCAAAACCCAAAAGTTATCGAAACTCTTATTAAAGCCGGCGCAGATATCAAGGCAAGAAATAAAGTTGGTTGGACGGCATTAATGTTCGCCGCAGCGAATAATCAAAACCCCAAAGTTATCGAACTTTTAATTAAATTAGGTGCGGATGTTAGTGCAAGAGATAAAGATGGTAAAACTGCCTTGGATTATGCAAAAGATAATGAGCATATCAAGGGAACAAAAGAGTATTGGATGCTAAATGACGCTATGTATAAATGATAATAACGATTATTGAATCTTCCAATCTCTAAATATCCTTCCCCACCCTT
This sequence comes from Candidatus Zixiibacteriota bacterium, assembly GCA_026983835.1. GTDB lineage: Bacteria > Zixibacteria > MSB-5A5 > UM-FILTER-46-8 > UM-FILTER-46-8 > JALSTH01. Next base: position 18,482 of record JALSTH010000056.1, on the reverse strand, counting down.
TCCCACATACTAACGGGGGGATACCTTTTAATTTCCTTTCCCCGGAATAACCCCAAAATATCCTTGCTTTGGAAGGATTTGGATATATCTTTATTTATTTGCTTATCGCTTTTAAGGTAATGGGAACAGTTCGGTTTCCATTCGGCGTTGTATCGGGATTTATCCGATGATAATTCTTAAGGTCGTTTTTTAAGTATCAAAAAATTCGGGAGTATCGATGAGCCGAGATGACAAACTTAATGAAACAATAATCAATACCATCAGGACCCTTTCAATCGATGCCATACAAAAAGCGGATTCGGGACACCCCGGGGCGGCTATGGCGTTGGCTCCTGTCGCTTTTACCATCTGGGACGGTTTTATGCGCCACAACCCCAAAAATCCTCATTGGGCAAATAGGGACAGGTTCATACTCTCGGCAGGACACGCTTCGATGCTCTTATACAGTATATTGCATATAATGGGCTATGATATAACTCTCGATGATATAAAATCATTCCGCCAATTACATAGTATCTGCGCCGGACACCCCGAATATGGCCTTGCCCCCGGGGTCGAAACCACCACAGGTCCGTTGGGACAGGGTATCGGCGCCAGCGTCGGTTTTGCAATTGCGGAGAAGTGGCTCGGCGCTTATTTCAACCGACCCGAATATGATATTATCGATTATGATATTTTCGCAATTGCGGGCGATGGGGATATTATGGAAGGGATCGGAGCGGAAGCAGGGTCATTGGCGGGACATTTGGGGTTAAGCGACTTAATCTGGATTTATGATAACAACCATATCACTATCGAGGGCAAAACCGATTTGACATTCAGCGAAGATATTACCGCCCGCTTTAAGGCTTACAATTGGTTCGTGCAACATATCGGCGACGCCAACGATGTTTCGGCTCTCAAATCAGCAATTTTAAAAGCCAAAGAAGAGCGGGAAAAACCATCGTTGATTATTGTGGACAGCCATATCGCCTATGGAAGTCCAAATAAACAGGACAGCCCGGCGGCGCATGGCTCCCCGTTGGGGGAGGAAGAAGTTAAAGCCACCAAACTAAACTACGGCTGGGATCCGAAAAAACATTTCTTCGTCCCCGAGGAAGTCGAAAAATATCGGGAAGGGGTTATCGAAAAAGGAAAACAGCTTGAAAGGAAATGGAACGAAATGTTCAACTCGTATTCTCACGACTATCCCGAACTCGCCGAAAAATTCAATATGATACAAAAAGGGGAACTACCTGATGGATGGGAGGGCGATATTCCGACATTCCCCGCCAATTCCAAAGGAGTTGCCAGCCGAAGTGCCAACGGAAAAGTTTTAAATGCCGTGGCAAAGCACATCCCTTGGCTTATGGGAGGTTCGGCTGATTTAGCCGATTCGACTAAAACCTATATCGATGGGGCTGAAAGTTTTGGGAAGGGGAAATATATCGGGAGAAATTTCCATTTTGGAATCAGGGAACATATTATGGGGGCTGTCGCCAACGGGATGGCTTTAAGCAAAATTCGACCTTATGCGGCGACATTCCTTGTATTCTCGGATTATATGAAGCCAGCCATAAGGTTGGCGGCAATGATGGGTTTGCCGGTGATATATATTTTCACCCACGACAGTATCGGTTTGGGCGAGGATGGTCCCACCCATCAGCCTATCGAACAGTTGGCATCCTTAAGGGCGATACCGAATCTCGATATTATCCGTCCTGCCGATGCCAATGAAACCGCCGTACTCTGGAAATATATCATCCCTTTGAAAGATAAGCCAACCGCATTGATATTGACTCGTCAATCTATCCCGACAATTGACCGAAGCAAATATGAATCACCCGAAGGAGCGCTAAACGGAGCTTATGTACTCGCCGATAGTGACAGCCGCCCGGAGATTATTTTAATCGGAACCGGTTCGGAAGTTCATCTTTGTTTACAAGCTTACGAAGAGCTGACAAAAATAGGCATAAAGGCGCGAGTCGTCAGTATGCCCTGTTGGAGCTTATTCGATAAACAGGATGAATCATATCGAGAAAAGGTCCTTCCTGAAAATATCAAAAAGCGTATTGCTGTCGAAGCGGGATCATCGTTAGGATGGGAAAGGTATGTTGGGAATAATAAGGAGGAGGGATTAATTATCGGAATAGATAGATTCGGAGCTTCAGCCCCAAGCAATAAATTATTTGAGGAATTCGGGATTACGAAAGAAGCGATAATATCGGCAGCTAAACAGTTGCTCCATTATTGATTTGAGAGTGTTCCGCCTTTTTATAATATACATTTTTGGCGCCCAAAAATTCACGGGCGTTCTCCAACCAATAACGGCTGGCATTGATCCGAATCCCATTCAAAACCATTTCCGCTGTTCCATTTTCGGTATGCAAAATTAAACGAAGAGGACAGCTTCCCGGGTATTCCTGAAGGAATTGATACAACTCATCGATAAGTTTTTCGTTGTCTTTGTTTATATCCAATCGAATAATCACCTCTTCGGCAAACTCGCTATAAGCCTCACTCAGGGGCAGTATTTTCGACGCAACCAATTTTACCGCCTCATTTTCCTTCGTGGAAACCCTACCCCTGACAATAATCGGTTCATTAGGTTTAATATGTTTTCCATAGTCCCTATAACAATCGGCAAACGCCAAAACCTCGACGGAACCGCTGAAGTCCTGAATACTTACAAAGGCGATGCGGTTTCCTGCTTTATCTTGATTATATCTGACAGTCGTAATCAATCCCCCCACAACCGCAAATGAGTTATCCTTAGCCAATGATAACTCGGAGATCTTATGGGATGTAAAGCTTGCGAGTTCCTCCTTAAAATCCGACAGCGGATTTTTGGTTACCCACACCCCGAGATACTGCCGCTCCAACAAAGCTATCTCGCTATCGGGAAAAGGTGCAATATCGGGGAGGAAATCGTCCAATAATTCGCCCATATCCGACAAAGAACCTTCCCCCCCTCCGAATAATCCTATTTGACCCTTTAGCTTATCTTCCTGATGGCGTTGGCCTCTGGCGATGGCAATATCCAGCGATGATAAAAGTTGTTTCCGATTTCCGGGCAGGGAATCGAATGCCCCCGCCATTATCAAACTTTCCAATGCCCGTCGGTTAACCGCACCGATATCGATCCGCGAGCAAAATTCCGTCAGGGAATGGAATTTCCCTTCTTTGTCCCTTGAGCTGATTATCGCCTCCGCCGCCGAATGACCGACATTTTTAACCGCTACCAGACCAAAGCGGATTTTATTTTCCAACGGGGTAAATCCAACATAGGATTCATTGATATCCGGGGGGAGGACATCTATATCCATACGGCGACATTCGTCCATAAGGAAAGTTACCCTGCCGATATTACCCATCTCCGAACTAAGAAGCGCCGCCATAAATTCGGTCGGATAATACACCTTGAGAAATGCCGTTTGATAAGCGACAATAGCATAGCAAACCGAATGCGGCTTATTAAATCCATATCTACCGAAGGTTTCTATTTGGGAGAAAATCTTTTCCGCCGTCCTTTTCTTAACGCCATTTTCAATCGCTCCCTTTATGAATATCTTTTTCTGTTCCTCCAATAATTCCGGGATTTTTTTGCCAATTGCTTTGCGGAGAATATCCGCTTGGGATAAGGAATAGCCTGCAAGTTGCGCCGCTATCTGCATAACCTGTTCCTGATAAACTATCACTCCATAAGTTTCCTTCAGCACCGACTCCAAAAGGGAATGGTCGTATTTAACCTTTTTTTTCCCATGCTTTCTATTGATATATGTCGGAATCATATCCGCATCCAGCGGTCCCGGACGGTACAAGGCGTTCATCGCGGTCAAATCTTCAATACAGGTCGGTTTAAGCCTTTTGAGAAATTCAGTCATCCCGGAAGATTCAAATTGGAATATCCCCCCTGTTTTCCCCTCCTCGAAAAGTTTATAGACTTTGGGGTCATCGAGCGGGATATTATCGATGTCAATATCTTCCCCCGTGTTTTTCCTTATCAATTTCAGGGCTTCGTCGATAACGGTAAGTGTGCGCAATCCCAAAAAATCCATTTTCAACAAGCCGATGTCCTCAATGCCATGCATATCGTATTGGGTGGTTATATCTCCTTTGGATGATTTGAACAGCGGGACGAAATTCTCCAATTTGGACGGTGCGATAACCACCGCAGCGGCATGGGTGGATGCGTGTCGCAACAACCCTTCAAGCGATTTGGAATAATCCAAAAGCGTTTTAATATTAGGATCCTTTTGATAAAGCTCTTTTAATTCCGGAACCCGTTCCATAGCTTTTTCGATAGTCATATCGAGTTCGGCGGGAATCATCTTTGCCAAACGGTCTGCTTCCGTATATGAAAAAGACATAACTCGGGCAACATCCCTGATGACCGCCCGTGCCGCCATCGAACCAAAAGTTATTATTTGGGCAACATTTTCCTTACCGTATCGCTGCGTTACATAATCGATGACCTTTTCCCTGCCGGTATCGGCAAAATCTATATCGATATCCGGCATCGATATCCTTTCGGGATTCAGGAAACGCTCGAAAAGCAGGTTGTATTTCAATGGATCTATATTCGTTATCCCGATGCAATAACAAACCAACGAACCGCCTACCGAACCCCTGCCGGGACCCACTCTAACACTATTATTGCGCGCATAATCGATAAAATCCTTAACGATAAGCAGATAACCCGCAAACCCCATTCGGTTAATGACATCCAGTTCGTATTTTAATCTACTTTTCGCTTCCTCAGAAGGATTATCGCCAAAATGCTTTTTCAAACCCTCCCAAGCGAGGTGTTCCAATGTTTCCTCAAGCGAGGAAAATCCTTTTGGTATTGGAAAAGATGGGAATTGCAGTTTGCCGAATTCAAGCTCCAAATTACATTGATCGGCGATTTTCAGCGTATTCTCGACAGCTTCGGGATAATCCTTGAAAATATTGCTCATCTCCTTAGGACTTTTGAAATAAAGCTGATCGGTCCCATATTTCATTCTGTCGGTATCGGATAGCTTTTTCCGTGTCTGGATACATAATAAAGCATCGTGCGCCTCGCTGTCCTCTTTTCGGATATAATGGCAATCATTGGTGGCAACTATCCCCACTCCGATATCCTGAGCCAATGATACCAATTCGGGAATCAATTTCAATTCGTCCGGTAATCCGTGATTTTGGATTTCAATGAAGAAATTCTCCGCTCCCACCGCATCGCGGTAAAACTCCGCAGTCTTTATGGCTTCCTTTTGATTGCCTGTCAAAATATATGATGGGATTTCCCCCTTAAGACAGGAAGTTAAAACAATTAACCCTTTACAATGCTCGGCAAATAACTGGTGATCGATTCTTGGCCTATGGTAAAAGCCATTGATATACGCTTCGGTTGATAATTTGATAAGGTTCCGATAACCGGTGAAATCTTTCGCCAACAGCACCAAATGATTAGGAAACCCTTCGCGATCGAACCTGCTTTTGGGCGTGACATACGCCTCCATCCCGATTATCGGCTTAATTCCATTTTTATTAGCTGTTTTATAAAAATCAATGGCTCCGAACATATTGCCATGGTCGGTTATTGCTATCGCCGGCATATTGAATTCTTTGGCTAAAGCAGTGACTTTATCAAGTCGGCAGGCACCATCAAGCAAACTGTATTGACTGTGGGTATGAAGATGAACAAACGATTTTTTCATAGATCCTGATTTCGGAATTGGCTCAATACATTTCAAGGATGGTTATATTATAAATAAATCCCAACCTGCAGTCAGCAAGTTTTTTTGGGCAATTTTGATAGAAATAAGGAAATTATGTGAATAATTTATTTTGCCCATTTCAAAACTGGGAATTATATTGGCAATTAATACAAAATTAATAAAAAATAAAGCAAATAAGAGATTGGCAGGCTTGTTATGTCCGGAATTCTTTCGTTCTTGGCAAGGCGTTTTGTAGCCGGGGAGACCTTCGAAGAATCCCTCAAAGCCGTAAGGGCACTTAACGCCAAGAATATAACCACCACCCTTGATATACTCGGCGAAAATGTAAAGAATCAGCAGGAAGCAACCGCAAAGGCTGATGCCTATATTGAAGTGTTGGAGAAAATCCATAATAGTGGAGTAAACTCCCATGTGTCAATAAAATTAACGCAGATGGGATTGGATGTCTCCGATGATTTTTGCTACGAAAATGTCTCCCGCATTTTTGAAAAAGCGAAGGGATACAGCAACTTCGTCCGTGTCGATATGGAAGGGTCCGACTATACTCAACGCACTCTCGATCTGGTCTTCAGATGGCATAAGGAATATATCAATATGGGCGTCGTCATTCAAGCTATGCTTTATCGCTCCGAAGACGATATAAGAGAATTGAACAAAAATAAAATACGGGTAAGACTTTGTAAAGGAGCTTACAAGGAACCATCATCGATAGCTTTTCAGGATAAAAGGGATGTAAATAAGAATTATATCAAATTAATGAAATTACTCCTATCCGAGGGGGAATACCCAGCCATAGCCACCCATGATGAAAATATGATACAAGCGACTTTCGATTATGCCACCGAAAAGGGGATACAACCGGATAAATATGAATTCCAAATGCTCTATGGGATACGCCGTCAACTTCAAGAGAAAATCGCCGAGGATGGTTATAGAATGAGGGTTTATGTTCCTTTTGGAACATCTTGGTTCCCATATTATTACCGAAGATTGCGGGAACGCAAGGAAAACACCCTTTTTTTGTTGAAAAACATACTAAAAAAGTAATAATTCGGGAACGACACAAAAAATAATTGGTTTATTAAATTTAATGAGTTTTAAATTAAGACTTGCTTGTATCAAGTTTATATTAAAAAAGATTAGAAGGAGTAATTATGGAGGCTTCTAATAAGACCCCAACGAAAAAATCGAAGAAATACAACTTTACCGATAAACAATTAATGGAAGTTTATCGGCTTTTATTATCGACCAGGATGATAGACGAGCATTTTCGGGGGTTATTTAGGAAGGCGCGGTTTGCGGGAACGTATTTCTCCGCCGTGGGACAGGAAGCAACTACGGTTTGCCCGACATATTTATTGGAAAGAACCGATTTCGTGGGTCCGTCCCATAGGGAAATAGGGGCGGCAATAGCGAAGGGAATGACATTAAAGGAAGTAGCGGCTCAAGTTTATGCCCGCAGAACATCTTTGGATAAGGGGAAATCCCATCCTTGCCATTATGGGAAAAGGGAAGTTTTTCTCATTACCCCATCATCGACGGTAGCCAGTCAAACCGTAACGGCCACCGGCGCCGCTTTAGCATTTAAGATTAGGAATGAAAAGCGGGTGGCGGTAGCATTTTTCGGCGAAGGAAGCACAAGCCGCGGTGGTTGGCATGAGGCGCTAAATTTTGCGGGGGTTCATAAGCTCCCGATAGTCTATGTGTGCGAGAATAACCTTTGGGCGGAATCTGTCCCGTCAACACTTCAGGCGGGAATAGAGCATTACGCCGATAGGGCAAAAGCTTATGGTTTCCCGGGTATTACCATTGATGGTAATGATGTCCTCGAAGTCCTGAAAACTTCAAAGGAAGCCATCGATAAAGCCAGAAACGGCGAGGGGCCAACTCTCATAGAGATGAAAACCTATCGCTGGTATGGGCACTCGGAGATAGATCCAGCCAACTATCGAGCTGACAGCGAGTTGAGCGAATGGAAGAAAAAGGATCCCATTCCGCGTTTTGAAAAAATACTGATGGATAAGGGATTGCTTTCGCAAGGGAAAAAAGAAGGAATAGTCAGCGAAATACAAATGGAAATAGATGAAGCGATAGATTTCGCCGAAAATTCCCCCTATGCCGATCCGGAGGAAGCCTTGACCGATGTATATGGAGAGAGCTATGAATAATATCAAGCCGATTCCCGTATCACGCTCCAAAGCGGTAATGCCGGAACTCGTCCTTCCCGAACACGCAAATGTTTTGGGTAATGTTTTGGGCGGAACGGTTATGCATTGGATTGATATGGCGGCGGTATTATCAGCCCGAAGGCATTGCCGAAGGATGGTTGTAACCGCTGCGGTCAGCGAGTTATCATTTTTAAATCCGATCAGGGTCGGAGGACTGGCCATTCTCAAATCGAGGGTTGTATTCACAGGGCGGAAGTCAATAGATGTAAAGGTGGATGTTTTCAGCGAAGAGCTAAACACCGGAACCGTAAAAAAGACCTCCACCGCCTATGTAACATTGGTAGCTATTAATGATCACGGGGATACGGTTGAGGTACCCCCCGTTTTACCAGAAACTGAGGAAGAAAAGGCGGAATACGAAGCGGCAAAGTCAAGGCGCGAAAAAAGAAAGAAAAACAGAAATTGATATTGTTTCAAATGGAGAGATTATGAAACTTACTACATATATCGAAGCGATTACCCAAGCCCTCGATGAAGAGATGGCGAGGGATGAATCGGTATTCTTAATCGGTGAGGATATCGGCGTATATGGCGGGGTATTCAAGGCGACAAAGGGGTTGTTGGATAAATATGGTCAGATGAGGGTCATTGATTCCCCAATTTCGGAAGTCTTTATAGCCGGTGGTTCCGTGGGAGCGGCACTTGTCGGGATGAGGCCGGTCCCTGAGATACAGTTCGCTGATTTTATCACTCCCGCTATGGATCAGATAATTCAACAAGCATCCAAAATACGCTACCGCACCGGTGGCGAATGGTCATCCCCAATTACCGTGCGGGTGTGTTGCGGAGGGGATATCGGCGGAGGGCTATATCATTCCCAAATAAATGAGGCTTGGTTTGTGAATACCCCGGGCCTGGTGGTCATCCTTCCCTCAACAGCGTATGATGCCAAGGGATTGCTGAAATCCGCAATCAGAAGCGACGACCCGGTGATATTTTTCGAGCATAAAAGACTATATAGATCCATAAAAGAGGAACTACCGGAGGAAGAATATACAGTTCCAATCGGTAAGGCGGCAATCCGCAAAGAGGGAAAGGATATTACTTTGATATCATACGGTTATATGATGCACCATTGTCTCAAGGCTGCCGAAACCCTCTCCGAAGAAGGAATAGATGCGGAAGCAATTGATCTTCGCACCCTTTTGCCGTACGATAAGGAAACGATTTTGGAATCCGTGAAAAAGACCAGCAGGGCGGTTATAGTGCAGGAATCCCCCAAAACCGGTGGCGTCGCGGGGGAGATTTCGGCTTTTATCACTGAGAATATCTTCGAATATCTCGATGCTCCCATTACAAGGGTGTGCGGATTGGATGTGCCGCCGGTCCCATTCGCACCGCCGATGGAGCATTATTTCTTACCAAATCCGGATAAAATAGCTGATGCCGTTCGCGAAGTAATAGCTTATTAAAAAGAAGATGGAAGGTTTCTTATGGAATTAAAAATTCAAATTCCGCCTTTGGGCGAATCGGTTGTCGAGGGGACTATAGTAAAATGGTTGGTTAAGGTTGGCGATGAGGTCAAATCGGATGAACCTTTAGTCGAGCTGATGACCGATAAGATTAATGTGGAAATACCCTCACCCGCCGATGGAAAGTTAGTGAAAATACTTGCCGAGCCGGATACTATCGTCCCGGTAGGCGAAGTAATCGCTTTGATGGAAGTAAAAGAGGGAATTATCAAAGAGGGCAAAGCTTTCCAAACGGAAGCGGAGGATAAACATAGCCCCGAAAAACCCGAAGAGCAAAAAGCTCCGGAACCCGATGAGGAATTCGAAAAGGTTATGGAGCATCAGCGCAAAACCGGGCTCCACGCCCCTACCGAAAATGTTGAAGACGGAATTAAGGCGGTGAGGTCATCTCCTTTGGTAAGAAGGATGGCGCGAGAACATCATATAGATCTGCGTAAGGTCAAGGGAACCGGTAAGGATGGCAGGATAACAAAAGAGAATATCTTAGAATATATAGAACGAAGACACACCATAGATAAAAAACCCGATTTCACCTGGCCTCAAGCCGAAGATATCGAGGTTATCCCATTTAAGGGAATCCGCAAAGTTATAGCCGAGCATATGACGCGCTCCGCATTTACCATCCCCCATGTAACGACTTTCGATGAAGTCGATATGTCGGAAATAACCACCTGGCGGAAAAAATATCTTCCGATAATAGAAGAGAGATATAATTTAAGACCGACTTTTATGCCTTTCTTGATTAAGGCTGCCGTATTTGCCTTGAAAGAATACCCTTTGATGAATTCCGAGCTTTCCGAAGACGGTTCATCACTAAAAATCAAAAAGTTCTACAATATCGGTTTTGCTGTCGGACGGGAAAACAGCCTTATAGTGCCGGTTCTAAAGCACGCTGACAGAAAAAGTTTCTTGGAAATCACAAAAGAACTGACCGAGTTGGGAAAAAAAGCAAACGAGGATGAGCTTTCCATTGAGGAGATATCCGGGGGAACATTCTCCATTACAAATGCCGGGATGTTCGGAGCGACAGCCTCCACGCCAATTATAGTTTACCCCCAAGTGGGGATTTTGGGAGTGCATATAGTCAAGGAAAAGCCTGTGGCAGTCGATGGAGAGATTGTTATCCGTCCGATAATGAATTTGGGGTTGTCATTCGACCATCGGGTTGTTGATGGTGCTTATGCGGTAAAATTTCTGCGACTCCTTATAGAGTATCTTGAAAGTCCCGATTTGTGGTTGTTGAATGTCGTCTAATATCCCGGAGGGTTAATTAAATTATGTCGGAAAAGAAATACGATTTTATAGTTATCGGTGGTGGTCCGGGCGGATATGTTTCCGCCATTCGCGCTGCCCAAAATGGGTTGAAAACCGCCATAATCGAAAAGGAAAACCTCGGGGGGGTCTGCCTCAATTGGGGTTGCATTCCCTCGAAAGTTTTGCTTTATGCCGCTGAAATATGGGATGCCATCAAGCGCGCCGATCATTACGGTATCGAATTGGGATGTGAGCCGAAATGGAACCTTGAGAAACTTCGGGCTAAAAAGGATGAAGTGGTAAAAAGGTTGGTCGGCGGGGTTAAAATTCTTCTCGAAAAAAATGGAGCGGATATAATTACAGGGACCGCCCGTTTCGAAACGGCGGAAACCTTATCCGTCACCGATAAAAATAATAACAGGATAATCATCGCTTTCGATAAAGCTGTTATAGCGACCGGCTCGGACCCCTTCACGATTCCGGGAATCGAGATAGACGGGGAAAGAATCATCACCAGCAAAGAAGCGCTTAAAGTGGAAAGTATCCCCCAAAAATTCGGTATAATGGGCGGGAGTTTTATCGGGTGTGAGATGGCGGATGTCTATTATGCTTTGGGGAGCGAGGTCACCATAATTGAAATGCTCCCAACCCTTATGGCAACCGCCGACGAGGATATTTCCTCCACAATAGCCAGAGCGATGAAAAAGAAAAAGGTTAAACTTAAACTTTCCACCAAAGTGCTAAGCGCCGAGATGTCGGACAAAGGGGTGGAATTAATTGTGGAAAATATCAATGGGGATACCGAGAAATTATTCTTCAATAAGGTCCTCTCGGCAATAGGCATGAAACCTAATTCAAATAATCTCGGATTGGAAAAAATATCCGTCGAGATGGATGAGAGGGGTTATATAAAAGTAGATAATCATCTGAGGACATCGGTGAAAAACATTTTCGCTATCGGCGATGTAATCGGCGGACCCTTGTTGGCTCATAAAGCATCACACGAAGGTATCATCGCCGCTGATTTTGCCGCCGGAAAACCCGCCGCCGCCGATTTCGGATTCGTCCCTTACGCTGTTTTCACCGACCCCGAAATTTCGTCAATCGGTATGACCGAACAGGAAGCTAAACGGCGAGGGATTAAATATAAGGTCGGGAAATTCCCGTATAGAGCAAGCGGGAAGGCTATCGGAATGGAGAAGATAGATGGTTTCGTTAAGATAATCTCCGATGAGAAAACAGACGACCTTTTGGGAATGCATATTATCGGACCTCACGCATCAGATCTTATCGGTGAGGCTACGGCGGTAATGGGATTCAACGGAACTTCCGAGGATATAGCCTCTTTGATTCATATTCATCCCACGCTAACCGAGGCGATCGGTGAAGCAGCGATGAATGTTTTCAAAAAGGCGATACATATAATTAATTAGGATATTCTACCTATACAAAATAACCCGCTGATACTTTCGGCGGGTTATTATTTTTAATTTTGGGGAAGTGTTATTCCTTAAATTTCTTCACTGCCAAAGTTACATTGTGTCCGCCAAATCCAAGCGAGTTGGAGATAGCGATATTCACTTCCTTTTCGGTAATTTTGTTTGCTGAATAATCAAGATCGCATTCGGGGTCCGGTGTCTCCAAATTTATGGTTGGATGGATCCTGTTTTCCTTAACAGCCATAGCAGTAGCAAAAAGCTCTATCGCTCCCGCGCCCCCTAACAAATGACCCACCGAAGACTTTGTCGAATTAACTGTCAATTTATATGCATACTCCCCGAATGTCGATTTAATCGCTTTGGTTTCCGCCGCATCTCCCAGCGGGGTAGCTGTGCCATGAGCATTGATATAATCGACATCGGTAGGTTTTATGCCTGCATCCCTCAAACAAGCCTCCATCGATAATGAAGCTCCTTCGCCTTTAGGGTCGGGCATAGTCCAATGATGCGCATCGGATGACATTCCATAACCGATTATCTCGGCATATATATTAGCGCCCCGTTTTAATGCGTATTGTAGGTCTTCGAGAATGATGATTGTCGCTCCTTCCCCCAACACGAATCCATCCCTATCCTTATCGAACGGGCGGGATGCTTTTTCCGGTTCATCATTTCGAGTGGACATCGCTTTTATCCTGCAAAATCCGGAGATGCTAAAAGGGAGAATAGACGCTTCCGCTCCACCGGTAACCATTGCATCCACATCACCGCGCTGTATCAATCTGAATGATTCGCCGATAGCATTTGCCCCCGAAGAACAAGCCGAAACGGTTACATAATTCGGGCCTTTGAGATTGTATTTGATGGATACCAAGCTCGGGACCATATCGCAAAACATCATCTGAAGAAGGAACGGCGACATAGACTTATACCCTTTATTGGTAAAATTTTCATATTGTTCGAGCATCGTCCTGACACCACCATTCGTTGTGCCTATGATTGTTCCTATGCGGACAGGATTGTAATCTCCATCGAAAATCTTGCTGTCTTTTACCGCCTCATCGGCGGCGACAAGAGTGTATTGATGAAGTAAACCGATACGACGGAGCTCCTTTTTGTCAAAATATTTTGTGGGATCGAAGTTCTTCACTTCGGCGGCTACTTGTGTGGGATACTCCGAAGCATCGAATTTTGTTATTTTCCCTGTCCCCGAACGGCCATCGAGAAGACCTTCCCATATTTCGGAGGCAGTCAGTCCAAGCGGAGAAACCGCTCCAAAACCGGTAATAACCACTCTCCTATTCATATAACCTCAATAAATTACTCAATTACACTCAAAAATAAATATTATCAAAAATCCCTGTCTATGCAAGCTCTTTATATCCTTCCGTATATTCCATAATGGAAGCCATAAACCGATTGAATGTATTATTTTCCGGAACGATTAATCCTTGAAGCCGCATAAGCCGCCCCGAAACCGTTATCTATATTGACAACGGTAATTCCCGAAGCGCAGGCATTCAACATCCCCAATAAGGCGGAGATACCCTGAAATGAAGCCCCATATCCGATAGAGGTCGGCACCGCTATCACCGGCTTATCGACCATACCACCTACAATGGAAGGAAGCGCACCTTCCATCCCGGCGACGGTGATAATGACGCTAGCCCTATTGAGCTTATCCCTATGCTCCAATAAGCGATGCAGTCCGGAGACACCAACATCATAAATCCTATCAACCACATTTCCCATTACTTCGGCAGTTAAGGCGGCTTCCTCCGCAACCGGTATATCGGAGGTCCCGGCGGTCAATATCAAAATATTCCCCTTCCCCTTTTGCGACTTATCGCGATGCAGGTACGCCATACGGGCAAGCTTATTATATTTCAATTCGGGATGTAATTTTTTAACAGCCTCATACTGTTCGGGGGATATACGAGAAGCGATTATATTTTTATGCTTTTCAATGAGTTTTTTTAGGATGTCAATCAGCTGCTGATTGCTCTTACCCGGACAATAAACAACTTCCGAGAAACCGCATCTGCTTTCCCTATCGTAATCCGGATGATGATTCGGGATATCGCTACCCATTACGGAGAACCTCCCGCATTACTTCCCGAACGGAGATATTATATTTCTCCGCAATTCGCAAACATTCCTCATATTCGGGAACGACTTCCACTCGATCGGGGCGCTTTATTTTTTTACAATTCAATTCACCCCATTTGGTCTTTATCTTCACTTCCTCCCGAGGCAACACGATTCTTCGGGCAGAATGGATTCGGACTCCTATCGTGCTGGAATGTATGAAGAGGATATTTGCCACTTCGGCTGCTTTGCCCTCATCCGCAATTACCGTAATACGAAATCCGAGCCTGCCTTTTTTCATTGACACAGGCTGAATAGAAACATCTCGGACGCCGTCTAACTTGAGCTTATCCCTCAATAAACCGATAATCTCCGGACTTTCATCATCGATATCGGTCTCGATTATTTCCACATCCTGTCCCCTGTCTTTCTCGTCCAATACCACTTCTAAAACTCTTAAAACATTCGACCTATTCTCAAACCGCTTGCTCCCCAATCCATAACCGACATTTATCATTCTCATCGGATGACCGTAATAATCGCCCTCACATAAAGTCGTGATAATAGCCGCCCCTGTGGGCGTAGTTAATTCGCTATCGATGGGAAGATTGACGGTTGGGAAACCTTTTAGTATTTCGACAGTCGCCGGAGCAGGCACGGGCATCCTGCCATGCGCACATTCAACCGTACCGCGTCCCGTCTTCAATGGCCCACAGAATATCTTTTGCGGTTTAAGATAATCGATGGCTATTATCGAACCCAAAATATCCACAATCGCATCAACAGCTCCGACCTCGTGAAAATGGACATCATTTATTGTGGTGTTATGAACCTTCGCTTCAGCTTCGGCAATCCTGCGAAAAATCCGCATCGCCTTATCCTTTATATTATCCGAAAAATCACCTCTCCCTATTATCGCCTCAATATCCGACAGCTTACGATGATGGTGCGATTCCTCTATTTTGACCTCGCACCTACCGGCCGTCAAACCCGTATGGTCGGTTATTCTTTTGAAACTCAATTGAAACTCGGCAATACCGGTTGAGCGGATTTTCAAATCCACCAAATCAACGGGAACCCCCAAGTCAAACAATGCCCCCAAGATCATATCTCCCGATGCCCCAGTAATGGAATCAAAACACAAGGCGTTAATCATTCTTATCCCCTTCGATCAAAGCATTCATACTCCCGCTGTGAAACCCCGCCAAGTCCAAAGTAACGAATTTATACCCAATTTTTTTTAAGGCGGAATTTATATTAAGACAAATATCCTCTGCAAGTAATTTTGGAATATCCTGCGTATCAATTTCTATTCTGGCGATGGGATAATGGTCCCGCACCCTCAATTGTTCAAATCCCAAATCAAGCAAAATTCCTTCGGCTTCCTCCACCCGTTTTAACCTTTCGATAGTTATCTCCTCCCCATAGGGGATACGGGAAGCCAAGCAAGCTTTCGCTGGTTTATTCCAAGTCGGAAGTCCGACTTTTTTTGATAGGGTTCTTATCTCTTCCTTCATCAATTCGGCATCCTTCAAGGGGCAGGGGATATTCAACTCCTTAAGAGCCTTCATCCCCGGCCTATATCCTCTAACATCGTCGGCGTTGGTGCCATCGACAACATTCTCAAAACCACGCTTGTCGGCTAATTCCTTCAATTTGGAATATAATTCACCCTTGCAATACATACATCTATCGGGACCGTTCTGTTTATATCCGCTTATCTCCATCTCATCCGTTTTAACAGCCTCCCATTCGGCGCCGATAAGTTTCGCCAAATCCCGTGCTCGATTAAACTCTGAGGAAGCAAGGCTCGGCGAAACCGCCGTAGCCGCCAAAACATTCTCCTTTCCCAAAGCTTGAACTGCCATCCATAACAGGAAAGTGCTGTCGACCCCGCCTGAAAAGGCAACGACCACGGACTTCAAGTTGCGTAAATTAAGGAACAGGCTTTGGGATTTTTCATCGATGGATTTCATAAAACTCTATCAGAATAAATCGAATCCTAAACTAACTATAACCTTATAATATATGGAAAAGTTTCTGTGCGGGCATAGTAATATTCCGGAAATTCAGGGGGATCGTCTTAATATCTTCTCAATTTCGCCTTTCGTTTTACTTTTATGCGGTTGTTGTTGTGCTGGCGGTTGGTTGTGGCGAAAAGATGCCCTCCATCGCCCGATGCTACGAAATACAAATACGGTACTTGGGCTGGATTTAATGCCGCTTCCAATGATGCTTTGCCCGGGTTACAAATGGGTCCCGGAGGCAATCCATAATGGATATAAGTATTATAAGGCGAATTGACCTTTAAATCCTTAACAAGGAGAGCCTCCTTGGTTTCGCCAAGAGCATAAATCACCGTCGGGTCGGACTGGAGAGGCATCCCTATTTTAAGTCGATTATGAAAAACAGCGCTAATTATACGCCGTTCGCTGGGAAGCCCCGTTTCCTTTTCAATCAGTGAAGCTAAAATAACAACCTGCTTAATAGTCAATCCCGTACTGTCGGCAACCGCCCTCATAGAATCATCGAAAACTTCAAAAAAATGTCTGACCATACTCTCAACAATCGATTTTGGATTAACTCCGTAATAAAAATAATAGGTGTCCGGGAATAGATAACCTTCGAGGTTATCCGCATCGATGTTGAAAGCATCGATTATAGCTCTACCTTCGCATTCTTTTACAAACGCCAGCGAATCAATCCCCAATTTATCCCTGACAATCCCCCCCATTCTCTTATAGGTCAACCCTTCGGGAAATGTTATCTTAATGGGGCTATTGCTCCCTCTTAATAACAATTTCGTTATTGCATAATAACTATGAGCTTTCGAGAAATCATATTGCCCCGCCTTTACACCCTTCGCTGAACCGATAATCGTTATAAGTCTTATCAGTATCGGCGGGCTATCGATTATTCCTTTTTGTTTTAGATGATAGGCAACGGATATCGCTGTCTCCCCTCTCCTAACGATTATTTTAGTATCGGGAGGATTTGATTCCCCAGCCGGTTTAATATCAATATAATAATAAACGGCAAAAACAATAACCAATAATAGTATAAGCGCTGAAAGTGTTATAAACCTGTAATGTCTCACTCTGAAAAAATTATAAATTCTAACAAGAATACCAAACGGCATTCGCACGATTCCACATCCTAATATAAATATCGTGCTAATAATATAAATTATCAAGTCGATTAATAATCGGATTTTGCCCCCGGGATAATTGCTGATACTACGACCGAATAAAGACATCATTATGTTTTATAATCGAGATAATTTTGAAGGATATCCACCGCCGCCATTTGATCTATCAAATGTTTTTTACCCTTTAATTTTAATCCTCTATCCTCTACCAATTTTCCCTTCGCCCGGGCGGAAGAATAATATTCGTCGATAAGCTTGACCTTTATCCCCAAGTTTCCTTCCAATTTTTTCGCAAATTTTTCTATCTCCGCCGATAGTCCCGCAACTTTACCATCATCACGAATCGGGTTCCCCAACACGATTAGTTCAATACCTTCATTAAGAACAATATCCTCAATTTCAACGATTAATCCCTCTATATCCCTGATAATTAAGGTAATATACGGTGTGGCTATTTTCCCGTCGGGATCGCTGATTGCGACTCCGACTCTCCTCCGGCCATAATCTAATCCTAAGATACGCATTCGGAATGATATTCGGCGGCGTATTCGGAAAGGGCCTTACTATGAGAGGAAAAAGCGATATTACTTGGCAATGCATCGATGGGGAAATATTCCAATTCCGAGACATCATCTCCCGCCTTCGGTTCGCCCGATATAATTCCCGCCAAATAAATAATCAAAACCACTCTCGCCCTGGGATCATCACCGGCTTTATAAACATTGAATAAACGGTTCAATTTTACCTTCAGCCCTGTCTCCTCCAATGTCTCCCGTATGGCGCATTCATCGGGACCCTCGCCGGATTCCATAAAACCGGCGGGAAGCGTCCAATCGCCAGCCTTCGGAGGGAATTTCCTCTTTCCCAATAAAACATTTCCTTCCTTATCCGCAATCAATACTCCGCAAGCCGGAACGGGATTGTTATACCACACAAAGCCGCATTTGGGACAGACCAACCTAACCTTATCCTCATTGGAAGGGGTTCTTCTTACTAACTCAGTGGCGCAAACAGGGCAATACTTATACTGATACATCGCAACCTCATTTTGATAGTGTAATTGGAAATATAATATGGGAATGTTAGATTACAACCAATTTATTTGGAGAAAAAACGGATGAGAAATAGATTGGGATTTGAAAAGATTTCCCTTT
>JALSTH010000055.1 GCA_026983835.1 Candidatus Zixiibacteriota bacterium | reverse complement strand
AGAGGGGATAAGAACGGCTTATGGACAACCGTTATCTCCGCAGCAGTCTTTATTGTTGGATAGGTGGATATTGTTCGGGTCTCGCCGCAGATTTCAATCCGATGATTATAGGTGGACGCCTGACTTTCCCAATAGTTATGGGCATTTTGCCGAATATTACGATCTTTTGGGATGGGACCGCTTTACGAGGTCGTCTTTCCGTAGATTGCGGGATATTATCCGCAAGTTTAAAATTAATCCGAAGGAGATAATTGATTTCGGCTGCGGAACAGGAAACTTGCTGTTAAAGGTGGCGGAAATCGGTTTCAGCGGTGTCGGTGTTGATATATCCCCCGGGATGTTAAACAGGGCGAAGGATAAATTGATGGCTTATGACTTTGATCTAGTTGAAGCTGACATCTCCACCGTTAAAATCGGACGGAAGTTCCCCTTGGCGACCTGCTTCTTCGACACTGTCAATCATATAAAGAGCAAAAAGAAATTGGCCGATTTTATTGCCAATGCTCGGGAGCATCTCCAAGAGAGCGGGTTGTTCGTTTTCGACTTCCTTACACCGGAAGCGCTAAAGGATTGGGAGGGGACCGATATTACTTCTAAAGAGGGTTTCCTCGTAATAATAAAAGGTAAATATATTCCGTCCAAAGGGAGAGCTTTAATAAACATAGAGGGTTTTATCGAAACCGGGGACAATAATTATAAAAGGTTTAGCCAATTTATAGAACAACGCGGTATCACTATTAATGAGATGTTGGATCATTTGGCGCGTTTCGGCTTTGGGAATGTCTCTATGCGGGGGTTCTATAATAATCGGGAGCTTGAGGAGGGGGGAAGAATATTGGTTATAGCGAATTAAAGTAGATGGAAAATCAGAAGACATTTCTTGATATAGACAATCCGAATTATGCGGATTGTAAAGTGGTTATAATCCCGTTCGGGTATGAGAGAACAACATCCTTCCTAAAAGGGACTGAAAATGGGCCTAAAGCGATAATCTCCGCTTCCTCCCAATTGGAGCTTTACGATATCGAAACCGATTCGGAGCCTTATCTTGAGGGAATTTATACGATGGAGGAGATGGCGGATAATTCGGCAACGAGTGAAGCGGCGATAGCTGAAGTTTACACTATCGTGGGCGATGTAATTAGAGATGGGAAATTGCCTGTACTTTTGGGCGGTGAGCATACGATTTCTATCGGAGCGGTCAGAACCTGTAAAGATAAATATCCCGAATTATCGGTTTTACAAATTGACGCTCACGCCGATTTGCGGGATGTCTATGATGATTCGAAATACTCGCATGCCTGCGTTATGAAGCGAATTGGTGAAATCACTCCTTATGTCGGGATAGGGATTAGGTCGGTCGGTCCTGAGGAAATTAAGGAATTTAAGATTAAAAGAGAGAATGGAGAAATATTCACCCCCGACGATTTTAGGGATTTGGGCGGTTTAAATGAGATAATCGAAAAATTGACTTCGGATGTTTATATAACCATAGATGCCGATGGGTTTGATCCTTCGATAATACCCGGAGTGGGAACTCCCGAACCTGAGGGATTAAACTATGAGGAAATACTGGAATTGCTGAAAGCCATTGCCCGGGAAAGGAATATCATCGGTTTTGATTTTGTGGAATTACGCCCGTTGCGGGGAGAGGTGCGCTCTGAGTTTGCCGCTGCCAAGTTAATATATAAGATGTTGGCGTATATCTTTCAAAATAATTGAATATTTAATGGAGCGGTATTATGGTCTTTCCGATAAGCGGAGTTGAAGCCCCTTTTTGGTTGCCGGTTATAGTCTCATTCCTGATTTCAAGCCTTACTTCTATGGGCGGAGTGTCAGGAGCATTTTTATTATTACCCTTTCAAATAAGCGTATTGGGATTTATCGCACCGGGGGTGACCCCAACGAACCTGTTGTTTAACACTTTTGCCATACCGGCAGGTGTTTACCGCTATGCCAAAGAAAAACGAGTTATTTGGGGGTTGCTTTTAGTCTTGTCGGTTGGGACGATCTTGGGTGCCTTTATCGGCGTTATAATTCGAATTAAATATCTTCCCGATCCACGAAATTTCAAAATATTCGTCGGTTTCGTATTATGCTTCGTTGCCTACAAATTATTAAAGGATATTTTAAGTTTGGGGAGTAAATGCAAACATCAATCCCCGATTGATTATAAATCGGACTTTTCGATTTCAAAAAACAAAATAAACCTTAAAAGGGTCGCATTCGATTTTAATGCTAAACATTATAAGGTCTCGACAATATTAGCTGTTATTTTAGGTTTTTTTATCGGTTTGGTAAGCGGGATTTACGGCATAGGCGGTGGAGCAATTATGTCTCCTATGTTGGTGGTTATGTTTTGTCTGCCGGTATATGCGATTGCCGGGGTAACGCTTTTTAATAGTTTTATTACTTCTCTTGTGGGGATAATATTCTATTTGTTTATTGGTCCTCATTATTCAGTCTTAGGGCAATCGGTCCACCCTGATTGGCTGTTAGGATTATTTTTGGGCATAGGCGGTTTTGCGGGTATTTATGCCGGTTCGCGCCTCCAAAAATATGTGCCGGCAATTATCATTAAAATCATTTTGGCCGTTACGGTATCCTTTATATCGATTAAATATATTTTGGGTTTATTCAAATAAAATAACAAATTAATACTATTTCGTCGAATCGGTCGGTTTTTCCTTAAAGAAATAAAGTTCCGGGATTGTCCCTTCTTCGGTATCGATTCCTACGCCGTAATTGTTCCATCCGTAATTGGGGTCGTCTTTTGGCGGATTAAACCAAGTGGAATTATTTATATAGCGGTTGGAAGGCTCGGTTTTGTCGGTTTTAGTATCCCAATCCAAATATGAATCATCCCCTCCAATATCTATAAATACTCCTACCGATTTGGACAAAGCATCATAGGGGGAATAGCGATTCGGATAACGGTAGCTATCCCTGAAGGTTGCTGCGCCCATTCCTTGTTGCCCCCCGCCCAATTTATAGGTATCGTTTCCGCCGATGTCAAAGAGGAAGGAATTGGAGCGAATTTGAGCGCAGGCGATAGATATTATTTTGCCTTCGTAATAATCATCTCCAC
>JALSTH010000054.1 GCA_026983835.1 Candidatus Zixiibacteriota bacterium | reverse complement strand
GACAATTAAATTCGTCATCCCGGCAGGGAGCGATAACGGGATTGTTGGTGGGGATAATATAAGCAAACCGCAGAGGGTAGAATTATCGATTTATGATTTATCCGGACGCAAAATCGCCCAACTCATAGATGACAATTTAACTCCCGGTCAGCACAGCATCATATGGAACGCTAATAAATTACCATCGGGAATTTACTTCTGCCGTTTGTCATCTGATAATAAATCAATGACTAAAAAAATGGTGCTGCTGAAATAGAGATTTTTCATAGCGGCAGTATTTTTATTTTTCTTGTCAGATTCGGTGTCCGCCTTTTTATACCCAGTTTTTTTGAGAGTTAATCCTTGTTTGCGCCACAACAGTGTTTATACTTCTTACCTGAACCGCAGGGGCAGGGATCATTTCTGCCTATCTTCTTTGTAGTTCTTCTTATCGGTTTTTGTTTTGCCTGAGGTCTCGCCGCTTCCCCCATTCCCGTATATCCCATATTAACCGCAGTGTCATGGATTTCAACCATTTTCTTTTCGGTTTCAGCCCTTTTCTCTGCTTCTTCAGTTTGCTGCAGTTGTATTTTATATACAAATTCAACTACTTCACGGTCAATTTCATCCAACATCCGCTCAAAAGCATTAAAGGTCTCTTTTTTATACTCAATCAACGGGTCTTTTTGTCCATAAGCCTGAAGTCCTATACCCGTCTTAATTTGGTCTAATTCGTAAAGGTGATCCTTCCAACGCTCATCAATAACCGAGAGGAAAGCATACCGTTCCAATTTGCGCATAATCTCGGAGCCATATAACTCCTCGCGATATTTATAGACTTTTCGAGCTCCATCGAGGATAATTTCCCGCAACCGCTCGCGACTTATCTCCGGAAGTTCCTCCTCCTTGAACTCCAAAGTGAGGAGGAACAGGCGGGATACTTCCTCCTTCAATCCCTCGATATTCCATCTTTCAGCATAATCATCAGAACAATATCGCTCCAATATCCTATCGACATTGTTTTCGGCCAAATCCCGGATTTCGCCCGAAAGGTCCTCCCCTTCCAAGGCTTGCTTCCTCATACTATAGATAACTTCCCTTTGCTGATTCATCACATCATCGTATTCGAGCAGATGTTTTCTTATGGAGAAGTTCTGGAATTCAACCCGCTTCTGAGCGCGTTCAATAGCTTTGGTTACCATTTTATGCTGAATAACTTCGCCTTCCTTAATTCCCAACTTATCCATCAAGCCGGAGATCCGCTCACTGCCGAAAAGTCTCATCAGGTTATCCTCAAGGGAAAGGAAAAATCTTGATGAACCCGGATCTCCCTGCCTGCCGGAACGCCCGCGCAATTGTCTATCGATGCGGCGGGATTCGTGACGCTCGGTGCCGATGATATGCAGTCCGCAAGGGACATTTGCTTCGCAATTATCATAATACGGGCAGGGATCACTATCCGGTGGAGCCACCATAAGACAATTACGGCTTTTCACGACTTCCGGGTCGAGTTTGATATCGGTTCCCCTACCAG
Organism: Candidatus Zixiibacteriota bacterium; assembly: GCA_026983835.1. Lineage (GTDB taxonomy): Bacteria > Zixibacteria > MSB-5A5 > UM-FILTER-46-8 > UM-FILTER-46-8 > JALSTH01. The sequence continues at coordinate 12,770 of JALSTH010000054.1, read as the reverse complement.
CCATATTGGTGGCAATTGTCACCGCCCCTTTTCTACCGGCTTTGGAGACAATTTCAGCTTCCTTTTGATGGTATTTCGCATTTAGGACCGAATGACGGATCCCTCGTCGCTTAAGCATCCTCGATAAGGTCTCCGATACTTCCACCGAAACAGTCCCCACCAATACAGGTCTGCCCGCCTTATGTTTTTCAATAATCTCTTCTATTATAGCGTTATATTTTTCCCGTTTGGTGCGGTACACATAATCGTTATAATCGATTCTTCTGACCGGCTTGTTGGTAGGGATACAAACCACATCCAATTTATATATTCGGTAAAATTCTTCTGATTCCGTTTCCGCGGTGCCGGTCATCCCCGCGAGCTTATCATACATACGGAAGAAATTTTGGAGCGTGATGGTCGCCAATGTCTGAGTCTCACGCTCTATTTTTACCCCTTCCTTTGCCTCTATCGCTTGATGGAGCCCATCGGAATACCGCCTGCCGGGCATAAGTCTGCCGGTAAACTCATCTACAATCATAACCTTACCGTCCTGAACCACATACTCCACATCCCGCTCATATAAGGTGTAAGCCCGAAGGAGCTGATTTATGTTGTGGTTTTTCTCGGAATGTTCGGCGTGGAGCTTATACAACTTCTCTTTCTTTTTGAATTTTTCCTTATCCGAAAGGGAGCTATCACTTTCTATTTCCGCCAAACTTTCGGTTATATCGGGAATTACAAATAATTCCTGATCCTTCGGGTCCATTTCGGCAATTCCCTTTTCGGTAAGGCTTATCGTATGTTCCTTTTCATCAATGGCGAAATAGAGCTGTTCATCGATCTCTTGAAGTTTTTTCTCCCGCAGAAAATCAAGCTCAACTTTGGTTATGAGTTTCTTAATTCCCGGCTCTTTGTAAAGCTTTATCAACCTTTTATTCTTGGGCGCTCCGCGTTGAGCACCCAACAGTTTTATACCGGCTTCATATTCCTCGCCTTTTTTAAGGAGCATTTCGGCTTCAGCGATAAGTTTGTTTACGAGTATCGTTTGCTTGTGTACCAATTTATCCACGAGGGGCTTCATCTCTTTGAATCGGTGAGTGGACACCGAAACAGGGCCCGATATAATCAACGGTGTCCTCGCCTCATCGATTAATACGCTGTCCACCTCATCGATAATAGCATAATTGAATCCTCTCTGGACCCTATCCTCCACTCGTTGCGCCATATTATCCCGCAGGTAATCAAAACCGAATTCATTGTTTGTGCCGTAAGTAATATCCCTATTATACATTTCCCTGCGGGTAGTATTATCCATATCATTTTGAATACAACCAACAGTCAAGCCCAAGAATTTATATATCTCTCCCATCCATTCGGAGTCACGAGCCGCAAGATAATCGTTGACAGTTACTAAATGTACTCCCTTGCCGGTCAAGGCGTTAAGATATATCGGTAGAGTTGCAACCAATGTTTTACCTTCGCCGGTCGCCATCTCCGCTATCTTCCCTTGAGACAAAACGATAGCTCCGATTAGCTGGACATCATAGGGTATCATATCCCAAGTAGCTTTTATCCCTCTCACTTCCCATGATCTGCCCACTAATCTTTTGCAGGTTTGCTTCACCACCGCAAAAGCTTCCGGTAGAATCTCATCGAGCGTTTCCCCCTCGTACAACCTTTTTTTAAATTCCTCCGTTTTCGCCTGAATCTGCTCATCCGTCAGGGAATCGAATTTCTCATACCAATTATTTATTTCCTCAACGATCGGGCGTATCTTTTTTATGTCCCGTTCGTGTTTACTTCCGAATATTTTAGTAATAACACTCATTCCATCTATCCCGAAATAGTAGCTTATTTTAATATTTTACATTTACCAAGCACAATCCTCTCGAAGGAGCTTTCACCCCCACCGAGGTATAATCACTTTCATCCATTATACGCCTAAATTCCTCAATCGAGAGTTTCCCTCTGCCTATCTCCACAAAACTCCCCACCAATGAACGCACCATACCGTGGAGAAATCTATTAGCTTCGATAGTAAATAACAACTCGAATCCCACTTTTCTCCAAGAGGCTTCAAGCACATTACAGGTATTATCCTCTTTTAACGATTTTCGGACGCAAAATGACGAAAAATTATGCTCGCCGATTATCTCATCCGTCGCATGGATCATACTCTCCAAATCAAGCTCATAATTCAAAGCCCAAACATACCGCCGATTTAGTGCGGTGGGACCGATATGGATTCGATAGGAATATATTCTCGAAGTCGCACTACGCCTTGAGTCGAAATTTGGTTCGACCTCTTGAATATATTTTATGGCTATATCATCCGGTGTAACCGCATTAAGGGCAAAGATGAATTTATGCGGATCAATCGGTTTAGATATTTCAAAATCGGCGACCTGCCCAAAGGCGTGAACGCCGGCATCGGTTCTGCCCGCTCCGGTGAGCTTTACATTTTCGCCGGATATTTTCGAGATACCATCGATTATCTCTCTTTGAACAGTCCTTGAACCGGGCTGTATCTGCCATCCCGAAAAATCCGTCCCGTCGTACTCGATCACAATCCTATACTTTGCCAATTTCCATTCCTACCATATTAGTAAAATCAATAAACAAACTATAATTATAACCGAAAAAAGCAAGATATCCAAGAGGGAAATCCCTTTTGAATAAAGAGAGCTTCGTTTTGCCCCCGGTTTGTAATTGCGGACGATGAGCGCTTCGGCAAGGTCATCGGCTTTGCGGAATACGGAATATAAAAGCGGGACCAACAACGCAATAAATCTTTTTGGCTTAAGAATACTACTTTTGGAAAAGTCCACCCCTCGGGCTTCCTGCGCCGTTTTGATGTCGCTTGCTTCTTCAAAAATCACAGGTATAAAGCGGAAGGCGATGCTTATTACCAGCGATAAATCTTCAACCGGTATTTTAATAATCTTCAGCGGTCTCATCAGTGAGGAAAACCCATCGGCGAAATCATAAGGCGAGGTAGTGATAGTCAACAAAAAGGCGGACAGTATAAATACCAAAAAGCGCAATCCGAAAACAAATCCCCCAATCAATCCCTCATCGGAGATATCAAAGCCGAAGATAGTGAATATGGGAGTGCCTTTGGTGAAAGCTATATGAAGTAAAACCGTCAGTATTAACAGCCATCCCCACAATTTTATCTGGCTTAAAAATGCCTTCAGCGGGATTTTGGAATATGCCGCTCCGATGAGCATCAGTCCGATTAAAAGCAAATATGCAGCAGCCGATTGCACGATTAGGACCGATATGGTGATCAGGATGATGGAGATAAGTTTTAAGCGGGGATCGAATCTATGGAGAATCGAACTCCCCGGCAGATAGCTCCCGATTGTAAAAACCATATAATAAATATACCCAAACCCTGTCTTTCTGTCAAGGATGGAGAAGGAGTCGAAATTCCAATCACAGTTCCGTCGATATTTATATCTTGAAGGATATATGATTTTCTATTATATATCGTTGGTATGGATAATGCTAAAGAGAGAATCAAAATTATAGTTACCAACCGAAAAGCGCGGCATCTATACCATATCCTTGATACTTATGAAGCAGGATTGGTGTTGGTCGGCACAGAAGTAAAATCCCTTCGGGAGGGGAAGGTAAATATTTCCGACAGCTATGCGGTCATAAAAAAGAGAGAGGCCTATTTGATTGGCCTCCACATCTCCCCATATTCCAAAGGGAATATAGAGAATCACGATCCGACCCGAAGACGGAAACTACTTTTGAGAAAGCGGGAGATAACAAAACTTTTCTCGAAAACTCAGGAACGGGGATTGACGCTTATCCCTCTAAAGTTGTATTTCAAGGGTCCTTATGTTAAGGTAGAATTAGGATTGGTAAAGGGCAAACAGCTTTTCGATCGCCGTGAGGACATCAAAAAGCGCGAAGCGGATAGAGAAGCCCGCCGAGCTAAAAAATATCGGCAGTATTGAAAATGCGAATATTCAGGATAAACTCCATTATATGGGCGATAATTATTTGGGCATCTATTGTCGGGACCTCTTCGGCTAAAATAGAGGGGGTCAATATATTCAATCATAATAAATATAATATCGAGACAATTCGAATCGGGAATATAACTTATATTTCGCTTACCGATTTCAACCGATTAATAAATTCAAGGCTTAAGTGGGATCCGTTTTCGGCGACCGCAACTATCGACGCCGGCGAAACGATTATAAAAATTACAATGTATTCCCCCTATGTCATTGTCGGCGACAAGGTTTATAACCTGATATATCGCTCGGTTTTTCAGGATGGAGCCTTATTCGTTCCCTTAAAGGAATTTGTCGATTTGAGCAACAATATCCTCAGCGGCGAGCTGATTTATTATCCTGACCGCAAACGGCTCGATTATCTTCCCAGATTATACAATATCCTCGACTTGAACTCCGAGCAAAAAACCAACGGGTATCTTATAACGATATTTCTCTCCAAAACGCTGAAATACGACTACATTTTAACCGATGAGGGATGGCTAAATATAACCATCTATGGCGGAAAGGTGGATACAAGCAAGATGGTCCGTTATGATTTGAAACCCGCCGTTAAATCGATTTTAGCTTACCAGTTTGAAAAATCAGCGCAGTTATCTTTCCGTTTGAAAAACAGGAAAGCCTCGATAACTATTAATTCCCGCGAAAATCCCGATAGAATAACAGTGTCCATCAATACCTCAACGAATGCATCATTATCGGCTATCCCTACCTGGCGAAAAAACAAGATAGAATTAATCGTTATCGATCCCGGGCACGGCGGTCAGGACGATGGTGCGGTGGGTAGGAAGTATCATACAAAAGAAAAGGATGTGGCTCTAGATATTTCCAAAAGGTTAGCTAAGATATTGAAGAAAAAGGGGTTAAGGGTCGAGTTGACACGGGAAAAGGATGTTTTTATCCCTCTTGGCGAGCGGACAAAATTCGCCAATCGTATCGGTGCCGATCTGTTCGTTAGCATCCATGCGAACGCTTCACCCAAAGCATCGCCTCGTGGTTCGGAAACATTCTTTTTGGCTCGAGCGAAAAACGATGAGGCAAGGGCTGTGGCAGCGCTGGAAAACTCCGCCATACGTTTTGAGGAGACGGATAATTCCGCTTTTAATAAAAAGGACGATTTGAGCTTTATCCTGATGGATATCGTACAGAACGAATATCTGAAGGAATCCTCCGATTTGTCGGAGACAATCCAGAGGCATATAAAACGGAATGTCGATATTCCCGATAGGGGAATCGATCAAGCCGGTTTTTATGTGCTGAATAATGCTTTTATGCCGGCGGTTTTGGTGGAGACAGCCTTTATTTCCAATCCCAAAGAGGAAAAACTTTTGCGCAAAAGTTCCTTTCGTCAGAAAATGGCTGAGGGTATCGCCGCCGGTATTTTGGATTTTAAACAGAAATATCAATACAGCGGGAAGAAGTGATGAGGGATATAGCCAAAAGACCGATCGGGATTTTCGATTCCGGCATCGGAGGACTTACAGTGGTTGCCGAGATTATAAAAAGGCTTCCCAACGAAGATATCGTTTATTTCGGCGATACGGGGCGTTATCCTTATGGGGGAAGGTCTCCCGAGGTTATCAAGAGGTTTTCGCGGCAGAATGTCCGTTTCCTCTTGATGAAAAAAGTCAAATATATAATAGTAGCCTGTAATACGGCATCATCTTTGGCGCTCAATTCAATAAAACGCAATTTCGACATCCCGATGATAGGAGTTATCAAGCCCGGGGCGTATGGGGCTGTCTCCAACACTAAAAATAAAAAGATAGGAGTGATTGGGACTGTGGGGACGGTATCATCCTCATCATACACAAAGGCTATCGCCGAACTGGATAAAAATGTCGAGGTTACAGCTATAGCAACCCCGTTATTGGTGGCATTAGCTGAGGAGGGGTATGTCGATAAACCCGCATCTATGCTTATAATCAAGGATTATCTCTCGCCTTTGAGGAAAAGAGGAATTGATACTTTGGTTTTGGGATGTACCCATTTCCCACTTTTGAGGAAAGCTATCGGTTCGATAATGGGAAAAGATGTTATGCTAATCGATTCGGCCGAATGGACCGTAAAAATGCTTAAAGAGGATTTGCTAAAACGAAATCTCCTGAAAAATTCAAGCTCGCCTGGAAAATATCGCTATTTCGTTTCTGACACCCCGGACAAATTCGCCAAAGTGGGGAGCAGATTTTTGGGGGCAACGGTCTCGCCGGTGAAAAAGGTCAATATCGAAAAATACTAAAATATTTAACATTTTGTTTACTGGTTATTGTTGATGGATGATTATTATTATATGAAGGCGGCAATTTCGGAAGCTGTCAAAGGGAAAGAGGAGGGGGAAGTTCCGGTGGGGTGCGTAGTTGTCTATGAAGGGAGAATAATTGGTAAAGGACATAATCGAATCGAAGCATTACAGGATCCCACCGCCCATGCGGAGATTTTGGCTATTACGGCTGCCGCTGAATATTTGGGAAACCGAAGATTGGAGGGCTGCACAATTTATGTAACTTTGGAACCCTGCGCAATGTGTTGCGGGGCAATGGTTTTAGCGAGGGCGAACAAGCTCGTTTTCGGGGCTTACGACCCAAAAGCCGGAGCGGCGGTAACTTTATATAACATTCCTACCGATAAAAGGTTAAATCACCAATTAGAGGTTGTCGGCGGTTTTATGGAGGATGAATGCGGTGGAATACTGACTGATTTTTTCCGCCGATTGCGAGAAAATAAATATATAAACTGAGGTTCCTATGCAAAGCAGTATGTATAATTCGGCTATGGAGAATATTTTCTCCAAATTGAATTTATTGGGGCTGGTTATCAATTTACTGATACCGGCGATTTTTCTATTTGCAGGATATTTCCTTAGTATGCAATATGGGGGCGGATTTAGTTTGGACGGGAAATCTCTGCTAACTCTACGCTGGGCCTTTTTTATAGTATCGGTTGTCGAGGTAGGAATAGCCTTTCTTATTAAAAGGCGGATGTTTGCCTCCCTCCCGAAATTTTTATCTGAAGGGGAAGATATAAAAGCTCGGGTATCGATATTGGTCAAGATATTAGCCGTCATCCATACAATTGTAGCCTCCTCGGCTTTATACGGGTTGGTTTATTATCTGCTCGGGGGCGATTTGGATACCTTTATAATCCTGATTATCATAAACCTTTTCGGATATCAAATTTGCAGGGCTCGCAAAGGAGATTTCGATAGGTTACAGGATGCCCTTTATGGTAAAGGTTAGATAAATAAAATTGGTTGTTTTATTTGAATTTTTTATTATTTTAATTCAGTGTTTTTCAAACACCGTTCTATGAGATAATTCGCAACTTTTTATATTAAATGGAGATGCATTATGACAGTGGACAATCGCTTGAAACGAATTTTTATTTATGGGCAAAGTATTTGGCTTGATTTTATCACCAAAAGCTTGATTGAATCCGGAGAGATGGATAATCTAATTACCAGCGATGGTATTCGGGGGATGACTTCCAATCCCTCTATTTTCTTCAATGCGATGACAAAAACCGGCGATTATGAAAATTCATTGGCGGAGCTAGCCATTTCCGGTTTGTCGGCTGAGGAAATCTATGAGACTCTGGCGGTGCGGGATATCCAAGCGGCAGCTGACCGTTTAAGGGAGATATACGATTCATCGAACGGCACGGATGGATTTGTATCTTTGGAGGTCTCACCGGAACTATCCGATGATACGCAAGGGACAATCAAAGAAGCCCGAAGGCTTTGGGACAAGGTTAACCGTCCCAACCTTATGATTAAGGTCCCAGGCAACTCCGCTGGACTGCCGGCGGTGGAAACGCTTTTATCCGAAGGTATTAATGTCAATATTACTTTGTTGTTCTCTTTGGATAACTATCATCAGGTTCGGGAAACCTATATCAGAGCTTTGGAAAACAGGGCAAATCAAGGCAGACCGATTGATAATGTTTCCTCAGTGGCGAGCTTTTTTATCAGCCGAATCGATACCTTGGTTGACAGCTTATTGGAGGAAAAGATTAAATCCGGGACCACCGAAGCGGGAAATCTGCTGGGCGAGGCGGCTGTCGCTTCCGCTAAAATAGCTTATAGTGATTTCCTAAAAGATTTCAACTCTTCCCGTTTTGAGGAGTTAAGACGGAAAGGCGCCCAATTTCAGCGTCCTCTATGGGCAAGCACAAGCACCAAAAATCCCAAATACAGCGATGTGAAATATGTTGAACCTTTGATTGGTAAAAATACGGTGAATACCCTGCCATTGGCAACGATCGATGCCTTCCGAGATCATGGAAACGCTGCGGAAACTATCGGTAATGATTTGGACAAATCCTATGACACCTTAAAGAAAATCGAGGGAATTGGGATTAGTATGAAGAAAGTTACAGATAAGCTTCAGGATGAGGGCATTCGCAAATTCGTCGATTCCTTCCGCCGGCTGATGAACGGTTTGGAGGAAAAGCGGAAACAATTGATTGCCAAATAACGATTAGTCCGGACATTTCAATAATAATAAAAAGGAGGAGGTTAAGAGAACCTCCTCCTTTGGCATATATAGAGTGCCTCTTTTAGTCCGTATCCTCAAAAACCCTTATATGGATTAGGTCCTATTTCCTCTATTTGCTCCATAAAATCGTTGATAAGGTCGGGTATTTTATCGTAATCGGTCAGCGCCAAAGTATTAATCTGTACCCTTTCCCTCTCAAGTACCAACTGAGTCAATTTCTCCTGTACATTCTCCATCCTCGTTTCGGCCAATTGACTGCCGCGGATGTAATGGCATTGATAATCATCGCCATGCTTACACCCTACCAATATAATTCCATCAAAACCCGCCGAAAGCGCATCCGCAATCCAAACCACATTCAAGGCGCCCAAACACCTAACCGGTATCAAACGGACATAAGGGCTATACGATTTTCTTTTCAACCCAACGATATCAAAGGATGGCAGGGCATCGTTTTCACATACGAAGACCAATACCCTCGGTTTTTCCTCATCCTCCTCCGGAATTTCTATCGATTTAATCATATTGGAGATTATCGGTACCGAGTAATTTTTAAAGCTGATTATCCTCTCGGGACAAGCCCCCATACAGATACCACACCGACGGCAACGGAGGATATTCGGTTTTGGGGTTCCCTTCTCATCCTCATCGAGCGAACCGAAAGGACATTCCTCCGTACAACGCTTACATTGCGTGCATCTCTGTAAGAAGAAGTCAGGGAATGATAAATCACCTGAACGTGGATGAATCGCTTTGCCTACGCTTAAACTTTCAATGGATTGTATCGCTTTCATAGCGGCGCCGGCGGCGTCGTGAGAGGCTTGATAGGTATCCATCGGCGCACGAACACAGCCAGCGGCATACATCGCCGTTCGGCGTGTTTCATAAGGGAAACAAATGTAATGCGAATCGGGGAAACCATATTTAAGCGTTGGAAGGTCTGTCCCCTGCCGATAAGTCAGGTTAAGGATTTTAGCTCCCAATTCAGCGCCGGCGGCCTCTCCGCCTGCTTCTCCTTCCCCTTCCTGTTCTTCCGCCTTCTCGTCTTCTTTTTCTTCTGCAGGCTCCGGAGCGGGATCAAGCCACCCCTGCGCACCCTCGACCTTTGTAGTCGGTACCATACCGGTTGCCAATACTACCATATCGGCTTTTAGTTGAATCTTTTCACCTAAAAGGGTCTCATCGACATCTATAATCACGCCATTATTTGAATCTTCCACGACATTGACAACCTCGCCTTTGGTAAAGAAAATGTTATCGTCCTCTTGAATGCGAGCGTAGAACAACTCGAACTGGGCAGGTGTGCGGATATCCTTGTAGATTATATATATTTTCGCATCCGGGTATTGTTCGCGCACATAAAGAGCTTGCTTCAAAGATACGCGACAACATACCGCCGAACAATATGGCAGATGATCAGGGTCCCGTGAACCGGCGCATTGAATGAATGCTATGCTCTCGATGGGTTTGCCATCGGAAGGCCTTTTCACATCGCCCGCTTTCGCCATCTCTTCCATTTGGACATTTGTAATCGCATTTTGGCATACCCCATAACCGAGATGCCCCAATTTAGTTGCATCGTAAGGTTTCCAGCCGGTCGCTAAGACTATCGAGCCAACCCTCATCTCCATTGGATCCCCGCCGTTTTGCAGGGTAATATCCAACTGCCCGGGTTGGCCGGAGGTTTTTTTGATGGTTGTGGAAGTATAAATCTTTATTTTTGGATGTTCTTTTACTTTCGTTATAAGCTCCTCGATTCCGGAATCCTCGAGTTCGCGATAAGGAGGGTTTTTGGGAAAAGTGCTTTTGAATTTCGTCAGCCATCCGCCCAATTCGGCTTCCTTTTCCACCAAGATTACATCATATCCAGCGTTTGCCGAATCCAAGGCTGAATTAAGCCCGGCTATACCACCGCCCACCACCAAGATCGTTTTCGACATCTCATCGATGAACGGTTCCGGGGGGGCGCTGCTTTTTGCTTTCGCCGCGGACATACGGATATAATCCTCCGCCATCATCTGCGTATCTTCATCCTGAGGTTTTTGCACCCAAGCGACCTGTTCCCTGATATTACACCGCTCGATTAAAACCCCCGGGATATTTAAATTAAATTCATCCGTCTTAACTCTATGGGAGCAACCAGCGATTACCACCCGGTTCAGCCCTTCTTTTTCGATATCCTCTCTGATTTCCCGTATCGCATTCCCGCCGCACAGGAATTCGTTTGTTTTACAGATGGCTGCTTTGGTATCCGATTTTGCGATTTCGGCAAGCTTTTCGATATCCACGGCTTTGCCTATATCGCAACCCGAGCAGATATATATTCCTAATTTCGTATTTGTATCCGCCATCTTTCTACCTCCTCGCTGCCGCAATTATCGATTTCAACGCCGCCGCGGTGCCATCCTGTACCGATACGGAAACCTCCTGTGGACGCATAACCACACCGGAACCTATAATACCCGTTTGCTCATTACCGGGAGCGATAAAACCGTATTCATCCAATTTCACAAAAGGCGGGGGCGAGTCTTTGGTATTCGGCACCATACCGGTTGCCAAAACCACCATATCGACAACGGTTTCGGTCATCTCGCCGGTCAGAGTATTTTCGGCTTTGACTTTCATATCGCCGCCATCGACCTCGGTTATCTCCGCTACCTTTCCACGGGTGATATGCACATTCTCATCATCCTGAATTTTCATATAGAAATCCTCCAGCCTCCCCGGAGTCCGGGCATCTATGAAAAACACGAAAACTTCGGAATCGGGATATTGCTCGCGGATATAAGTGGTTTGTTTCAACGACGCCATACAACATACGCCGGAGCAGTATGGGAGATAGTTCTCGTCCCTCGAACCGGCACACTGCACAAACGCTATCCTCTTTACCTCCTTTTGGTCGCCGGGTCTCAATATCCTGCCAGAAGTGGGACCGTTCGGAGCGGATAGCCGCTCCATCATCATATTGGTGATGATATGTGGGTATTTACCGAAATTAAGGTTCTCTATTTTTGAAGCATCGAATGGTTTCCATCCCGTCGCCCAAACCACCGCACCGACATTAAAGGTTAGGGTTTTCGGCTCATCATCCAAAACCACCGAATCGTAAGGACAGGATTTGGCTATATCCTCCAGTTCCGATTGGTCTTTCACCACATCCTTATGGAGAACATACCTCATCGGATAAGCCATCAGATGGGGAAGATGTATCGCCTTGATTTTGCTCATCCCGAAATCGAACGGGTTATCTATTTCGGTCCTGCAAGCAGCCTCGCATAAACCGCAGGCGGTGCAGTTTTCATTGACATAACGGGGATTCTTTTTGACCTTGACCTCGAATTCACCCGGTTTGCCATTTACACTTTCGACTTCGGAAAGGGTGTAAGTCCTTATCTTTCGATTGTCCTTGATACGACGGAAATTGATTTCCAATCCGCAGGATGGGGGACACAGTTTGGGGAAATAATGATACATCTGTGCGACCCGTCCCCCCAAATAAGGTTCCTTTTCGATGAGGATTACATCCCTTCCCGCTTCGGCGGCTTCCAAAGCGGCGGTAATACCACTTATTCCCCCGCCTACTACCAGAAGATCTGCGCTTAACGGGTTTGTACCCGTTTCTTGATCTGCCATAGCTTTATCCTCTTATCATTTTATAGCTTAAGTTTTGTTGACATCAAAAACCCGCCAAATCAATCAGCAGGGATAATAAGTGAAATAATTCACTAATCTATACTTATAAATAAACGATAATGATATCCTTTTGTCAAGTATTTAGTGAAATAAATAACAAACACAAATGAAATAAAAGATAGATTTGAGCACCAAAAATAAAATAGAGAAGGGGGCGGATTATAAATTCAAATTGCGCGGTTATTTCAATAAACTTTAGTATTTTTTAAGAGATATCGGGAAGTAGTTTGATAATTTTTTACCTTTCCAATAACATCGTTCCGCATTGTTTTGTTTTTAATTAATAGTAAAAAGGCTTCATCGAAAAAAGCACTTTTTCCCCCGATATAATTGGCCATCAGTATTATTATAATTATACTTGAATTCATTATAAGTTCTCCTTAATTGAAGCATCTGCGACATCTGTTCTGTTTATGACACCTAGGATTATGGCTATGAAAATTTGGATGTTACCGTTACTGAACCTTGCGTAGTTGACTGCCCGTTAAATGGCATTCCCGAAGGCGAGCCCGACTGTGAAGATGAATGGGTTGACACTTGGAATGGTGGCTGCAACTCCGATCCGCCG
>JALSTH010000053.1 GCA_026983835.1 Candidatus Zixiibacteriota bacterium | reverse complement strand
GTCTATGTCCCCGATAACCGGGGAGTTAATAAACTCATCATTGGTATCTTCATTGATATAGGGCCAACCGGGCATAGCGTTCCCCTGATAATCAAAGCAATATATTTTATTGGCAAGGCTCATAAATATCTCCAAATCCCCATCGCCGTCGATATCATACAGGGTTAATCCCTGCATAGGGGATGCAAATGAATGGAGATCATGGAGTAAAATAGGCCAGCCGTCCATTAATATCGGCTCTTGCGAATACAATTTAGGAGTTGAAATCAAAAGAAATAAAAGTATCACCAAGATATATTTATAAAATTTCATAATATCCTCCGAGATGATAAAATCGGGGGAGCCTCCAATCGACTTGGAGACTCCCTATTTTACTTACTTATGCTGTGGGCAGGAATCCCAAGTCCCTGTTAGGTATAAATCCTGATTTATCGAATTATTACCTGATTTAGTACCCCAGTACCCATATCCTTTCTCCGTTTGGCCCAGATAATAATAGGCTTGCAAGCAATACCATCCGGTATCACTTGATTTGCCAATTGTATAGGTTCCATGCTGACCTTGGCTATTGGTGTATGATGTAGTTCTATAAGTTTTGTCGCCTATGACTAAAGATACTGACACATTGTCCGTCGCTACTCCATCGACATAAGTAATCCCGTAGAAAGCGGGCGCGGTAGTATCACAATAAGCGGGGTTTATATTGACAACAAACAATACTGCCGCCAGCAAGACGAGACTACTTAATGCAATTAGAAAAAATGACTTTTTACTCATCTTTATTCTCCTTATAAAGATTTACAAACTTTTACTAACCAATGTTTCAATTATTTTATGAAAAGTGGCGGACTGCGGGAGCGGTTATAATAGACATAGCTAACTGTCCCCCCCCCAATGGGTTAGCGGTTGCTGTTTTTGATTGTTTTATTATTCCAGACATTTCCCCTCCCGTATCTCTTATATTTATTATATCCCATATTACACTTTTTGTCAAACGGTTTCGGTACAATAGTACAATATTTGATTTTATTACCCGTAAATATTCAATAGAACCTGACCCTCTCCTTAAAAAAGGGAAAAGCGGTTTATGAAAAACCGCTTTTTTCAATGGTGGGATTTTTTAGTTCGTCAATCGAACTTACGGCGCAAATAGGTGGGAACATCAAGATTTACCTCCGCAGGATCGCTAAGCGATTCCTCCGATTCGAGAATTTTACCTTCGTCTATAATAGCAGATTTTTTTGCAGTCTCCTCTTTCTCGATAACCGGGTAATCACTTTCAAAAAGATCAACAGCCTTAAAAGAACGATTACTCGAAGTACGCTTTTGTGGTTCGCCGAAACCGGTAGCGATAACCGTTACCCGTAACTCATCTTTTACACTCGGATCCAAAACAGCACCAAAGATGACATTGGCATCATTACCCGCCGCCTGATGGACCGCTTGGGCGGCTTCATTAACCTCAAATAAGCTCATATCATTCCCCCCGGTTATATTTACCAGAACTCCCCTCGCACCGGAAATACTGACATTTTCAAGGATAGGAGAGCTTATAGCCCTTGTAGCGGCATCAATAGCCCGATTCTCGCCACTGCCATAACCTGTGCCCATCAAAGCCTCTCCCATCTCGGACATCACAGTCTTTACATCCGCAAAATCAAGATTTATCAGTCCGTGAACCGCTATCAAATCGGAGATCCCCTTGGTCGCTTGGAGCAAGATATCATCTGCAATCTTAAAAGCATCCGTCAAAGGCGTTGTCTTATCAACTATCTCGATTAATCTTTGATTCGGGATGACAATGAGCGTATCAACCTTCTTCTTCAACTCCTCAATACCCGATTCGGCTCGAGCCATCCTTTTGCGCGCCTCAAATTCAAATGGTTTGGTTACAATAGCTACGGTCAATGCTCCCGCTTTCTTAGCAATCTCCGCAACAATCGGCGATGCCCCGGTGCCGGTCCCCCCCCCCATACCACAAGTCACAAATACCATATCAGCACCCTTCAACTGCTCGGCAACTTTGTCTTTATCCTCCTCAATAGCCTTCCTTCCGACCTCAGGGTTAGCACCCGCCCCCAAACCTTTCGTCAAAGTAGCACCTATCTGCACCTTAATCGGGGCTTTATTAGTATCAAGCGCCTGTAAATCGGTGTTAACCGCGACGAACTCAACCCCGCTGAGCTGAGCATCTATCATCCTATTAATAGCATTTCCCCCCGCTCCCCCAATTCCAACCACTTTCATATTGGCATAATTTTCATTGTCGGAAATAAACTCAAAGCCCATAAAAGCCTCCTTCTTTATTACTTTTAATCATTTTTCAAATCAACTAACGCAAAAAATATCACTTTCATCTATCCCCCCGCCTAAAAATTCTCCTGAGGCTGTCGATTGCTCGTTCGAGAATCGATTCCTCACCGGAAAAATCCAAATATTCATCATCGAGAAAATAAGATAATCCGAAAACCGTAGCATTTGAAGGGTCTTCCAGCGTATCCGAAAATCCGTCGAATCCATAAGGGACTCCGATTTTAGCCGGCATATCAAAAACTTGCTCACACAGTTCAGCGACACCAGACATAACCGCCGAACCACCGGTAATGACAATTCCCGAACCAATAGATTTAGAGAATTGGGTTCTATAAAACACATTTTTAATAAGCCCGAAGATCTCCTCCACGCGAGGTTCTATGATCGCGGTAAGAACGGATCTCGACACCTCTTTCGGGGGACGATTGCCCATACCCGGGACAGTAATCATATCCTCCGCTTTTACCATACTTGACAAGGCACAACCATATTCCAGCTTCAACTTTTCAGCTTGCTCCAACGGGGTTCGCAAGCCTATCGCTATATCATTGGTAATCGCTTTTCCACCATAGCCGACGACTCCCGAATACCGTATCGAACCGTCATAGAAAACCGCCAAATCGGTAGTCCCCGCTCCAAAATCTATTAAGAGTGTCCCGAGTCTTTTTTCATCTTCGGTCAAGACCGCTTCAGCCGAAGCCAATGGCGCAAAGACAAATTTCTCTACGCTGAAACCGGATATTTCCACAGCACGGTTGATATTCCTAATCGCAGTCTCCGCCGCAGTAATAATATGCACCTCCACTTCCAATGTCTGCCCAAACATACGCCGCGGATCTTTTATCCCCGGCTGTTTATCGACAATAAATTCTTGCGGAATCGTATGTATGACAACCCTATCTTTAGGAAGGGATAAGGTCGAAGCGGCTTCTTTTGCCCGACTTATATCGGATCTGGTTATTTCTCCGGAAGAGTTCGATACATAGACAATCCCCTTACTGTTTATGTTTCTTATATGCTCACCCCCCACGGCGACACAGACGGAATCCAAATCTATCCCAGCCATATGTTGAGCTTCGTTCAAGGCTCGCGTAATTCCCTCAATGGTTTTTTCGAGATTCACCACGACCCCCCTACGCATCCCTTCAGACGGAACATTGCTTAAACCGATTATTTTCGGTCTTTCCTCGCCCAACTCCATAACAACAGCTTTAATATTATACGAACCTATATCAAGTCCCGAGATTATATTAGATTGCTTCATCCGACCCTCCGACTCCGATTCAGATATTTAATTTGTATTATATCGCCATAGCGGGCGTCCGCAAAAGCAGGTTTACGCTTAATGCCGCTTAAATAGTTATAAACTGATTTTATTTTATTAATTCTATATTCGTAGTCATTAAATCCCACTATCACCGGTATTTCATTCGGTATCAGGGTAATGATAATTCCTCTGTCCTTATCGACTTTGATGGTGGATATAATCTCCGCGAAGTGGGTGTCTATACTATCCAATTCATTCAGAAAACCAACCACATAAAGCAACTCCAAATCATCGCACAATCCCCCTTTCTCCATCTTGAGCGGATGTGAACTGATAAATACCGGGAAATCACTCTCATTAGGTACATCCGATAAGGACAAAATTCTACCTGTGGATGATAATGCGTATATCCCGTCTGACTTGACCCATAGGATAGGTTTCTCGGCTTTGACCGACATACCAACCTTTTTATCAAGGCGTCTGTGTAAACTTACCGAACGCGCCTTTATAACTTCAATTGCCGAATCGGCTACCGCTTGAAGATCTATGTCGATGAAATCCATTTTATCCCCGATAAGGTTTTTGACTTTCGAACTATCTATGGAAACCAAATCGCTGTTCTCGATAACAACCCCCTTTAATTGGGAGTCAACTCTGTGGAGTATAAATCCCTTGAGCACAAAGAATAACAGGATAGAGAATAATAGACTTACCGATATTTCCTTTAAAAATCTCATCATCGTTTTTTCAACTCTTCGATAATTGCAGGGGTTATTTTGTATATATTACCGGCTCCGACAGTTATCAAAACATCCCTTTCCTGAAGTTGGGAAACGACAACCTGCGGTATATCCCCCATATTTTCCATATATGCCACATCGGTATGCCCTAAATCAACAAGCGCATCCGCTACCAATTTTCCCGTAACCCCATCGATAGGTTTTTCCCTCGAGGGATAAATATCGGTAATGATAACCTTATCCGCTCCCATCAAAGCAGTTCCAAATTGTTTTTGAAAATTAACCGTGCGGCTGTATAGATGGGGCTGAAAAATAATCACCAATCTTCTTTTAAACGAAGCTCGCACCGACTTTATCAATTCGGTTATTTCCGTGGGGTGGTGGGCGAAGTCATCATAAATATCAATACCCTTGACGCTTCCTTTGAATTCAAATCTCCGCTTAACTGCCGTGAAATCCTTCAAAGCCTCCAAAGCTGTTGACAATGGGACATCCAATTCCATAGCCACCCCCAATGCCGCAAGAGCATTTTTTATGTTATGCTCCCCGATTACCCTAAGCTTCATTTTATCGGTATATTCCTTACCGAGATAAATATCACATTCACTGCCATAGTCGTAAAGCTTGAGATTACGGGCGTTAATATCCGCACGGGGCAATAATCCGTAGGTAAGGATATTCCTCTTGAATTTCGGATACATTTCCTGCAGGTTTGGATCATCGAGACAAATTATCACCCTACCGAAGAAGGGCACCCGATTAGCGAATTGCAGGAAAGCGCCACGAAGATCATCGAAATCGGTATAGCATTCCATATGCTCAGCTTCAAGATTGGTGATAACCGCAATGGTCGGGATTAAATCCAAGAATGAACGGTCATATTCATCCGCCTCAGCGACAAGATAATCGCTTTTGCCAAGTCTCGCGCCGCCTCCCAATTTAGAAAGGATGCCGCCAACTATAATCGTGGGATCCAATCCCGCTTCGGATAAGATAGCCCCTACCATAGAGGTAGTAGTGGTTTTACCGTGAGTACCGGCGATACCTATCCCAAACTTAAGTCGCATTAATTCTCCCAACATCTCCGCACGGCGTATAACCTGTAATTTCAGGGAACGGGCGGTGATAACTTCCGGATTATCATCCTTAATCGCCGAAGAAATTATCACGGCATCGCAATCGGCGACATTCTCGGCTTTATGCCCAATCGTTATTTTTGCTCCCAGTTCCCTTAAACGCCGCACAACGGCGGAATCAGATATATCCGAACCGCAGACAGGATATCCCATATTCAGAAGTATTTCGGCAATACCAGACATCCCGCTGCCACCTATGCCGACCAAATGAAGTTTTTTTATTTTATTAAAACGTAAGACCATTTTATTACCGTGAAATAAAATCCTTTATCGAATTAGCAATCGTTTCGGTGGCGCTGTTTTTACCAATCCTCCGGGATGCAGATGCCATCTGTTCTCTCAAACCTTCCGATTCCAACAATTTCACAAGTGTATCCCTTAACTTATCCGTCATAGTTTCGTTATCCTCAATAACTATACCCGCGGAGGCCTTTTGATAATACAGGGCGTTAGCGTATTGATGATTAGCCGCGGCATACGGATAAGGGATGATAATCATCGGGATACCGCATTTCGATAGTTCCGCAAGTGTTATTGCCCCACCTCTGCATACGGCGATATCGGTGGCGGCATAAACCGCATCCATCCTGTCAAAGAAACTTCTAACAACAGCCTTTATCCCTATCCTTCGGCATTCGCCAATCAACCGCTCCTTCTCACCCTCCCCACATTGCCAAATGAGTTGCACATTATCCTTTTTGTCAGATAAATCGTTTAAAATATTTTCAATCGCTCTATTTATCGATTTAGCTCCTTGACTGCCGCCGATAATCAAAATATTATCCGTCTCTTGCGAGCAGCCGATTATTTCGCATCCCTCATCACGGGAAAGAGAACCTATCTCCGGCCTTATCGGATTCCCCGTGAATTCAATATTCCGCTTCCTGAGGAAATATCGGGCTGAATCTTCGAAACCGATAAATGTTTTCACGGCTATTATGTTCAACAATTTCGACGCCAAACCCGGGATACTATTCTGTTCCTGCAGAAAAACAGGTATCCGATTTAGACAAGCAGCTATTCCCGCCGTGCCGGCGACATATCCTCCGGTGGCTATTAATAGATTTGGTTTCAATCTTGATATTACACGGACAGTTTTAAGGACCGCTAACGGATATGCGAAGGCGAAGCTAATTATTCCGATGAGACTCCTTTTCATTTTAACCGCGGGGATATATTCCAACTCGAAACCTTTTTTAATTATCAACTTCTCTTCCAAAGACGATTCCCTGCCCAAAAATCTAATCCTAATATCCGCCGATATGTTTATTAGGCTTTTGGCGATTGCCAGTGCCGGAAACAGATGGCCTCCGGTACCGCCTCCTACTATTATGATATCCACCAATTGGTTTTATCTCCCAAGAAAAAGCTTTACCGCCGCTGAACGCTACCGAAGCAACCAATGCCGCCGCGACCATATTAAAAAACAGGGATGATCCCCCATAACTGATAAAAGGCAAAGGAAGCCCGGTTACAGGCAATATCCCCAAAACAACCGCTATATTTATAAATGAGGTCAAGGTTATTGCTACCGATAGACCCCAAACCAATAATCTCCCCGCAGGATCTTTACACCTACTCGCAATTTTTTCGGCGATGTAAAAAAGGAGGAGATAAACGGAAATAAGTGGTATCGTACCTAAAAATCCGGTTTCCTCAGCGATGTTTGCGAATATGAAATCAGTATGCGGTTCCGGCAAGAATAACATCTTCTGCCTTCCCGAACCAAGCCCTTTACCCAATACCCCGCTCGATCCTATCGCAGTTAAACCCTGCTTCACCTGATAAGGCGATTCCAACGGATTTTCCAATCCACTGATATATCCCTCAATCCTATTTTTTTTATATCCAAAGCCGAATATTATTATAATGACAACCACAAGCGAGGCAATCCCGGTCATTAAAAGATATGATTTTTTTATTCCCGCAAGATACATTAAAATCCCCAAAGACATACCTAATGCCAAAGCACTTCCCAAATCAGGTCCTATGAGTATCAAGCCGCAGACAATTCCAACAACGACAAGGATGGAAATAAATCTGGCTGACTCCGAAGCCCTCCTAAATTCCTTTGACAGTTCGGACGACATAAAAAGCAAAATAGCCATTTTTGCAAACTCCGAGGGCTGAAAACTAATAGAGCCGATCCGTATCCACCGATGCACATCCTTGATAGGTTTAAAAAACATTACCACAACCAACAAAATAACAGAGACCAATAGAATATAAGGGGACAGCCTCAATATTCGACGGTAACCCAGTAAATAAGCACCTCCCCCCCCTATTAATCCTATCACCAACCAAGCAATTTGACGCTTAAAATAATACCAAGAATCACCATTGCATTGCTTGGCAAAATGCTCGGCATAATATGATGATGAGGAAAAAACCATCAGAGTCCCCAAAAGCGCTAAAATCAAAACGAGCCAAACATAAGTATTTCCGGGTTTATCAAGTAAAAGTTTTTTAATCATACCAATTCCCCGCTTTTTAAATGATAGACCGCTTCCTTGAAAACCTTTCCGCGATGTTCATAATTATCGAACATATCAAAGCTGGCACATCCGGGAGAAAGCAAAACCGTTTCGCCGCGGCGCGCTAATTTCGCAGCCATTAAAACAGCATCATCCATACTCTCCGCCCGATAGGTCGAGACAATGCCCGATAACTGCATAGAAATTTTATCAGCCGCTTCGCCTATTAAAACGAGAGCGCAAACTTTTCCTTTTATATCCGGGATTAATTTTGTGAAATCCCCTCCCTTATCTTTCCCCCCAGCGATTAACACAACATTCCCCTCGACGCTCTTGAGAGCCATCAAAACCGCATCGACATTGGTCCCCTTGGAATCGTTAATATAAGTAATGCCATCGATAACCATAACCTTCTCCAACCTATGCTCAACTCCCTTGAATCTGCGGAGGGAGTCGGCGATTCGCGTTATCTCTGCGCCTGCGATTATTCCCACCAAAACCGCAGCTGCACTATTAGCTACATTATGGGGTCCTTTAATCCCGATTTCCTTTGTCGGGATAATAGGTTCGATACCTTTTGCCGTTTTTAGCACCAAATTTCTCCCCTTTACGAATATATCCGCAGCATCATTATTGCGGTTGGAAAAGCGTAGCAGCTTCACTTCCGGTTTGGGCATAAATTTGTCGGATTCCCTGTCATCAGCGTTCAAAATCAAATAATCCCCTTTGCCCAAGTTTTCATAAATCCGCGCTTTGGCATAGCGATAATCGTCGAGTGTAGCATAACGGTCGAGATGATCCGGAGTAAAATTCAGGATAACCGCCACCTTCGGCTTAAACCTATCTATCCGCTCCAATTGAAAACTGGACACCTCCAAAACAGCGTATCCATCCGGACATATCTTATCGATAAAAGAAGCGAACGGAATACCGATATTTCCTCCAACGATATTTTCTATATTTGAGTCCGAAAGTATTTTCCCTATTAGGGTTGTGGTCGTCGTTTTGCCATTTGAACCGGTAATGGCAATAATGGGAGAATTGCAGAACCACGAGGAAACCTCAAGTTCGGAAAAAATTGGGATCCCTCTGTTTTTGGCTACCTTCAAGATATCGATGTCCACCGGGACCCCCGGGCTTATGGCAATAAAATCGGATTGGAGGATTTTTTCGCTATGCCCGCCAATTTCATTTGGGATACCCTGTTCATCCAAAAGGAACTTATTCTTTGATACCGTTTCATTTTCAGCGGATTCACTGACGAATACTCTGGCACCCAAATTGTTCAGCATAAAAGCCAAAGCCATTCCGGAACGAGCCATTCCAAGTATGGATACCCTTTTGTTTTCGATGTTCTCTTTAGTCATTCGGCAAATTATCTTATCTTAAATGTTGAAAGGGTAATCAATGCGAAAATTATCCCGGCAATCCAAAAACGAACCACCACTTTAGGCTCCGACCATCCAAGTAATTCGAAATGGTGATGTATCGGAGACATTTTGAAAACCCGTTTACCGGTCATCTTAAAAGAGCCGACTTGAATCATAACCGAGAGAACTTCCACCACAAATACGCCGCCCATTATAATCAACAAAACCTCATTCTTAGTCAAAACCGCCAAAGTTCCCAAAGCCGCTCCAAGAGACAGCGCCCCCGTATCGCCCATAAATACTTCTGCGGGGTAACTATTGAACCACAAAAAACCCAAAGCGGATCCGAGTAATGCCCCGCAAAAGATTGTTAACTCTCCGGCTCCTTCCAAATATTCAATTGAAAGGTATCTGCTGAAATCAACCCTACCGGTTATATAAGCGATAGCCCCAAAAGCGGCAGCACAAATCCCAACTAACCCGATAGCCAAACCATCAAGCCCATCGGTTAAATTCACCGCATTTGAAGAACCGGCGATAACGATGATTACAAACGGCACATAAATCACGCCTAATCTTATCGCTATATGCTTAAAGAATGGGATCCCAGTCGCGGTGGTGAATTCGGGCGAGGGAGGATAAAAATATAATATCAATCCCAAAACCAATCCCAACATAATCTGCCCGGCGAATTTCTTCTTAGCAACCATACCCTTGGGCTGTTTTTTCACAACTTTGAGATAATCATCTATAAAGCCGACAATCCCCATCCACAAAGTAGCCAACAAAACCAAATGGATATAATGATTGGTTAAATCCGCCCACAAAAGCGTGGGAACGATTATACCTATTAAAATGATTATCCCGCCCATTGTCGGGGTTCCTTCCTTTGTGTAATGAGAAGCGGGACCCTCTCGCCTTATCGTTTCCTTAACTTGATACTTCTTCAGCAACTTGATGATATACGGACCGAAGAGGAAACAGATAAACATCGCCGTCACCGTGGAATAAGCGGCACGGAAAGTTATGTATCGGAAAATATTAAATCCGCTTATATATTTCGTGAGGGGAATAAAAAGATGATAAAGCATCCTATTTCCCTTTGATAAATTCGGTAAACAATTCCAAAGCCTTTTCCAATTTCATTCCCCGTGATCCCTTGAACAAGACAGCATCTCCCTTTCCCATCTTTTGCGAAAGTATTCTCGCAATCTCCTCATAATCTCCGCAATGAACAACTTCGATATTACCATTAAACTCTTGAGCCCTCGCGCCGGAGAGTTCGGCTAAATTCCCATAAGTCAACAAGCAATCCACATTGGATTTTCCTATCCGCTCGCCAACCTCTCTATGCAAACTATCCGCTAACACTCCAAGCTCCAACATATCCCCAAACACCATAAAACGGCGATTCGCCCTCAATGATGACAGCACCCTTACTGCTTCGCCCGTCGATTGAGGATTTGCGTTATAGCAATCATCTATCACCGTCACCCCGCCAAGATTGTAAACCGAGCTTCTCATCTCAGGTAATCTCAATTTTGGCAACTCCTCCAAAGCCACCTCAAATTCTATCCCATAAGTTACTGACGCGGCTAATGCCATTGCTGAATTGTAAATGCTGAATATACCCGGTATATTCAACTTAACTGCCCGTCCGTTCAGCTTGAAACTGGGATTGGCGTTATTATCAACGGATATATTCGATATGCGAAAATCGCATTCTGAAGCGGTGCCTACTTTGATGTATTTACAATCTAAGCCCTTGGAAAGATTGACAACCCGCTCATCATCGTAATTAATCACCACTACGCCGCCCTTTTTACTTATAAATTCAACCATTTCGGATTTCGCACGAGCGATATTTCCGATGCTCCCGAGAGTTTCTATATGGGCATATCCTATATTATTCAGGACACCGATATCCGGCTGAGCAATCTCGCACAACCTCGAAATCTCGCCCGGTGCTGACATACCCATCTCCAAAACAGCTACTTCGGTCCAGCAATTCAAGTCAAAAATTGATAAAGGAAGGCCGTAGAGGTTGTTATAATTCCCTTTGGACCCCGCAGCGAAATAATTCTTCGAGAGTATTTGGACGATAAAATCCTTCACGGATGTTTTTCCGCTTGTACCGGTTACCGAAATTGTTTTTACCCCCAGTTTCTTCAGGTAAAGGCGCGCCATATTCCCCAAGAATTCCAAAGAATCCTTAACGACGAAAAAATTGACTTTCCGATTGCGCGTCCTGACATCATTCACATTGAAGGCTGTTTCCGCCACTATACCGGACGCTCCTTTATCAATAGCTTCCTGGATATAGTTGTGCCCATCGGTACGATTACCGCGGACCGCCACAAACAGTTCGCCCCGTTTTATGGTTCGGGAATCGATGGATACCCCCACCACAGGGGTATCACATAGGGAAAACCCATTTGCCGGCTTTGCTAATTGTATAATCTCATCAACTGCCATAGGCTCCATCAAATTTTACTTTCCGTCTTAAAAAACTCCCCTATTATTTCTACTTCCGAAAAATACTTTTTCTCCGTACAATATATCTGATAATTCTCATGTCCCTTTCCGGCGATTATAACAGTATCCCCCTTGCGGGCTGACTTCAAAGCAAGCTTAATCGCTTTTTTCCTATCGCTTAGACGGGAATATTCAAACCCCTGCCGAAAACCGCTCTCAACCTCATCAAGTATCTTTTCCGGATCTTCGGTACGGGGATTATCGCTGGTCAAAATCGCCAAATCCGCTAAATTGGAAACCACTTCCGCCATAGGGACTCTTTTCGATTTATCCCTATCACCCCCGCAACCAAAAACGATGATAATTCTCCCCTCCGTAAATTCCCGAACCGATTTCAGCAGTCTCCTTAAGGCATCGGGCGTGTGGGCATAGTCAATATAAATCTTGAACGGCTGACCAAAATCAATCCTTTGCATCCTTCCCCGCGGAGGATTGAATTGTTCCAAACCTTCCGATATTTTGTCGAACGGAATTTCGGAAACAACCGCCACCGAGACCGCAGCTAAAGCATTTTCCGCATTGAACCTCCCCGCCATTCTAAATCTCAATTCCATTTCACCGTGGGGCGTCGATATTTTCAGTTTCGTTCCATCAGCTTTCAAAACACTTTCTTTAATATAAATATCGGACCCCTCATAATCCCCATAGCCGATGACATCCAAACCATCCATTTCCGCGAGCATACGTCCATACGCATCCCCCATATTGATTATGGCTGTTTTTTTCGCATCCCTCAGATATTCGAATAAACGCTTTTTGGCACGGAAATAATCCTCCATATCCCGATGATAATCGAGATGCTCGCTGGACAAATTGGTGAAAACCCCGATATCGAAATCGACATTATGAACCCTATATTGTACCAAAGAATGCGATGAAACCTCGAATACGGCGGCTTTACAATTATAATCCAGAGCCTTGCGTAAAAGCCGTTGAATCTCCTTTGATTCAGGGGTTGTGTTCAGGGTCTCCTCGAATTCATCGCCAATTATATGCCCCAAAGTCCCGAATTGCGCGGTGGATATTCCTGCAATCTCAAAAATCGAACGAACCATTCCGCAAACCGAAGTTTTCCCATTTGTGCCGGTTACTCCTATAACCCTAAGTTCCCTTGAAGGATTGCCATAGTATTTACCTGAAACTTCCGCCAAAATCCGCCTTACGGGCGCGCACTCCAACAAAGGCACGCTGATGGGAATGAACCTTTCGGAAACAACCATCGCCGCCCCATTCTCTACAGCTTCGGATATAAAATCTGCGCCATCAACTTTACTGCCCCGTATTGCGAAAAAGATATTCCCGGGTTTCACATCCTTTGAATTATATTCGATTCCCGTTACTACCAAATTCTCTACCCCATTCGGGAGAAATACGCCGATACCGCTGAATAATTCCCCAACGGTCCTATATTCATTTTTGCGCAAGGAGGTGTTCACCTTATTCTCCATTCTTACAACGGATATAATACTTTATACGACCATCGATTCTTTGGGGATAGCATTCCTCCACAACGCCGCCGTTCCCCTCGATATTAAAATCATATCCATATTGGCGAAGCAAACGAATCGCAATCCGCAGCGGTTTTCCGATTACCATTGCATTCAAACTTTCAAACCCCTTGATGTTTTTGTTTGCAGCCGCCTTTCTCTTATTTATTTCAATGGAATTACGGTTGGGATTCTCCGTCTTAATCGCCGAGCATAAGTTCACCGATACTTTGGGAGTATCCTCCTCATCATTTATTATTCCCTTAGGCGAACATAAGTATTCCTCAAGGATTTCCTTGAAAATCGGAACAGCCGTATAACTGGACATTTTCGCGGTCTGCGGCTCATCGAAAACAACATACCCGACAATACGCGGTTCATCCGCCGGATAAAATCCCACAAACGAGGAACGGAATTTATTCCTATAATACCCTTTACCGCCAATAATCGGTTTCCTCGCCGTGCCGGTTTTTCCCGCTATTTTCAGTCCTTTGACTTTAGCTTTTATTGCTGTCCCGCTATCGACAACTCCGGAGAAAAACTCCATCAAGGTTGAAGCGGTCCTTTCGGAGATAACGCGCCTGATTATTTTAGGCTCGATATTTTCAATTACTTCGCCCGAAGGGGAAACAACCGCTTTCAATAAATGAGGCCGATAGAGGTTCCCCCCGGCACCGACAGCGGCATAAGCATTTACCAGTTGTAAAGCTGTTATGGAAATCCCGTAGCCATAGCTGAAAACGGCTAAATCGGTTTGAGACCACTTATCAGGTGATTTTAACCAACCGCCGGATTCGCCGGGGAGCCTAATTCCCGTTTTCGAGCCAAATCCGAAATCGATTGCGGTTTTGTATATCAAATCGGGACCCAAAGCCTGCGCCAATTTCACCGCAGCTATGTTGGATGATATTTCCACCGCCCGTCGGAGACTGATTTTCCCCGCCTTTTCATAGTCGGTAATCGTTTTATTGCCGACACGGTATTTCCCGTTCTCACAATCGATAATATCATAAGCGCTGAATTTCCCGGAATTAATCGCTGTGGAGATAGTCACCAACTTAAATGTGGAACCACACTCATAGGTATCGGAGATATTTACATTTCGGGTTGGGGAAACACCCTGCGGATAATACTGCGCCATCGCCAAAATCTCCGACGATCCCACCGCAAGAAACACCGCATAAGCTCCTTTAGCCTTAAATCTGTTGACGCCTTCTTTTAATTTATTATAAACTATTTC